>CANJQI010000217.1 GCA_947476215.1 Betaproteobacteria bacterium
CCGCGCCGGTGTCGGCTGTTGTGCGTTTCAGCCCCGCTTGCTTGAGCAGATACCCCGCGATGACACGGTGGATGATGCGCAGCACCGGCCACAAACGGCTATTCGGCTTTGATACCGACATCCCTGATCAACTTGCCCAATTGAGCCATTTCTGCCTTCATTTTCGCGTTAAGCTCCTCCGGCGAAGTTCCGACGACTTCCACGCCGGAGTTGAACAGCTTCTCCTTGACATCCGTTTTGCCGAGAACCCTGACAATCTCTTGGTTCAGCCGGTGGATGATCGCCACCGGGGTTTTGGCGGGTGCAAACATGGCGTGCATCGACACCGACTCGTAGCCAGGCAGCCCCGATGCCGCGACAGTTGGCAGCCCCGGCGCGAGCAGGGATGGCTCGGCGCTGGTGACCGCGAGAGCCCGCAGTCTGCCGGATCTGGTATACGGCGTCACCCCTCCGGAAACAGCGAACATCACCTGCATCTGGCCACTCATCAGATCAGTCAGCGCGGGGCCGGTGCCCCGGTAAGGAACATGCACGATATTGACGCCCGTAAGCGACTTGAAAAGTTCGACTGAGAGGTGGGTTGAGCCCCCAATCGACGCCGATGCGTAGTTGAGCTCGCCCGGCCTGCGTTTCGCCAGCGCGACCAGTTCCTGAACCGTCTTCACCGACAACGAAGGATGCACAACCACGATGTTGGGCTGGCGGGTCGTCAGCGTGATGGGCGAAAGGTCCCTGCCGATCTCGTAAGGCATCTTCTGCAGAAGCGTGACGATCCACAGGGTGCCGCTGTAAAGCAGCATCGTGTAACCATCTGGCGCCGATCTTGCAACACCCTGCGCCGCGATGGCCCCGCTCGCGCCCCCCCGATTCTCGACGATGACCTGCTGATTGACACCGGCGCCGAGTCCCACCGCGATGACGCGCGAGATGAAATCGTTTCCGCCGCCAGCTTCCGACGTGATTATACGAAGGGGTCTGGTTGGAAAGTCCTGACTGCAGGCGCCATTGGCACCAGCGACCATCGTTGCGACTGAGCCAAGAACTAGAACAGAGCGCAGTGAAAGCATGAACGCTTCCTTTCAGAACGGCGGCAGCACCAATGAGAATTCAAAGAGGACAAGCGAAAAACCAAGCCCGGAAACGGTATCGTGACTCGCCAGAGTGTATTCATGCCTGAATGGCGCGGCAAAACACTCGCCAGTCAGGTAATAAGCGTGGACAGCGCCGCCACGTCCCGGCACGTTTCCAGATTGCCAACCCGTAGGGTCAAAACCTCCATCGGCGCCGATTTGTAGAAAAAACGCGTTTTTATTGCCCGAATGTCGATTGTAAGCCAGTTTGACCAACAAAAAACCGGGGAATTCATGCGCGCTTTACGCCTTGCCCACGCTGAAACGCCGCAGCCAGACGCCATGGCAGCACTGGCCCGAGTCGCCAAGACAACGCACCGCCCCCCCCTGATACGACGAAACTCTCAAGTAGCCTTGCGGTGATAGTAGCGCAGGAGTCCGCCAAGCCGTTCGTGACATTCGATGGCAGCATCCGGGCGCGACTTCACACCAAGTGCGACTTCACATTCTGCGGAAATAGCAGCACGTTGCTCTTGCCGACAGCGCCTCCGCTCCCACCGTGATGTCAAAAGCATTATTCGCTTGAACACGCGTCATCATCCGCGTTTCCACCCCCAAATCACCAACAAGACTTCTTTCTGTGCTGGGGTCATATTTTTTTATATATAATTTTTTTCATACTTAAAACAAGGGGGTAACTCTGTTACTCAGTGTAACACCCTGTTACACTGACATTGTTGAGTGAAATCAATGACCTAATTTTTAGGTGATTGAGTGTGTGGATTACTAAGCAAGTAGGCGGCGGGGTGTCTTTGCCCCCTACGCGGGGGGTGGCGGGGCGGTGGGGTGCGCCCGCCTCAAGCACTGATGATTCATTTGAATCCCCCCCGTTGGACAAGCGAACAAAAGTTTTATCACCATGCGGTTCGGAGTGAACGATACCGAGGGTTGTTTCGGACAACAACGGCGGGAAAGCGCGTCAACTATCGACTTGGAGCCGTATTGGAGGCTGCGCGGAGGGTCTTCCGATTTCAGACGCTAAAGGGCTGTCCAGATTGAGGCGTTTATCGCCTATTCGTACGGAATGCGCAGTGCTTACCGGAAGGAGGCGGACTGAGACCCCATTAGAGCCATAAAGCTACCTGCCCAATTGTTCCGGAAATCGGCTTACATGGATGCTTACATGGCGAATCGCCCCCACAAACAAAAACGGCCTACCCGAAGGTAAGCCGTTGATTTGTCTGGTTGCGGGGACAGGATTTGAACCTGTGACCTTCGGGTTATGAGCCCGACGAGCTGCCAGACTGCTCCACCCCGCGCCTGAGGAGGTGCATTGTAACAACGTGCCGATGGCAGGTCAAACGATTACTCAATATTGCTATGAAGAAAAGCCGCATGCCGGCATTGCCGTCTATGCCTCACACTTTCGTCGTCGCGACATCTCCACGCTTGCGAAACACGAATTTCTGGAATCGGTTCATGGTTACGTAGAATACGGGCGTCACATAGAGGGTCAGGAACTGCGAGAAGACTAGTCCACCCACAACTGCGATACCGAGCGGGCGTCGCGTTTCCGCGCCAGCTCCATAGCCAAGCGCGATCGGCAACGTGGCAATAATAGCCGCCATGGTCGTCATCATAATGGGACGAAACCGCACTTTGCAGGCCTCAACCATAGCCGCCGACGGTTCCATGTTCTGCTCGCGCTGCATCTGCAGCGCAAAGTCGACCATCATGATGCCGTTCTTTTTGACCAGGCCGATAAGAAGAATGATGCCCACGAAGCTGAAGATGTTCAGTTCTTCACCAAATACTAACAGGGTCAGCAGCGCGCCAAATCCCGCGAACGGCAACGCCGTCAGGATGGCCAGCGGATAGCCGTAGTGCTCATAAAGTATGGCGAGAATGATATAGATCAGAAGTACGGTTATCGCCAACAGCACCGGCAGGGATCGGAATGCCGCCTCGAACGCTTTTGCGCTGCCTGCAAACGAACTTGTAATCGTCGGGGGCAATACCTCTGCGGCAAGATCCTTGACAGCAATGACCGCATCACCGACCGATACGCCCGGCGCCAGATTGAATGAAAGCACAACCGCCGGAAGTTGTCCCGAGTGGGCGACGGATATCGGGCCCACGCCAGTCTTTATCTCCGCCACCGCGCTCAGCGGCACCATCGCGCCGCCCGACGCATTGGGGGCTTGTATATATATGGACTCCATTGCGTTCGTGTCAGCCTGATAACGGCGATCAACTTCAAATCTGACATCGTATTGGTCTGAGGACCCCATCAGTGTGCTGATCCTGCGTCCTCCAAACGCATTGAACAACGCCAGTTCGATCTGCTGGGAAGCAATACCCAACGCGGAAGCGCGGTCGCGCATAATGTTGAGTTGTATCTCGGGATTGCGCAATTGCAGGTTCGTCGACACATCCTGCAATAACGGTAATGTGCGCAATCGGGCTTCCATCTCCTGCGCGGGGCCGTAGAGTTGCGTTAACTCGCTGCTGGTGAGCGTAAAGACGTAGTCGCTGTTTGAGACTGTCCCGCCAACGCGAATGGCCGGAGGATTGGAAAGAAACATCACCAGACTTTGATTGGCGGCGGCAACTTCACGACGAAGTTGCTGGATGACTTCGTCGGCGCCGATAGTCCGCTCGCCGCGCGGCTTAAGCTTAATTATCAGGCGACCAACGTTCGGACCGTTGTCCCCTCCCGTCCCCTGGCCTGCCGTCGACATTACAGCTTCGACATTTGGGTTTTTTCGTATCGTCTCGGCAACGACCTTCTGCATCGCCACCATCTTGTCGAACGGCGTTCCTTCGCGCGCACGTGTGTTGCCATTAATGACTCCGGTATCCTGGCGGGGAATAAACCCCTTATGAACAGCGTCGTAAAGCAACCCCATGCTCAGCAGCACGACGATGGACGCAACCAGCAGCGTCCCCTGAAAACGCAGCATCCAGCGCAAACTCGATATGTAAAAATCGCGTGTGGCGTCGAATACGCGTTCAGACCAGTTAAATAGACGTCCGTGTTCATGCGAAGGTTTCAATAATCGGCTGCAAAGCATGGGCGTGATAGACAGCGATACCGCACCCGAAATCAGCACGGCCACGCCTACCGTCACTGCGAATTCCCGGAACAACCGTCCGACCATGCCTTCCATAAACAGTATAGGCACGAATACCGCCGTCAGCGATATGGTCATGGTCAATACGGTCGAGGCAATTTCCTTGGAGCCATCCAGCGCCGCCTGCATGCGATCCTTACCCATTTCCATGTGACGCGTAATGTTCTCCAGAACCACGATCGCATCATCAACGACAAATCCCACAGCCAGCGTGATTGCCATCAGCGACAGATTGTTCAAGCTGAATCCCGTCAGGTGCATGACTGCGAACGTACCCACAATCGAAGCGGGCAGCACCAGCGCTGTGACCAGGGTCGCACGCAGATTGCGCAAAAATATCAGAATGACGCCCACGACCAGCACGATCGACAAGAGCAACGTAAAATTGACTTCATGTATCGAATCCCGGATGAATTCCGAGCGATCAGAAACCACGTTTAGCGTCGCGCCCGCCGGCATTTCGCGCTCGATGTCCGGCAACATGCTGCGCAACTGCTGCACGACCTCTACCGTATTCGAGCCAGGCTGACGATATATTGCAAGGAACAAGGCAGGATCGCCGTTATGCCAGCTGCGTTGCTTTTCATTCGCAACACCGTCCTCCGCGTGCCCAATATCCGCGAAACGCACCGGGTTGCCGTCCTTGTAGGCGATGACGAGGGAATTAAAGTCTGCCGCACGCGCCAGTCCTCCGGACGATTTCACGGTGTATGTCCGGGCAGATCCGCTGAGCGCGCCGGAAGGCAGATTGGAGTTGGCGTTTTGAATCGCAGTGACCACCCGGTCGAGGCCAAGCCCGCGCTTGGCAAGCGCGGCCGGATCGACATACAGACGCACTGCGTACTTCTGTGACCCAAAAACCTGCACTTGTGAAACGCCGTTTACGGCCGAGAATCGCTGTGCGATACGCGAGTCGGCGAAGCTGTCCAGCTCCGACAACGGCAGGTTTTTGCCGGCGATCGCGAGCAACAGCACCGGCGAGTCCGCGGGATTCAGCTTGCGCAGTCCCGGCGGATCCATGTCGCCAGGCAAGCGCCGGATCGCCTGCGAGATTGCATTTTGAACATCCTGAGCGGCTGAATCGATATCGCGCTCAAGCGAGAAAGTCAATGTGATTCTAGAGTTCCCGCTGGTGGACGTCGAACTCATCTCATCGATGCCCGGAATGCGGCTGAGTTCGCGTTCCAATGGAAGCGCCACGGTATTCGCCATTACCTGCGGCCCGGCGCCGGGAAGTTGCGCCGTTACGGAGATCGTCGGGAAATCCACATTCGGCAAGTCATTGACCGGCAGCGTCCCGAAACCAAGCCAACCAAACAAGAGTATGGATCCAAAAAGAACACTGCTTGCCACCGGACGCTCGATGAAAATACGCGAAATATTCATGTCCCTGCCTCCTTCGTACTGCTCGCTTGTTCGCTATTCCGTGGATTTCTTGCCGTCGCCCTTGGAGGACTCGTCGCCTTTCGCTTCCCGCTTGCCTTTGCCACCGGTACGCTCGCCTTTGCCATCCGAGCCTCGTCCATCACGCAATTGCACCGCGGCGCCGTCTGCCAGCGTCGGCGGAACGTTGATAACCACCTGCTCGTTGCCTTCAAGACCTTTGGCAATGACAACCAGATTGTCGACCTGGCGTGCAACCTGTACCGGCTGCATCGTGGCCTTGCCGTCCTTGACTACAAAAACAAAAGGGCGGTCCTGCCCCGGCTGCACTGCCGCATCTGGCAACACGATGACGTCCTTTTCAATAGTCAGAGTGATACGCGCCGAGACAAACTGCCCGGGCCACAGTTCTTCTTTTTCATTCTTCAAACGCGCCTTCAGCAGTATGGTCCCGGTTTGCGTGTTCACGGTATTGTCCATAAATATGAGCGGCCCTTCCCCCATGACAGGACCGGAGGGGTTGGTCTTGATCTGCACTTTAAGGTCAGGCGTATTCCAGTAGCGTCGAATCTCTTCCATCTGCCGCTGCGGAACGCTGAGAGACGCCAGTATCGGTTGCGTGCTGTTAATAATGACCAGCGTCGCCGGTGCGTTGCCTGCCGTCACCAGATTGCCGGCCTTGACTGACAAGTTGCCCGTACGACCTGCGAGCGGCGCAGAAATCTCGGCGTAAGACAGCTGCAACTTCGCCTGATTGAGAACAGCGCGGTTCGCGTCAGACGTAGCCTCGAGGGCTTTTACCTGCGTCGCCGCAACATCGAACTCCTGCCGCGTGATGTAGTCCTTTTCCATCAGCGGGCGCAGCCGCGATTCCTGCTCCCTGGCCTGCGCAAGTTGTGCCTGGTCGCGAGTAACCGTCGCCTGAAACTGTTCAACCGCCGACTGCATTTGGCGCGGATCAATTCGAAACAGCACCTGTCCGCGTTTTACATAGTCGCCCTCTTTGAACAGCACCGCCTGCACGGCGCCATTGACTTGCGGGCGCACTACGACACTCTGTTCAGGTTCTATTGTCCCGACTGCGTCGACCACTATCGGCATGGACTGGCGCGTAACTGTCACGGTTTCTACAGAAACGGGGCCGCCAGCGCCGCGCCTGCCGCCGCCTTTGCGTTCGGCCTTGGCGCTCTTTTCAGATGCCGGCGCGGCTTCACCTGCTTTGCCGGGTTGCGTCTTCCACCAGTAGTACCCACCGCCTGCACCCAGAACCAAAATGATCAGCAATGACTTCCAAAAAGGCTTCATATGGCTTTCTCAATAAATCCGTTTATCGCGACCGACATACGGCGTTAATAAGGACGCGTTGAGCGAGAGGATAATCCCGAATCATGGCGCCTTGGTTCCCTTGGGCACGACCGAATCGCCAGCCCCCAATGCAAAGTTCAGGCGCGCCAGCGCGCTATACCAATCGAGATACGACTGAATCTGCTGCACTTTCGCGTTGGTGTCATCAAGCTGGGCGGTAATAAAATCGAGGAGAGTTCCCACACCTGCCTTGTAACGCGCTGCTGCGGATGCAGCCGATTCGCCTGCGCTCTTGACCAGATTTGCCGTGCTCGCAATACTGGACACCGACGTCTGAAAATCGAAATACGATTGCCACACTTCCAGTTCGGTCTGATTGACGAGTTGATCACGCGCGCTTTCCGCCTGCTTGGCCTGCTCTTCTGCGCGGCGAGTGCTGTACGTGTCCTTGAAGCCGCTGAATATCGGGATCTTCAGACTGAAGCCGAAGGCATAGGTGTCCTGTTCGGCGCGCTGTACGTTGCGTAGCGGGTCGGTTGCCACCGCCGTTCCGTTGGTAAACATGAGCCGACCGTAATTCGCGGAAAACTCCAGACTGGGAAGACCGGTCCTCGATACCGACAGAACATTGGCGCGGGCGGCCAAGGCACGTGCTTGAGAGGCGACGAGATCAGGGCGATTGGCCTTGGCCTTTTCGATGAGCGCATCCATGGACTGGTTAATCTCCGATATTGGGGGCGCCTCCAGCACTGGCTGCAACTGTAGCGCGGTATTAACCGGCAGTCCCACGGCATTGGCCAGCAGGCCGCGCGACTTGGCAAGTTCTCCCTCATTTCGAGTCAGTGCGAGCCGCGCCTGCCCGACCTGCGTTTGCGCACGATATTCGTCCCCTGCGGTCGCCAGACCGGAGGCTCGGCGACGCAGTGCAGCGTCGAGCGCCGTTTCAAAATTTTTCAGTGATTCACGCGCCGCGCGCACGAGATGCTCAAATGCCAGCACCCGATAGTAAGCCTGCTCAACCTGTGTCACCACTTCCTGCAGCACGCGGTTCTGCGCGAGGTTGGCGGCGAGCAAACGGTAATTCGCCGCATCCAGCGACGCGTCTCCCTGCCCAAAGTCATACAGTACATAGTTCAAACTGATCGATGGGCCATAACTCGTCTGGACCGGTGAAGGCGCGCCGCTGGTGGCGGAAACCCGTCGTCCTATCGTATTGGAGTATGCCCCGGTAATCAGCGGCCAGTCATCGGCGTGCTCTATGCCTATGTTTGCCGCCTCCGCGCGCGCCGACAACCACGCCTGGCGTGTTCTCGGATTAAGACGAAGCGCGAGATCCGTCAACTGAGCAAGAGATAGGGGCTGCCCCAGTTCGCCCGGCGCCGGCTGCGCGCCCGCGACGGCGGGAACCGACGGCAGTCGGGTATCCGGCACCCAGGGCTGAC
>CANJQI010000218.1 GCA_947476215.1 Betaproteobacteria bacterium
CGCGGTTGCGTGACGGTTCGGCTCAGCGGCGCGAATCTGGCCGATGGATGATGTAGTACACAATTGTCAGAGGGGGATTAGCGCCCAAGATCGGGTTCACCGCAATGGCCGAGGATTACTTTTCTGACCTCATCGCGTAACAGAACTACGTCGCTCCACTGCGTGCCGCTGGGGCTGATCGGTGCGCCGAACGTAATGTGCACCGCATGGCGATATGGAAACCAGCTGCCATCCCTCAAGATCGAACGCGCACCGCGTATCGTGACGGGAATCACCGGTACCGTCGCGCGTGCCGCTATCGCAAACGCGCCGCTGCGGAAGGCAAGCAACCCCGGCCGGCGGTCGAAAGTGCCCTCGGGAAAAATCACCGGCGCCCGCTTCTCGTCGATGATGCGCACCAGCGTATCGACATCCTCCGTTCCCTGCTGCGCGTCAAAACGTGCGACGAAGCAGGCGCCCATGCCTTGCAGAAACAGGCGCGGCACGAGGCTGGTACGCAATTCGCTCTTGGCGACAAATGCGTGCGGGAAATGTCGCGGCAGGGCTGCAACCAGCAGTATGCCGTCAACATAACTGGCGTGATTGGCGGCCAGCAGGCAGCGCGTGGCGCTCAAGTTGGCCAGTCCGTCCGTTTTCAGTTGGATACGCGCCAGCCACAGCAGCAGGCGTGCGGCATCATGCGCGAACGCGCGCGCATGGCGCGGCATGCGCAAGGCAGATACAACTAGCCATGCCAGCGGCGCAAGCATGAGAAAGACTATCCAGACATAGCTTGCATACGCGATAGCCGCCGCCGCGTGCGCCAGACGCACCAGGGACGGCACGACGCCGGCCAGCGTCAGTCGCATCAATTGCAGCCATACCGGCGCAGGGCGGCCCGCGGCGCCGCCGCGCTCATAGAATTCGCGGCTCGCCGCGCGGCGTATCTTTCCGCTCGATGTCTTGAGCACGGTGTGCGGCGGCGCCAGCATGATGTCATCGGCGGGCATGCCGATCGCGTCCAGGACGCGGTCGCCAATAGTGCGCCGCAGCGCCGCGCGGGCTGCCGCGCCGATTTCGCGGGTTTCGGCGAGAACTATCAGGCGTTCAGTACCCGATTGCGGGTCGGGAGACGCGAATACCGCCACGCAACCCCGGCGCACACCGGGAACGTCGCCCACTGCTTGTTCAATCTCATAGGGATAGATATTGCGCCCGCCGCGTATGATGATGTCTTTGACGCGTCCGGTCAGGAAGATCTCGCCGCCCGCCAGATAAGCTTTGTCGCCGGTGTCCAGCCAGTCGCCATCGAAAAGCTTGCGCGTCGCCTCGGGGTTGCGGTAGTAACCGCGAGTTGACGATGGTCCCTTGAATTCGAGGCGTCCTTCGTGGCGTTCGCCTAGCTCGACTCCGGTCGCTCCCACCACGCGTACCTGATGCCCCGGTAAAGGCATGCCGCAACCCGCGAATTGCAGCGCGGAGGCCGCCTCGCGCGGCGCCGGCAGCGCATGGCCGGAGTGCACGAAGCTGTCCCTATCCACGCGATCGATGACTGCGCTGCGTCCCGGTGGCTGCAACGCCAGCCCCACCGAGGATTCGGCGAGGCCGTATACCGGCGCCATTGCATCGGCACGGAAACCGAAGCCTGCGAATCGCTTCTGAAAACCGGTGATGGTTTCGGGTTGCACCGGCTCGGCGCCATTGAAGGCACGGCGCCAGGAACTCAGATCCAGTCCCTGGATCTCGCTATCCTCGATCTTGCGCATGCACAGTTCATAGGCGAAATTCGGTGCGGCCGAAAGTGTGCCGCGGTGACGGTGTATCGCCCATAGCCAGCGCTGCGGCCGGACCAGAAATGCGAGCGGCGACATTATGACCAGCGGCATCCCGAAATACAGGCTGCCCAGCCACGCGCCTATCAGTCCCATATCGTGATAAAGCGGCAGCCAGCTCACGAACACGTCGCTCGACGTGACGCCGATGGCCTCACCCATGGCACGAATGTTGGCGAGCAGATTAGCATGCGTCAGCATCACCCCTTTGGGGTTTCCAGTGCTGCCGGACGTGTATTGCAGAAACGCAAGGTCGTCCGAGTGTGCCGGAATCCGTGTTGTCACAGGGCCCGGCGCCACCAGTTCCTCGACGTTGATGATGTCGCGCAGTGTCTCAACATGTGGGCGCAGCAACCATGCAACGCTACGCGCCGCCGGCACGGTAACCAGCATCGCGATGCGCGCGTTCGATAAAATGCCGACATGCCGCCGCATGTGGTCCTCGATCTGCGACAGGCGGACCGGGGGGTAAATCGGCACCGGAACCCCGCCGGCCAGCAGTATCCCCATGAACGTGAAGAAATAATCCGCGCCGCTCGGCAACATGATCGCGACGGTTTCGCCAGGGTCCAGACCATGCGCGATCAAGCGCGTCGCCACCGCGCCGGCGCCGTCGGCAAGCTGCGCGTAGTTGAGCGTGTGTTCGACATCGTCGTCGTCATAAATGGACGCATGCAGTCGCTGTGGATGGCGGGCAGCGTGCCAGTCGAGCACTTCATTCAACGTGGACGCGCTGGCGGGTACCTCCAGCGCTCCACCCACGCTGAGGTTGCGAATGTCGCTTTCCGGAGCTGACGAATGTCCCGGCCGCGCGGCGTTTATGAGACGCAACAGATCGTGCGGCGTTTCCGCTGTCGCCAGCGCGCTCGGCGGGAGACTGACATTGAACTCGCGACTGACGCGCAGCAACAGCTCAACCCTCGCCAGGCTGTCCAGTCCAAGCTCGCGTTCGAGAGAACAGTCCAATGTCACCTGCGCGTGCCGTCGCCGTCCGGTTTCCTCCGCCAGGCGATCAACCAGATGAAGAAGCTGCAGCGCGGCGGTTTCGGTTGGGGGGCGCTGCGCGGATTGGGATTTGTCCATGTTCATGGGTGAGGCACGCGGCACAGGCTGGCATTCGTTGCAAAGAGGCGATCATATCCCTATCAGTCGTCATCGACCGGGAAATTCCGACGTGAACAGGACCTGTACCCTACCAGGGCTAACCGGCAGACGTGAGGCATTCGACGAAATTGGTATGCGAAGTCGTTGCCGGTCGCGGATACTCGACCGTGCGGGCAGGAACAAAGCCGATGGTGTGGACGGCAAGACTGCGCTGTTGGGTATCGTGCTCGCATATGAAGTGTGTGGACAACTCGTCGATCATGCGACCCTACGCGCCAACGGCTGGGATCACCCGATCTACCACTCGATTGCCACGGCGCTGGCAGCCGGCCGGATCCTTGGATTGTCCAGAGCACAACTGGCGAACGCGATCGGACTCGCGGTAGTCGCCAAGATCTGCTTGCGCGAGACGCGTACCGGACACCTGTCAAACTGGAAGGGTTTTGCCGGCCCTAACGGCAGTCGCAGTGGTCTCTATGCCGCGCTGCTTGCCCAGGAAGGCATTACCGGACCGCCCCATCCGTGCGAGGGCAAGGCCGGTTTCATGAAGCAGCTCAACACCCGGTTTGCCCTGGCGGTGATGGGCGGCGGACAAGTGCCGTTCAGGGTGGAAGGGACGTTTTTCAAATACATACCGGTGCGATATGAACTGCAGTTGCCCATTCTCGTGGCGATCGAGATTCGGGGGCGCTTTAACTTTTCGCAGGCGGTATCGATACGCGTGCATGTGGAAAAGAAAAATGCACTTGATCGGGCACAGCATCCCGAACCGTGGAATCCGCCCATCCGGGCAACCGCTGATCACAGCGGCCCGTACCTGATCGGCGCCGCGCTCGTGGACGGCGGTATCAGCGACAAAGCATTCAAACCCGAGCGCTATCGAGCGCCCGAAATACTGGAACTCATCCAGAAAATAAGCATGGTGGAGGATCCGCAGTACACCGCCGAATTTCCGCGTTCCTTCAATTGTCGCTTTGAGGTTCGTCTCAAGTCAGGTGAGTTGATCACAATACACCGCACTAACCCCACGGGGCATCCAGCCAATCCCATGAGCGATCAGGAACTGGAAGCCAAGTTCCTGAAGCTGGTGGATTATCTGATTCCTCAGGCGCAGTCGAAAAAAATTCTGCATACTCTTTGGAATCTGGAGCGCATGAACAATATTGGCGGGCTGTTCCCGCTGATGCTGGTCGCGGATTGACCGTTCAAGGTCAGCATGTCCCGCGGCGAATTTGGCAGGGATACGCATTTGACACGACCAATCGCGCGAACGATACTTGGCCGCGATTCAATGATCAACTGAACAGGAGTATCTCGTGGCGGATTCCAATTTACGCGCCAAATATGGCGACAAGGCGTACGAAGCAGGGTTGCGCATGCAGCCTAAAACATTCGAAAAGCGGCTTGCCCAACGCGACAATCTGGACCAGCACTTCACCAAACTGTGGCTGGACTTTGTCATTGCCGGCATCTACGAGCGGCCGGCACTGGATACGCGCACGCGGTTTCTGGTGTTGGTCGGCCAGTTTACGATGGGCAAAAGCCTCGCGTCCCTGGACGATACGGTTCGTGCGGCGTTGGTGGCCGGCGTCAAGCCGCGTGAGATACTGGAAACCATATTGCAATGTCAGGTTTACGGCGGACACACGACGGCGGATCCCGCGATCGACGTTTTTCATCGCATCGCGGATGAATTGGGGTTGCTGGAGGAGTTGCGCAAGGGGCAACTGCCCATGGACGGCGATGCCAGCACGAGGTCCGAGGAAGAAGAGCGTAAAACCTGGCACGCTGAGGATATTGCCGATCCGCGGTTTCCTGGCCTGATGAAACGTCATGGCTGGCTGGCGTTGGGCCGCGGCCTGTCCCTGCGGCCCAAACATCATTTGAATACCATGCACAACTATAGTCAGATGGATCCCGACTGGGCCGATCTGTGGGTCAAGTTTTGCTACCAGGGTATGTACGGGCGCTTTATCGTCGATGACAAAACGCGGTTGTTGTGCATGGTCGGCGACTGCGCTGCCATAGGCGAGGAATTCAATCTTCGCGGACATATCAAGACAGCATTGCGTTACGGAGCGACGCCGCGCGAAGTCATGGAGGTTATGCTCCAAACGTCGGTCAATTTCGGGATGCCGACGGCCTTATACGCGCTGGATGTATTTGTGCAGATCATGCAAGCGGAAGGCCGGCTGGATGAAATCGGCAATCCGCAGACGCGCGCTAAGATGAAGGGATAGGCGGGGACTATGAACACTGATTCGATTCAGGTTTGCGTACCCACCGCGCCGTGCCGCGCGGAAGCGCCGCAGCAGCGTCGCCAGCTTGATACACTGAGTGGCGGATATTGTGCGGCTGGTGTGCGAACCCGTGGCCACCCACTCAAATTTACCCGTAGTCGCGCAGCGTGCGGCTACGATGGAGGTTGCCGACGACGCGGATGCCGTCAATCGGCTGTTTCGAGAGCAGCGCTGGACCGACGGACTGCCTGTCGTGGCGCCGACGACCCGCCGCGTCGAATTGATGTTGCGTTGTACACAACGCGCGCGCGACGAAGTTATTGCCACCATCCCTCCGTTTTTTGGCACGGCGACCGTTGAACACATCGAGATCAATGCCGTCATGGCCGGCTGCGATCCCGAATATCTGCCCGTACTGATCGCCGCGATCGAGGCGGTGTCGGCACCGGAATTCAACCTTCAGGCAGCGCAGACCACGACGCACCCGGTTAGCGTGTTTTTGATTGGCAATGGCCCCCTAGTCAAGAGACTGGGTATGAATTCCGGTATCAATTGTCTGGGACAGGGCAACTGGGCCAATGCCACTCTGGGCCGCGCCCTGCACCTGATACTGCAGAATATCGGTGGAGCGATTCCCGGTGAAATGGATCTCGCAACACAGGGGCAGCCCGGAAAGTACTTATTTTGCTGCGCTGAAAATGAACAACAAAACCCGTGGGAGCCGTTGCACGTCGAGCGTGGTTTACGTCCGGAACAAAGCGCCGTCACGGTGATAGGCGCGGAAGGCACGCAGAATATCAATACGCATGCAAAAACCGCCGATGAAGTGCTGCATGTATTTGCGGAAACCTTGGCGCGGCCGTCCAGCAACGATTACTGGTACGGCGGCAACCCCTGGCTCAGGTTCGGGCCCGAGCACGCAGCCATACTGAAAGCGGGAGGGTTAGACAAAGCCGAAGTGAAGCGGCGGCTGTGGGCGCAGTCTAAACTGCCGGCCTCCACACTCACGGCGCGGGACTTTGGTCGTATGCAGACCGCACGGCACACCGAGTTGGGAGCGATTACGCGCGACACATTGGTACCCATCTGTGCGCGGCCGGAAGACCTGGGCATTATCGTAGCGGGTGGTCCGGGCACGCACTCGGTAAATATAGCGACATTTGCGAATACACGTTCCGTCACTCGGGAAGTTATTTGGGCGGGGTAGGGGGATTGAGTGCGGACTTAAGAGTGAGGAGTTAAGAGTGAGGAGTGAGGAGTGAGGAGTGAGGAGTGAGGAGTGAGGAGTGCGCAGTGTGCAGTGCAAAGGTTAGAGTGCTGAGCGAAGGCTGGTGCGGGTAATGTCGGACGAACACTTTATGCGTGTCGCGCTGCTGCTCGCCGAGCGTGCCGAGGCGATGGGCGAAGTGCCGGTGGGGGCTGTCGTCGTCCGGGATGGTGTCATCATAGGGCGCGGCTGTAACGCGCCGCTGGGCTCTCACGACCCCACTGCCCACGCTGAGATTGTTGCGATGCGGGATGCGGCTGCGGCAATCTCGAATTACCGCTTGGTGGGGTGCGATCTCTACGTGACCTTGGAGCCTTGCGCGATGTGCGCGGGTGCCATCCTGCACGCGCGGCTGAAAAGGGTGGTCTTTGGCGCTGCGGATCCCAAGACCGGCGCATGTGGCAGCGTGGTCAATCTATTTGAGAATAAATCGCTTAATTATCATGCGACTGTGACTGGAGGGGTGCTTGCGGGCGAGTGCGGTGCGAGCTTGAGTTCGTTCTTCAGTCGTAGGCGTCGGACTCGGGCAATTATATTGAAATAACATTAATAATGTTAATTATATATATGATATGTAATGAATATTTTTTTAATATTGCACATCGCTTACCACCCGGGTTCTCCACGTCTGCGTGCTAGCCATTGTTTTACCTGGCGGTCTTGGCGTCTAGGCGGTTAAGCAGATTTTTCTAGGTTCATGGCGGTGGCTGCTGGCCGAGACCCGCTTGTGGACTACGAACGTCCCGGCATCTTTTTATTCAAAATATTGCGTGTGCGCAATGGTGCGGCGCATTAAGTTTGATATTATTGTGCACTGCAGCGACCAAAAAACGTGTTGCATATTGCTATGCAGCAAACGCCCACAAGAAAGGTTGGTCCGTGAGACTTCTAAACAAAGTTGCGATTATTACTGGAGCAGGCCGGGGCATAGGTCAGGCCACCGCAGTCAAGTTTGCGTTGGAGGGGGCACACGTGGTCGTGTGTGATCTTGGGGCGGAAGCGGTGGCAACCACGGTAGAGCTATGCGGGAACACCGGCCGGGAAGCCTTGGGCGTGGTCGCTGACGTGCGGGACATGAACTCGCTGGACAGCATGCTTGCCGCGACGATGGCCAAGTGGGGACGCGTGGACTGCATTGTCAACAATGCCGGCATAGTGAAGGACGCGCAGCTCAAAAACATGACCGAGGATCAATTTGACAGCGTGATCGCGGTCAACCTCAAAGGCGTATTCAACTGCACCAAAGCGGTCGTCAGTATCATGTTGGCGCAGCAATCCGGGGTGATCCTCACCGCGTCTTCCATCGTCGGACTTAGCGGTAATTTCGGTCAGACCAACTATGCGGCAGCCAAGGCAGGCGTGATCGGCATGGCCAAGACCTGGGCGCGCGAGCTTGGTCCCAAAGGCATACGTTCGAACGCCGTTTGCCCGGGTTTGGTTTCCACCGACATCATCAAGTCGATACCCGAATGCGGGTTGCGTGCGCTGGAAGAGAAAGTTCCCATGAAGCGGCTTGGCAAGCCCGAGGACATAGCCAATGCGTTTGCATGGCTGGCGTCCGACGAAGCCAGTTACATCAACGGCGCGGTCATAGAAGTGAGCGGCGGGCTGAACATCTAGTCATTGTGTTGCTCATCCCTCAGGTGCAGCGCAATCCTGGCTGCGTCCGGCGCGCGGATTACGCCGCGCTCGGTTATCAAGGCCGTTATCAGATTCGCTGGAGTCACATCGAAAACCGGATTGCGCACGGCGACGTTGGGCGGCGCCCAGCGATGATTTGCGTAACCTCGGACTTCATCCCCGTCACGTTC
>CANJQI010000219.1 GCA_947476215.1 Betaproteobacteria bacterium
AGCCGGCTTGGTACATCACCTAAGCGTTCCTGTGACAGATTCAGAGAATTTCATGAACATCGAAGTCGGTAACACCCTTTCGCTCATCTTCTTCATTTGCTATCAGCCGCTTACAGAGGTTTGCGGCAAAATCTCCGGACGGCAGTGATTCTACAAATGCAGTTTCCTGTCGGATACTTTTGAACATCGACGGTCGTGCAGATTCCCGTCTGTTCTGGGCAGGCTGCGGCTGGTAGTCTGAAATCATGGAGATGAAATGAGCGATACAAACGAAGAGCTGGGTACCTTGTCCCGCGCCAACGATCGCCTGCAAGGCAGGCTGGAGCGGTTTATCGAGCACGATCAGCTAATGGTATGGAAGGCGCTCACCGCGCCCGAGAAGATAGTCGAGTGGCTGGCGCCAGGCACGATAGAACTGAAATCCGGTGGTGCGGCGAAGTTGAACTTTGTCGACAGCGGCACGGTCATCGACAGCACCGTGACGGCATTGGATGCGCCGCGGCTCCTCGAATATTCCTGGAGCGGGCCGGGCGAGCCGTTACGTCCGGTGCGGTGGGAGACTCAGGCGGCGGACGGCGGCACGCGCCTGACCTTGACGGTCAGCATGCCGGGGAACGAGGATATCGCGCGCGCCTGTGCGGGATGGGAGGCACACCTGATGATGCTGATGTCCGCGCTTGAAGGCGTACCCATGAAATTTCCGTTTGAGCGTTTCAAGACCACGCGCGAGGCTTACAAGGAAAAACTGGCGAGTTTGAGCTAAGGAACCTCTGAATAACCTATTGCGCGGCGCGATCTTTTTGACGTGCAGCCTCTGTAGGATCGGTTGAGGATCGAAACCCATCAGCCGGCGCGCTTTGCTCGACCCATCCTACGCCTTGCTAGCGCGCTCTGGCGTCCCGGAAAAAGCCAACTGCGCGGTGCGGTTTACTGCACGCGCAGCCCTGAATCCTTGATCACCTTGCCGATTTTTCCCATGTCGGCCTTGATGATGGCCGTGAATTCTTCTGGGGTGCTGCTGACCGGCTCGTTGCCGCTCCTCAGAAACTTTTCTTTGGCATCGGAGCTGCTCATATAACGTACGAGTTCCTGATTCAGGCGATTGATGACGGGTCTCGGCGTTTTTGCCGGTACAAAGACGCCGGCAACCGATAATGTTTCATAGCCCGGCAAGGTCGCGGCTATCGTGGGCATGTCCGGAAACAACACCGACGGCTGCAGGCTGGTGACCGCGAGTCCTCTGAGGCGCCCGGACTGAACGTGTGGAGAGCCGGATGCCGCGGTGACTATCATCATCTGCACTTGTGCGGCAATCAGGCCACTCAGGGCGGGGCCGCTGCCCTTGAAGGGGACGCGTACGACGTCTATGCCGGCCATGGACTTGAATAGTTCGGCATACAGATGCGCTTGGGTGCCGGTGGTACCCGAAGCGTAGTTGAGTTCTCCGGGTTTGGCTTTGGCCAGCGCGATCAGTTCTTTTGTCGACTTGGCGGGCAGCGACGGCGTGACCACCAGCACACTGGGCGATGTTCCGGTTATCGACACAGTAAGGAAATCCCGGAGCGGGTCGTAGGGCGCATTGCTCTCCAGCAATGGACCGTACCAGAACACATTGCTGAACACGACCAGTGTGTAACCGTCCGCCTGCGCTTTGGCTGCCACTGCGCCGACCACATAATTCCCGGAACGATTATCGACAATGACTTGCTGTCCTAGGTTCGGGGACAGTCCCTGTGCGAGCGTTCGAGCGATGAAATCGTTGCCGCCACCGGCTTCAGAAGTGAGGATGCGTATCGGTTTGACTGGATAATTCTGACCCCACGCCGCGGGCGCGGTGGACATCGTGAATGCAGCAATACTTACCCATGTTCCAAGTGCAAGTCGCGTTATATGCATGGCGTTTTCCCGGGTACAAGTGATTACGAAGGCGTGTGTATGGTGCGTATATGATTATACCGGCGTCCACGATTTTGTCGCGCCGCCCGGGAGAAGTTTTCTCCGCAAAGAGCACCGTAGTAAGTCAATGAAAGCGCTTTTGTTTTCCCTTTGAACGTTGGTCACGAGATGCCGATTTTCCTGAGGGTGCCGCCGCGGGCGCGGACGGCTTTGCGCGGGGGATGCGTGCCGGCGAGTGCGCGCTTCTTGCGAGCCCGGTTCCGGCCGGTTGAAACAGCGGCACCAGATGCCGTTTGCCATTGCCGATCAGATCGACGCGTCCCATGTTCTTCAGCGCTTCGCGCAGCAGCGGCCAGTTCTCGGCGTCGTGGTAGCGCAGAAATGCCTTATGCAGCCGGCGCTGGCGCGCGCCGCGTATGATGCCGACCGATTCGGAGGTGTTGGTGACTTTGCGCAATGGGTTCTTGCCGGTATGGTACATGGCGGTGGCGAGCGCCAGCGGCGTGGGCAGGAAGGTCTGCACCTGGTCCAGGCGGAAGCCGTTTTTCTTGAGCCACAGCGCGAGTTCGAGCATGTCGTTGTCGGTGGTGCCGGGGTGCGCGGCGATGAAGTACGGAATCAGGTACTGTTCCTTGCCGGCCTCGCGTGAAAACCGATCGAACATTTCCTTGAACTTGTCGTAGCTGCCGACGCCGGGCTTCATCATCTTGGACAGCGGACCTTCGGCGATATGCTCGGGTGCGATTTTCAGATAACCGCCGACGTGGTGGGTAGCCAGTTCCTTGACGTATTCGGGAGATCGTACCGCGAGATCGTAACGCAGACCTGAAGCCACAAAAATTTTCTTGATGCCGGGCAGTGCCCGCGCTTTGCGATACAGATTGATCAGCGGCGCGTGGTCGGTATTGAGGTTCTCGCACACGCCGGGATACACGCACGACAGGCGGCGGCATGACGATTCGATTTTCGGATCCTTGCACGCCATGCGATACATGTTGGCCGTCGGCCCGCCGACATCGGATATCACGCCCGTGAATCCCGGCGTCTTGTCGCGTATTTCCTCGATCTCGTGCAGGATGGAGCGCTCCGAGCGGCTCTGTATGATGCGCCCCTCGTGTTCCGTGATCGAGCAGAAGGTACAGCCGCCGAAGCAGCCGCGCATGATATTGACTGAATAACGGATCATCTCCCACGCCGGGATGCGCGCATCTCCATAGGACGGATGCGGCGCGCGCGCATACGGCAGATCGTAGACAAAGTCCATCTCCGTCGTGGCGAGCGGTAGCGGTGGCGGATTGAGCCATACGTCGCGGCTGCCGTGCGCCTGCACCAATGCGCGCGCGTTGCCCGGGTTCGATTCGAGGTGGAAAGTGCGTGAAGCATGCGCATAGAGCACAGGATCATCGTGAACCTGCTCGTAAGAGGGCAGGCGGATGACGGTATGCGCGCGCTCTTCGAGTTTTGCTTTGAGGCGTGCGCCGCGATCGAGGAAATGAACAGGCTGCGTGCCGGCGGGCAATGCAGGCGCTGCAACAGGATTCTTTTCCTTGATCGCGTAAGGGTCGGGATGCGGGTGTATCGCCCCGGGCGTGTCCACCGTCGTTGAATCCGCTTCGACCCAACCCTCCGGACGCGTGCCGCGTGGCACCATATATGCACTGCCGCGCAAATCTCGGATTTCGCTGATCGGGACGCCTTTCGCAAGCCGGTGTGTCAGTTCCACCAATGCCCGCTCCGCATTGCCAAACAGCAGCAGATCGGCTTTCGAATCGGGCAGTATGGAACGCCGCACCGTCTCCGACCAGTAATCGAAATGCGCGATGCGGCGCAGGCTGGCTTCTATGCTGCCGATCACGACATTGGCGTCCGGGTATGCCTCTCGACAGCGCTGTGAATAGACCAGCACGGCGCGGTCGGGACGCTTGTTAGGTTCCGCGTTCGGCGTATAAGCGTCGTCGGAACGGATTTTGCGGTCGGCCGTGTAGCGGTTGACCATCGAGTCCATATTGCCAGCGGTGACGCCGAAATACAGATTGGGTTTGCCCAGACGCCTGAAATCTTCGGCGGAATGCCAGTCGGGCTGGCTGATGATGCCGACGCGGAATCCCTGGGCTTCGAGCAGCCGGCCGACCAGTGCCATGCCAAAGCTGGGGTGGTCTATATATGCGTCGCCGGTGACCAGCACGACGTCGCACGAATCCCAGCCCAACCGTTCCATCTCGGCGCGCGTGGTCGGCAGAAACGAGGCGATCCCGAATCGGTGCGCCCAGAAGCGGCGGTAGGAATTGATTTGTGGCGGGGGTGAATTCATTGCGCTTCTAGATTAAATGGTCAGACTCTGCGCCTTGCAACATTGCCGACAGCGTAAGCGCGTATTGCTCCCGGATGGTAGCGCATAGTACGCGATTCGTTGAAGGATTACCTAATGGCGGTGAAACACTGGTTCCAACACGCCGGTGAATTGAAAATGCTTACCGGTACGGTTCAGTTCTGAAGTGCCTTGCTTTTACGCGTGTCCGTAAGTGACGGTTGGTGGCCTACTGGCGGCATTGATACGGAAAATCCCGATTTCACCCGACAGAGGGATCCGTGAAGGTTAGCCCTGCGCCGAGCGTGTAGCGACGATCGCTTCCTTGACTCGACCTCGTTTCGGCCGGCCCTGTTCGATTTTCCGCCCCTTGCAAGCGAGCGTCACGGTGCGCGGAACGGGGCGCGCGCCAGTACGGAATTGGCTCACTGTGCGGCGGGTCAGGCCGATAGCCTTCGCCGCGTCCGCGAGCGAAAGTTGATGCCGGTCCTGCCAATGGCGAAAATCGACATTCGCCACCTGCCCTTGCTGTTCCAACGCCATTTCCAACAAACGGTCGGAATCCAGTGACGCCCCGCAGGGCCATTCCACTCCCCAGCCGAAGTCGACTACGGTGGCGCGACGAATCTCGCGGCGCGATTCCAGGGGCGCGAATGCCTCCAACCGTCGAGCGACATCGGTCAGATCGACGCGGATCGTATTGCCGCCGGTGTAAGTCGCCGCCAGCACCATGCCCGCCTCGACATTGACGAACTTCAGCCGGTTTACATTGTTCTGTCTCATAACTCATCTCCTGCGCGGATTGTTCATCGTCACCCACTCACGGCGGAGGTCTTTGGTATTGGCGTCGATCCATGCCTGCGCGGCGCGCAACACCTTTGCTGGCAGGCCAGCATTGACGACCTTGCCAGGCAGGTACACTGCCGCCTTGCCTTCCGGATACAACACATGGACATGGACCGGCGGGTGTTCGTTCCCGCGCACGACAATGATCCAACCTTCACCCGAATATATCTTTCCCAGCTTGCATTGTAGAGCAATTATTTCTCTATTGATAAGCCCTATAGGATGAGTCATCTGTCTTGAGATCCTTGCCTAAAGGATCATCGATTCGTGTGTGGCAGGTATGGGCCATATTTCCACCGTTCACGATGGGTTTACGTCCCTGGCTCCAGGGTCGTGAGTCGGCTGAGTGCCGATCCTCATGACCTGACTATCGGCGCATTACTACGCTGCACAACGAGACGTCATGTTGGCCGCCATCGCCATCGCCATCAGAAAGCAAGGAAGCACTTCGCCGTCGGATGTAATCGCTTTTCGATAGCTGTTCACTGTTGCGCTATTCGAGCGTCATGCCGGTGCTCTTGACGACTTTCGTCCAGTTCGCGAAATCCGCTTTGAGGTACGCACCGAAGCGCTCCGCGCTGCTGCCTACCGGCTGGGCGCCGTCATTGAGAATTTTTTCCTTGAAGTCGGGTTGGTTGATGACTCTGACAACTTCCGCATTGAGCTTTGCGATGATGGGCCGGGGCGTGCCTGTCGGAACCAGCAGCCCAAACCACAAGGCATAGTCGTAACCGGGTAGGCCGGACTCCGCGACAGTCGGCAGTTCCGGCAGTACGGCGGAGCGTTCGAGGCTGGTCACCGCGAGCGCATTCAGGCGCGGTCCCTTCGCGTAGGGCATGCCGGCGACTATGCTGGTAAATATCATCTGCAACTGTCCACCGATGACGTCGGTGAAGGCGGCGCCCACGCCTTTGTAGGGAATGTGCGTAATGGTGATTCCGGCCATACTGGAAAACAATACCGCTGCAAGATGGCCGGAACTGCCGATGCCGCCCGAACCGTAGTTGAGCTGGTTGGGCTTGGCCTTGGCCAGCGCTATCAGATCCTTGACGCTTTTTGCAGGCACCGACGGGTGCGTTAACAGGATAAACGGTGCGGTGGCGATCAGCGTGACCGGCTGCAGATCCTTGTCCGGATTGAAAAGCAGGTTCTTGTCGACCACTGCGTTAATCGTGTAACTGCTGGATATGAACAATGCCGTATAGCCGTCGGCCGGCGCCCGTGCCGCCAGTGACGCCGCAATGCTGCCCGCCGCTCCGGTGCGATTGTCGATGACCACCGACTGTCCCATGGATTTGATGAGTTCCTGGGCAAGATTACGGGCAATGATGTCTATTGCACCGCCGGGCGATTGTCCGACGAGAACGCGGATGGTTTTTCGGGGATAGTCGTTTTGGGTTGGGACGTCTGCGGCCATCGCAGGCATTGACGCGGTCAATGCCAAGGCGCAAGTTGCGTGTAACGTCCGTTCGTTCCTCATGACTTATCCTCGTATGACCTCGTGGTGGCGCGATTGCGGGAATTGTCGCATTGAATGTCTGTAGACGTGTGTTTCTGATGTTCTCGAAGTTTATCTGACTTTCGATTGCGTTTAATATCGTAAAGTCTCCGTGTCCTGTTGCTACATAAGTGGGTGCCCGGTCGGTGCTACCATGTGTTCCTGAATTCCGGTTCGCGCCGGTATGACGTCAATGGGAGGGCCGGGATGGTGACAGCCAGCGCACGTATAGCCTCGTTTGCTGCGAATTTTTGCGAGCATCCGCTGGCTGAAGAGCAGCATCATCTCGTCTATCGTGCATTTTTGGACCTGTTTTCAGTCGCGGTCGCCGGACGTCATGAGCCGGCGGTGCGCATAGCGCGCCATTATCTGCGTGACACGATAGGCGCAGGCCGGGCAACGCTGTGGGCGAGCGGCGAACTGGCGGCGCCGGAAATGGCGGCCTTTTTCAACGGCATTGCCGGTCACGTGCTGGATTACGATGACGTCATGCAACCCCTGCGCGGTCATCCGAGCGTGGCGCTGTTGCCGGCGCTCGTTGCGCTGGCGCAGTCGACAGGCGTAGATAACAAGCGCCTGAGTGCCGCTTACATTGCCGGATTCGAAGTGTTGGCAAAAATATCCACCGTGATGGCAAACCGTCACATCGCCAAGGGATGGCATCCGACTGCGTCGCTGGGTGTGCTGGGGGCAGTGGTGGCGTGCAGCGTGTTGCTGGGACTGAATGAGAAACAGACTTGTCATGCTATTGGGCTGGCGGTGGCGCAGGCTGCCGGCAACCGCCAGAATTTCGGCACCATGGCCAAATCGTTTCAGGTGGGGCAGGCAGGTGCGGCGGCGGTCAGAGCTGTATTGCTGGCGCAATCCGGCTTCGACGCGCCTCTGGATGCGCTTGATGGCAAGTACGGCTATATGGCGTTGTATGGAGAAAAGGAAGATCTGACATCGGCGCTCGCGACGCTGGGCCACTCTCCACTTGCCATTGATGCGATTGGCCTTGATGTGAAGAAATACCCGTGTTGTTACGCGACACACAGAGCACTCGATGGGGTGCTGGAACTGCGTGCTCAGCACGGGCTCGACCTGGAAACGATCGACAGTGTGAATGTCGTTACCAGCGGGCGTGGTCTTGAATCGCTGCCTTATGCAGTTCCCCGCAACGAGCTGGAAGCCAAGTTCAGCATGGAATATACCGTGGCGTGTGCGCTATTGGACGGACGCATCCGGCTCGCGAGTTTTTCAGAGGAAATGGTGCATCGCCCGGCGCTCAGGGCATTTTTATCCAGGATTACCAAGCGCGAGGGATCTGGCTCGGAGCTGCCGCGGTGGGCGGAGGTCACGCTGCGATTGCGTAATGGCAAGGTTCTGGAACAGCGAATTACAAGTTCGCGCGGCGATGCCGAAAATCCGCTCTCGGACACCGAGTTGATGGTTAAGGCTGAAGATTGCTTTTCGTACGGCGACGTAGCCTGGTCGGCAAAGAAATTTGCCGGGTTAGTGCTAGGTACGTTCCCCATGGCGGTTGATGGCATATTGCGAAAGTTGCCTACGCAAAGGATCGCGGAAATGCCGCAGTGAGGTCAGGCACTACTCCGCCTTGATGCCCGCCTCCCTGATCACCCTGCCCCAGCGGGCCATTTCCGCTTTTAACGTGGCGCCAAATTCCT
>CANJQI010000220.1 GCA_947476215.1 Betaproteobacteria bacterium
GAATGCCGCCGCGCGCAGCAGCGAAATGCGGTAGTCGATCCCTTGATGCTTCATCAGCGGATCGACCCACTTCACGGGATCTGGCGCGCCGGGGATCTGGTCTTCCGGGCGCAGGATCAGATAGAAGCCATGCCTGGGGTTCGCCAAACGGTGCTTGTTGATTGCCCGCGTGAGTGCCGCAGCGAGTGCCTGCGGCTTTAGGCCCAGTGCAGCGACTACATCATTCCGGGAGAAGTAGGCGCGGCCGTGCCTTAGCAGATCGTCGAGGTAAGATTCGAGGGAGACCATGCCGTAACATACGCAAAACTAGACAAATAATCAATATTTTTGCATATGATTTGGGTCACTCCCACTCTATCGTCGCCGGCGGCTTGCCTGAGATGTCGTAGACGACGCGGTTGATGCCACGCACTTCGTTGATGATCCGGTTGGAGACTTTAGCAAGCAGACTATAAGGCAACTCGGCCCAGTGGGCGGTCATATAGTCTTCGGTCTGCACGGCGCGTAGCGCGACTACGTATTCATAGGTACGCCCATCGCCCATCACGCCAACCGATCGCACGGGCAAAAATACGGCAAACGCCTGCGCAGTCTTTTCGTACCAGCCGGAAAGGCGCAGCTCCTCGGTAAAGATGGCATCCGCCCGCCGTAGCAAATCTGCATACTCCGGCTTCACCTCGCCGAGGATCCGCACACCCAAGCCTGGGCCGGGAAACGGATGACGAAATACCATATCGCGAGGCAGCCCCAATTCCAGACCCAATTCCCGCACTTCGTCTTTGAATAATTCGCGCAGCGGCTCAAGCAGTTTGAGATGCAGGGTATCCGGCAGCCCGCCGACATTGTGATGCGACTTGATGGTATGTGCTTTCTTGGTCTTCGCACTGGCGGATTCAATCACATCCGGATAGATCGTGCCCTGAGCAAGCCATTTCACGCTCGAAAGTTTCGCGGATTCCCGTTGAAACACTTCCACGAATACACGCCCTATGATCTTGCGCTTCTGTTCGGGATCGGTGATCCCCGACAATTCACCCAGAAAATTCCGGCTCGCGTCGACGTGTATTACCTTGACACCAAGATTCCTGGCGAAAGTTTCCATCACCTGCCGGGCTTCATTCAAACGCAACAAGCCGTTATCGACAAACACGCAGGTCAGCTGTTTTCCAATGGCCCGATGAATGAGCGCCGCGGCGACGGCCGAATCCACCCCACCCGACAATCCGAGCAGCACCTCGTCCGCGCCAACCTCGGAACGTATGCGGCCCACCGCTTCTTCGATATACGCCGGCATCGTCCAATCCGCACCGATATTGCATATGCCACGCACGAAGCGCTCCAGTATTGCCTTGCCCTGTAGCGTATGCGTGACTTCGGGATGAAACTGGACCGCATAAAACTTGCGCGCTTCGTCCGCCATCGCGGCGATCGGGGTGGCCGCGTTGCTTGCAATCACCTTGAATCCTGCCGGCAACTCGGTCACTTTGTCGCCGTGACTCATCCATACGTCGAGTAAACCGTGCCCCTCGGCATTGGCTCTGTCCTGTATGTCACGGAATAACAACGAATGACCACGCGCGCGCACCTCGGCATAGCCGAATTCACGCACCAACCCGTTTTCGACCTTACCCCCAAGTTGCGCGGCCATGGTCTGCATGCCGTAACAGATGCCTAGCACAGGCACGCCAAGGTCGAATACTGCCTGCGGCGCGCGCGGCGTATCGCCTTCGATGACCGACGCCGGTCCACCAGACAATATGATACCGGCGGGCGCATAGTCCCGAATAAACTGGCCGCTGACGTCATACGGATGCAGTTCGCAGTAAACATGGTTCTCACGCACGCGCCGTGCGATCAATTGCGAATACTGCGCACCGAAATCTAGTATGAGGATTTTTTGATGCATGGATTGTTGCGAAGTGAGCGGTGAGCGGGATTAGACCCAAAATTGGCGCTTCTGTTCTACTTACTACTTACTACTTACTACTTACTACTTACTACTTACTACTTACTACTTACTACTTACTACTTACTACTTACTACTTACTACTTACTACTTACCGCTTACCGCTTACCGCTTACCGCTTACCGCTTACCGCTTACTGCTTGCCGTTTACGGCCTCCCGACCTTACCGCTTACTCGATTCGATAGTTGGGTGCTTCCTTGGTAATCTGCACGTCATGAACGTGCGATTCGCGCATGCCCGCGGTCGTTATCTCGACAAATTCAGCCTTGGTGCGCATTTCGTCTATCGTCGCACAACCGACGTAGCCCATGCTCGCACGCAGCCCGCCGATCAACTGCAGGATCAACGGCACCACGCCGCCTTTGTACGGCACCCGTCCTTCGACGCCTTCCGGCACCAGCTTTTCGGTGGCCTCTTCCGGATCCTGGAAATACCGGTCGGCGGCGCCCAGTTGCATCGCCCCCAAAGAGCCCATGCCCCGATACGACTTGTAGGAACGCCCCTGGTAGAGTTCGATCTCGCCCGGCGCCTCTTCCGTGCCCGCGAAAAGTCCGCCTATCATGGCCGTAAATCCGCCGGCGGCAATTGCCTTGGCGATATCACCGGAAAACCGGATGCCGCCGTCGGCGATCAACGGCACGCCGGCTCTAAACAGCGCCTTTGCAACATTTTGCACGGCGGTTATCTGCGGCACGCCAACGCCGGCAACGATGCGCGTCGTGCAGATGGACCCTGGTCCTATGCCTACCTTGACTGCATCGGCTCCGCAGTCAACCAGCGCTTTGGCTGCATCTGCGGTGGCGATGTTGCCGCCGATAACCTGGGTTTTGGGGTAGGTCTTCTTGGCCCACCGGACGCGCTCCATCACACCGTGCGCATGACCATGGGCGGTATCGACCACGATCACATCGGCACCAGCCGCCACCAGAAACTCCATGCGCTCCTCGGTCCCTTCACCGACGCCGATCGCGGCGCCCACTCGCAATCGCCCGAGTTTGTCTTTGCAGGCCAGTGGATGTTCGGTCGACTTCTGGATGTCCTTGACCGTGATCAGCCCGCGCAGTTCGAAGTTGCGGTTGACCACCAGCACGCGCTCAAGCCGATACTTGTGCATGAGCGACATCGCCTCTTCGCGGGTAGCCCCCTCACGCACCGTGACGAGTTTGGCGCGCGGCGTCATGATGTTCTTGACCGGCTGATTGAGATTGGTCTCGAAGCGCAAATCACGGTTCGTGACTATGCCGACCACCTTGCCGCCCGTATCGACCACCGGAAGACCGGAAATCTTGTGCTGGCTGGTGAGTTGCAGCACGTCGCGCACAGTCATGTTCTGCGTAATCGTAATTGGGTCTTTTACAACCCCGCTTTCAAAACGCTTGACCTTGGAGACCTCAGCCGCCTGCGCGCGCGGCGTCATGTTCTTATGAACGATGCCTATGCCGCCTTCCTGCGCGATCGCTATCGCCAGGCGCGCCTCGGTAACGGTGTCCATGGCGGATGACACCAATGGGATATTGAGGCTGATCGTGCGCGTCAGACGGGTCTTGAGGCTGACGTCCCTCGGCAATACCCGGGAATAGGCCGGGAGCAGCAGAACATCGTCGAACGTTAGGGCTTTTTGCACCACACGCATCTGATGATCCTTCACAAAAGCGCATTATACGCAGCCGCCCGTAAACCGCCAAGCCACGACATGCGTTAATAGGCACAAACGATTGACGAAATCATTTGAAATCGCTAACTTTCTCCACCAGACGAGTTACCGAAAGCTCCAATTGTTTACCCGCTCGTGCAGCGAGATCTGAAGGCAAGGATGACACCGTTATGAACCGATACCTTATTGGGTGCCTGTCAACTCTGTGGGTCGCCTCGTCGGCGGCCCAGGTCATGGAGTGCGTCGACGCAAAGGGCAGAAAGGAATTTGCACAAACCTGCCCTCCCGGCACGGTGAAGGAAACCAAGCGAGCGGCTCCCGCGAGCGGTGGAACCGGAAATACAGGAACGGCATCCAAGTCGCTTGCGGAGCAGGACGCGGATTTTCGTAAACGCGCGCTGGCACGCCAGGAAGCCGAAGCCAAAGCCGAAAAAGAAAAAACCGAAGCCAAGGACGCCTCCCGCAACTGCAACGATGCGCGCGCGCAGCTTAAGCAGTTGCAGGACGGCTCGCGCATCGCGAAGACAGATCCGAATACCGGTGAGCGCTCGTTCCTCCAGGACAAGGAGCGCCCCGCCGAGATCACCAGCGCACAGAAGGCAGTCGACGGCTGGTGCAACAATAAGAAGTAGCGATAGTCTTAGCGTTTCTTTTTAAGCGCCGCGCGCGCCCGACGTGCCTGCTTGGGATCCACGATCAGGGGCCGGCAGATTTCTATCCGGTCGTGATTTTCCAGCACGGTCGTAAGCGACATCCGTTTACCGTAAATTCCCAACCGCATGGAATAAATATCGATTTCCGGGTGCCTGGCGGCCATGCCTGACTGCGACAGCACCTCCCCGACGGTGGTCCCTACGGGCACGACCAGTGGCACGATAGTCTGCGTTTTCGGCAAAGCGTAGACCACTTCCACCTCGATTGAACCGAGTTCAACCATAGACCACCTGCGCGCGGCGCACAAACGCTTCGACCAGGTTGCCCGCGATGTATCCAAAAACCGGCCCCACCAGCTTTTCAAGCAAGACACTAGCAAATTCATAGCGCATGCTGAGCTCGATTTTGCAGCCTGCGCCGCCCAGATCGGTAAACGTCCAGCTTCCATGCAACATCCGGAACGGTCCTTCGACAAGATCAATGCTCATGGAATGTGGCTCGCACTTCTGATTCTCGGTGGTAAAACTCTGTTTGATGCCGCGATAGTCGATATGGAGCGTCGCACGCAGGATCGCGTCATCACGAAACAACACCTCGGTCCCGCCGCACCACGGCAGAAACTCCGGATATTTTTCGACTGCATCGACCAGATGAAATATCCGTGACGCGGAATACCCAACCAGTACCGATTTCTTCACTTCAGGCATTGCGTGCTTTCATCATGAGCAATAGTTGCGCCTGGCGGTCAGGCGCAGCTTTGCTGCTACAATTCAATCAACCAGCCTACTATACATTGACATGAGTATTGCGCAAAACCGCAAGGCCTTCCACGAGTACTTCATCGAACAGAAGTTCGAGGCCGGCATTGTGCTCGAAGGTTGGGAAGTCAAGGCCATACGCGCCAACCGGGCGCAACTCAAGGAAGCCTATGTCGTGGTTCGCAATGGCGAGATCTACCTGATTGGATGTCACATCAGTCCGCTGCCGACCACCTCGACTCACACCCAGCCCGATCCGGTGCGCACGCGCAAGCTGCTTCTGCACGCTGAAGAAATCAATCGGTTAATCGGCAGCGTGGAACGCGCAGGCTACACGCTGGTACCTCTGGAACTGCACTACGCTCGCGGCCGCATCAAGGTCGAAATCGGGCTCGCCAAAGGCAAGAAACAGCACGACAAGCGTCAGGCCGAAAAAGAGCGCGACTGGCAGCGCGAAAAGCAGCGCGTGCTCCGAGTCAAGTGAAAGAAATTTCGAAGCCGCGATAACCTGTTCAATGCTTGGTCATAGGTCAGCGTGGAACGCTATGCAATTACATTCCAAATACGCTCGTTTTTTTCTCGCAGGGGCGCTCTTCCCCTGCACGCCATCGGCGCTTGCACAAGGTTTGCCCGATAAACCGCTACGCATCGTAACGTCGGAGTCAGCGGGTGGCAACGACTTTGTCGCGCGCCTCATCGCACAGGCACTCGCCAGCAACAGACCGGCCATTGTCGACAATCGCAGTGGCGTCATGGCCGCGCAGGTCGCCGCCAAAGCATTGCCTGACGGGCACACCATGCTGCTCACCACCGGCACGCTGTGGCTGCTGCCTCTGATGCAAAAGGTTACGTATGACACGTTTCGTGATTTCATGCCGATCACGCTGGTCGGCAAATCTCCGAATGTCGTGGTTGTGCATCCTGCCCTGCCGGTCAAATCGATTCCAGATCTGATCGCGCTGGCCAGGGCAAAACCCGGAGCACTCAATTATGGATCGGCCTCCACCGGCTCCGCGGTGCATCTCGCCGCGGAGTTGTTCAATGTCATGGCGAACGTCAGTATCGTGCGCATACCTTACAAAGGCAGCGGACCAGCCGTTGTGGCTCTGCTCGGCGGTGAAGTGCAAGTCATGTTCGCCACTGGTGCATCGGTGGCGCCTCACGTCAAATCGGGCAAGCTTCGGTCGGTGGCGGTCACCAGTGCGTCAACCTCCGTGCTGTTTCCCGAGCTGCCTACCGTATCGGCGAGCGGTCTGCCCGGTTACGAATCCGTCGTTGTCATAGGCATGTTCGCGCCATCCGGTGTGCCGGAACAGACGATCAACAGGCTGAACAACGATATCGTGCGCGTGCTGGCAAGACCGGAAGTCAGGGACACCCTGCTCGGCGTCGGCATCGAGACTGTCGGCAGTTCACCCGCGCAGTTTGCCGTGACGATAAAATCGGAAGTAGGCAGAATGGGCAAAGTCATCCGGGATGCCGGTATACACGCCGACTAATAGACGCGGAAAAACGCAAACATTCAGGGAATAACATGAGCTCAGAAATCAGCGGCAAGATCGCCTCAAACTCATCTTCTGACACCCGTACATCCGCCCACAATCCGTTCGCGGGTGGCGCGGGGGCGACGCGCAAACTTGCCTGCCACGCCGCGACGTTACGCTATGACGATCTGCCGCGCGAACTCGTCGAGCTGACCAAGAAATGCCTGCTCGATACGCTGGGCGTGTGCATAGGCGCGAGCACGCTCGCCGAGGAAGGAAAAATCGTCACCGAGTATGTACGGGACCTCGGCGGCAAACCCGAGAGTACTATCCTGGGTTTTGGCGGTAAGGCGCCGGCACCGTGGGCTGCTTTTGTGAATGGCAGCTTTGGCCACATGCTGGATTATGACGGCGTAAATTCCGCGGGCGGCGGACATGTCAGCATTGCAACCGTGCCCGTCGCATTTGCAGTTGCAGAAAAATTAGGCGGTGCCAGCGGCCGCGATCTGATCACGGCCATTGCCTGTGGAACCGATATCCAAACGCGGATTTATCAGTCCATAGATATGCCCGACTGGACCATGAGCGAGGGCTGGTTTCCAACCCAATTGTTGGGTTACATATCCGGCGCCGCGACCGCCGGACGGCTGATGGGCCTCAATGCAGACCAGATGGAGAACGCCTTCGGCATCGGCTTCAATCAGGTTGGTGGCAGCCGCCAGATGGCGGTCGGTGCGGCGACGCATTTGCGATCCATGCAGGCGGGATTTTCAGGACAAGGCGCGACGCTCGCGGCCGGACTGGCACAGCGCGGCATTATCGGCTCCAAGGAAGTTCTAGAGGGACGTTATGGCCTTTACAAAAACTACGTCGGCATAGACCGACTGAACTGGGATGCACTGGTTGGAGACTTAGGAACACGGTTTCCGTTATTGAAAGTCCACGGCTTCAAGGTGTGGCCGGCATGCGGCTATACACGCGTCACCAACACGGCCACGCAGCAACTGCGCACGGAATTCAATTTGCGTCCAGAGGATATCGAAGCGATCACGGTGATAGGTGGCACCGGCGGCACGCGCCTGCTTTCCGAACCGCTTGATCTCAAGCGCCGTCCCAAAACGAGCATAGACGGCAAGTACAGCATTCCTTTTACGACCGCGGTGATGATGGTCAAGGGAAATGTCACGCTGCATGATTTCACCGACGAGGGTTTGCGCGATCCCGCGGTTCTCGCCATGGCCGACAAGGTTAGCTACCGGCCATTGAACGATAGCGAAAAAACGGCTGAAGTCGACCACTCGTTGTCACGCCCTATCGTGGAAGTTCGTACCACGAACGGAAAAGTGCTGGTTCGTCAACCGAAGAGCGTGCCGGGCGATCCTCACAATCCCGTCAGCCAGGAACTCCTGGAAGCCAAATTTCGCGACTGCGTTTCTTTCTCTGCCAAGCCGATCGCCGCTGCAAACATCGACCGTGCAATCGAAATGATCCGCAATCTGGAAAATGTCGCCGATGCGACCGAAGTCATCCGATTATTGGCCTGACGCTTGCGCTGCGTTGCGTCCGGCAATGCGGCCGAAGATCAGGCATTTGCCGAGCGCGGATCCGGTCATGTATGACTCGCCATGAAAGCCACCCATCAGCTCGCCTGCGGCATATAGCCCTTCAATTA
>CANJQI010000221.1 GCA_947476215.1 Betaproteobacteria bacterium
ATTTCGAACCAAAGCGGGCTTGGCCAACTGTCGGCTAACGGGTTGTCCAATCGGCTACCCTTTGTAGCGTGGGCAAAACGATCTTTGTTCTGCCCACGTGGGCGCGCGGCGACAGCGTTGAAACGCGTGGGCACAAAGGACGTGCCCACTCTTGCTGGAATCGGTGGATGGACAGGGTAGAGCGTGCGGTTATCTTTTCGCCCATCGGCGCGTAAACGATGGCGGAAGAGAGTGGGAGTCGAACCCACGCAGAACTGTAAACAGCTCCTACCAGGTTTGAAGTCTGGCCGCCCCACCGGGAGCGATTCCCTTCCGTATTCCTGCACTTGCGATGCCCGCGGCCCATGACCGGCGCCCGCAGGGCGTCCGCGTCGAGAAAGGGCCATCACCAGGCCACATCAAAAACAAGTTCAATTATAGGCGATAGTGCCGACTACTTGCCGAGCGCGCCGCACACCGCCTTGGCCGCCGTCTGCGCATCCGCCAAGGCGTCGGTCAACATGCCGCCAAATCCGGCGCGCGCGGCGCCCGCCGCGTAGACGCCCGACATTGCAGTGCTGAGCGTCGCATCGGCGACCAGAAATCCCGCTTCGTCGCGTTTGATCTCCGCCGGTGCAAAATCGCATGCGGGTTCCAGCCCTATATAGGCAAAAAATCCAGCGCACGGAATTTCCCGGCTTGCGTTCGATCCAAGATCGCGTACCCGCACCTTGTTTACCGTTTGTTCGCCCGTGACGGATTCGACGACGGTGTTCCAGACGGGTTTGATGTTGGCGTGGCTGGCGACCGCATCCATCAAGTGTTGTTGTGCACGATATTGGGTGCCGCGGTGCACGAGGTGAACCCGTTTGCAGTAGGTGGAGAGCACGATTGCTTCCTGAAGCGCGGAATCGCCGCCGCCCACGACCACGACGTCCTCGTCTTTGTACATGGGACCGTCGCAATCCGCGCACTGCGAAACACCGCGGCCTTCGAAGTCCAGTTCGCCGGGTACACCCAGTCGTTTGAGTTTGGCGCCGGTTGCAACGATCACCGCGCGCGCGCGATACGCGCCGCCATCGGTGGTTACGACGCAAACATCGCCTTCGCGGGTAAGTCCAGTGGCAGTTTCGTTAATACTTTCAACGCCGAGTTCCGAGGCCTCCATCATGAGGGTGGATGCGAGCTCGGTTCCGGAAGTCTGGTCGCCCGGCGGCGCGGGTTCGAGTTCATTGATGTTGATGACCAGTCCGCCGAACATCAGTGATTCGACGGTGGCGGTCTTTACGCCTTTTTGTGCCGCCTGTTTCGCGGCCGCCAGGCCGGTTACCCCGGTGCCGATGACGATGAGATCAAAATTGGTCGCTGACATGTGTTCTCCTTATATTATGTTAGGCACTCTTAGTGTTAATAGCGTTTTTGAAAACGAGGCGGAAAGTTCCGCGGAGGTTGTGGCTTGGATTGTGGTGCCGCGGGTTTGGGGGCTGCCGCAGGCGGTGGCGCAGTGGCGGCGCCGAGGATGGGGACGAAGTCCTTGCGCATTTTGCGCAAGTCGCCGATGCGCTGCGTAATCCCCAGACGGTCCAGACATTCGAGTATCTCTATGGCGAGGCTGCGCCCTACGCCGCTGTGGTCGCGAAACTGTGCGGCGGTGAATTGTCCGGCCGGCGCCGCGGCAGCCACGATTTGCGCGATAGCGGCAAGCTTGGCCAATGTCGCGCGTGGATAGAAACGGTCCGCGGTGACACGTATGACTTCATTGGTGCGGCTTTTGCGATGCAGGAAATCCTTGAGGAGTGCTTCCTTGATCTGCACGGCGGGCGCGAGGTCGCGCAAGGGGGGCACATTGAAGCCCGCGCCTTCGAGGGTGGGCCTGACCGCCTGCCACATTTTTTCGTCGGCTGGATTGGCGGTGGCGATGTGTTTGGGCAAGCGCGACATCGACCCGGAAATCTCGATCTTGTGTTGGTCCGCAAGCTCGCGTAACAGCGCCGTAAAGGTGGCTGTGGTCAATTCCGGCGCCAACGCCTTGTGCTGGGCGTCGATATTCGCGCCCAGTGCCTGCGGCGAGTCGCGGTGAAACTGCGTCAGCGTTTCGACCACGCGCTGCTTGACCGCATCCGCGGTCGCGTGCGGCAGCGCAACCGGGTGCTCCTTGCCGACCATGACCGCGCTACACGTCAGTACCAGCTGCCCGATCTTCTCGGACGTGAGATTGAACGCGCGCTCAAACGGATTCAGTTCAACCCCGCAAGGTGAACACGCGAGCAATGCGGCGAGCGCCTTGCCGGCGTCCGGATTTTCCATGGCCACGACTTGCGCGGCGCGTGCGCGTGTGTGTCGACGCGAGGCGGGCGCAAACGGGTCTATGACACTGCCGCCGCCGATCGTGCGCATTGCCGACTGGTCACGAATGATGAAGCGGTCGCCGTGTAGTGCGACCAAGGGCTTGTCGGTGATCAACTGGACCATCCCCGAGTTTCCAGGCGTTATCGTCGCGCCGCGGCGGATGGCAACACGCGCCGTGACATCGGCCGTGGCCAGGTGCAGGTGCACGGGCGCCCAGTGCTTGAGGGGTTGCGGTTCGCTCGCAAGCACCTGCAGGCGGACATCGAGACGGCTGGTCGGCGCATGCAGCGTCGTGGCGACGACCCAGTCGCCGCGGCCGACCTGATTCAGGTCGACACCGGACAAATTGAGCGCACACCGTTCGCCGGCGGCAGCCTGCTGTGCCGGTTTGCCCTGTTTCTGTACGCCGCGCACACGTACTTCGATGCCGCTAGGCGACAGCGTCAGCTTGTCACCGACCGAGACCGCGCCGTTAAATATGGTGCCCGTGACGACCGTGCCGCTTCCAGCCATGGTAAATGCGCGGTCTATCGCGTAGCGCAGATGGCGGCCGGCGAACTCGCGTTGCGCATGAGACTTTGCCGCGGCTGCGATTTCATTGCGTAGTTCAGGTATGCCATCCCCGCCGGTTGCCGATACGGGCAGCACGGGGATAGCCGCCAGCGTCGTCGGGGCGAGCAGAGCGCGCACCGCCGCGCTGACTTCGGCCACGCGATCGGTGGCGACACGATCGGTTTTGGTGATGATCGCGATGCCGTGGGCTATATTGAGCAGATCGACTATATGCAGATGCTCCACGGTTTGCGGCATGATGCCGTCGTCGGCGGCAACGATCAGCATCACGTAGTCGATCCCGCACACGCCGGCCAGCATGTTGCGTATGAACCGTTCGTGCCCCGGCACGTCTACAAAGCCCACCAGCGCGCCGTCCGCGGTTTTCCAATACGCAAATCCGAGGTCTATCGATATGCCGCGTGCTTTTTCTTCGGGCAGGCGGTCGGTATTGACGCCGGTCAAGGCCTGGACCAGCGTTGTCTTGCCGTGATCGATGTGTCCGGCGGTGGCTATGATCATGGCATCGCTCCCGCGGTGGCAAGTTTGTCGAGTTGTGCGACAAATTCCTGTTCGTGGTCAAGGCAGCGCAGGTCGAGAATGAACATTCCGTCCTTGATCCGACCGATCACCGGCACGGGCAGAGCGCGGAACGCATTTGACAGCGCTTCGGCGGCCGATCCCTTGCGTTTGGCCAGCGGCACGAGCGCGATACCGCTGCTCGGCAGCGCGTCGACCGGCAGGGCGCCACTGCCGATCTGACTTGAACAGGCGAATATTTTCGCCTCGGCACGGCCGGCGACGGCGGCGGCGAGCGCGGGCAGCACTCGCAAGGCTTGCGCCTGGATGTCCGATTGCTTGCGCGTCAGCAGGCGCAGCGTCGGTACCGTGCTGGTCAGGCGATCGGGATCCGAATAAAGGCGCAGCGTAGCCTCCAGCGCCGCGAGCGTGACTTTGTCGACGCGCAGTGCGCGTTTCATGGGATTTTTCCGGATACGCGCGATCAGATCCGCACGGCCGGCGATGATCCCGGACTGCGGGCCGCCCAGCAGCTTGTCGCCGCTGAATGTCACCAGATCGGCGCCGGCTGCAATGGCGTCGCGCGGCGTGGGTTCGTGCGGCAGGCCGTAACGCTCCAGGTCGACCAGCGTGCCGCTGCCCAGATCAACCCAAAACGGTAGTTCATGCTCATGCGCAATAGCCGCAAGCTGCGTTTCCGGCACGCTGGCGGTAAAACCCTGAATCGCATAATTGCTGGCATGGACTTTCATGATGGCCGCGGTACGCGGGCCGATGGCTTCTGTAAAGTCCCTGGCATGGGTGCGGTTGGTGGTGCCGACTTCGTGCAGCTTGCAGCCGGAGCGCGTCATGATGTCAGGAATGCGGAACGCGCCGCCGATTTCGATCAGTTCGCCGCGCGATACCAGGACTTCCTTGCGCATGGCAAAAGTATTGAGCGTCAGGTAGACCGCGGCGGCGTTATTATTCACGACCAATGCTGCTTCCGCGCCGGTGAGGCGCTTGATCCAGCCTTCGACGTGGCTGTCGCGTTCGCCGCGTGCACCACCGCCGAGATCGAATTCAAGATTGACCGCGCGAGTCATGGCGATCATGGCGGCGTCAGCCGCCGCCTGCGGCATCAGTGCCCGGCCGAGATTCGTGTGCAACACCGTACCCGTCAGATTGAATACGGGCTTGAGCGACGCCTTTGTCGCCGTGTGCAGGCGCTCGTCGCAAAGTCTGGTCAGCTCACCGTCATCCGGGGCGGCAACATCGTCATGCTTTAGCAGCGCGCGCTGCTCGTCGAGCAATGCACGAAATGTATCGACGACCAAACCACGGCCATACTGATCGATCAGACCGCCGATGGCCTCAAGCTTGAGCAAGCGGTCAATCGACGGTAGCGCGCGACGCGCGGCGGCGGCGGAATTCAGCATTGGAAGTGATGTTTGCTGCTGAGCACGGTATATTGAGTATGGCGCGTCGCTGTGGATCAGCATTGCAGCGCCGCAACAAGAATCGCGCGGGCAGACTGTGCAATGGAGCGCCGATTATAGCTTAATTCTGTGCGACTATTAAGCACACCGTTGACGGAAACTTGGGAAATGGCAGATGAAACGCGCAGGCTCGCGGCTTTTGCCGCTGGCCTGGTCCATGAGGTTATTCCGGCCACCGCGCGTGCACGCGCGCTGGATTTGATCGTCGATCAGATCGGTGTCCAACTCGGTTGTTCGGATCTGCCCTGGGCACGGCAGGTTCGCGACGCCTATCGTTGTTCCGGAGGGACGGCGGAGGCGACGGTCGTCAGATACGGTGACCGGCTGCCAGTCATCCCCGCGGCGTTTATCAACAGTACTTTTGGCCATTCATTCGAGTTTGACGATGGCAATCCGCTGATACATGGGCATTTGGGCGCGGAACTCATCCCCGCGTTGATGGCTGTGGCGGAACGCGACCATATTCCAGGCCGCGACTTTCTGACCGCGCTGGTGGCTGCTTATGAGGTTCGTGGGCATATCGGATGGGCTTTGTCGCCGGGCATGATGGAGCATGGCGGGCCGCAGTATTCAACCACGTGCGGACCTTTTGGTGTCGCCGCGGGTGTCGCGAAACTGCTGGGCCTGGGAGCCGAAGGGATCTGCAATGCGCTGGGCATCGCGGGCGGATATTCGGGCGGCCTCATGCAATACGATCATGGCGGCGGATCGGTGAAGCGTATCTACACGGCGATCGCAGCCGCCAGCGGCATGCAGGCCGCGCAGCTTGCGCAGGCAGGGATCACTGGGCCTGAAGAAATTCTGGAAGGCGCGCGCGGACTACTGAAAATTCATTGTCCGGACTACCGCCCGGAGCGGCTGGTGGCGGATCTTGGCGAAAAATGGACCATAGAACTTACCCGCTTCAAGCCTTATTGCTGTTGCGGGGGCATACATCCGGCAATCGACGGACTGGCCAAGCTGGTGTCGGAGCACAAGCTCAAGGCCGAGGTTATCGAGTCGGTCGAAGTCAGTTACGCGATGGGATTTCACGACCATGCCGCGATTACCGCGCCGCATGATCTGCTGGGTATGCAGTTCAGCACGTCGTATTCTCTGGCGCTGACAGTCCTGACGGGGCGCAATACGCCCGGCGTCTATACCATGGAGGCGTTGGCCGATCCACGGGTGGCGGCGTTCGCCGCCAAGGTAACCGTGCGTGGCGATGCTGAGCTCACTAGACTGTTCGAGGGGCGTCAGCCGGCGCGAGTGCGAGTTCGCACCACGTCGGGCGAAATAGTCGAGGAACTGGTGGCGCACGCCAAAGGGTCTCCCGGCGCACCGCTGACTAGCGACGAAATCGACGAAAAGTTTCGCTCGCAGGCAGTCGATATTTTAGGCGTGCGACGCAGCGATGAACTGCTGCGCGTTCTGCGTCATGTCGATGAACTCGAGGATATGGCGGCGCTGCCGGCCATGTTGATAGCCGGCCAGAAGTGAATCTATTCCCAGAGTCTCTCCGGTAAAGGCAGTCCGGCAAGGTCTTCCGCGGTGAGACGACCGTCGGGTTCTATGCCGAAACTTTCCAGCACCGCCATCAGTTGGCGCGCGTGCTGGGCCGGGTGCCAGGTCGAGCGTTCGAGCAATTGATGCAATGATATCGGGCCGTAAAAGGTCTCGATCTGCTGTTGAAATTTTCCACCGTTAACGCTTTTCCACCACTGTTCAAGGCGCGCGATAATTTCGTCGCCATAACGGGCGATTTCATCGCCGGTGGTAAACGTTCCGTCCGCCAGCTTCTTGCTGGTCAGGTTGTTCTCATAGGCGCGACCGTTGACCGCGCACTCGAGGTGCGCCTCGCCTATGCAGAAAATATGGTGGCATAGCAGGCGGATCGGGCGGTCCCGATTGTGCGTCGCGCTGAGGGCTATTTTGTCGTTCGGAATCTGGCGTATGTAGCGCTGCGCGGCACGCAGTATCTTGCCCATACGTGCAAACAGAACTTCGGGAGGCAGGGGCGTGTGTCCGGTGCCGTCCAGGCCGAGGAATTTCGCGACGAGTTCAAGGTTCTGGGCGTTGACGAACTCGGCCCCCCTGGCCACCACCGGTAATGTTCGAGTCCCGAGCGCAAGCAGTTTCTCGCGGCCGCCCGGATCATTGAGTACGTCAATTGCGACGAAGTCGATTTTCTTGTTCGAAAGAAACTCTTTCGCTCGGAGGCAACTGCTTCATCCGGGCTGGGTATAAAGAACGTATTGCGCGGTGGCCGTAACCATAAATGAATTCCGTGGAAGAGATAATGCAGGCTACTCCTGGCGGCAAGAATGCGTCAAGAACTATGATTGAGGGCGCTGCAGTTGCAGCTGCGCTGCGCTTCGGTGCGGGCAAGCGCATGATATAATTGATAAAATTATTTCATGCTCGGAAAAGGAGCAGCACATGAAGTTGATTGCAGCGCCGACCAGCCCATACAGCCGCAAAGTTCGCATCGTGCTGGCGGAGAAGCGTATTGATTACGAATTCGTAATTGATCCCCCGGGCGACGCTGCGACCCGTGTCCCGGAATTCAATCCGTTGGGCAAGATTCCTGTGCTGGTGCTGGACGATGACACCACGTTGTTCGACTCGCGCGTCATCGTCGAATATCTGGACCTCGCCAGTCCGGTCGGACGCCTGATACCGGACGACACCCGCCATCGCATACAGGTGAGGCGCTGGGAGGCTTTGGCGGACGGTTGTACCGATGCCGTCGTTGCTGTTATGGTGGAGTCACGCCGCGCCCCGGATAAGCAGAACGGCGAATGGATCGCGCGCCAGCAGGGCAAGGTCGATCGCGCGTTGAAAGCAATATCGGAAGAACTGGGCAGCAAGCCGTGGTGCAGCGGCGATCACTTTAATTTGTCGGATATCGCGGTCGGCTGCACGCTGGGTTATCTCGATTTGCGCATGGCCAGCCTGAACTGGCGCAAACTTTATCCGAACCTGGAAAAATTGGCGGACAAGCTTGCGCGGCGCGCGCCCTTCAAGGATACGGAGTCGCCTAAAACATAATGATGAATGATGAATGATGAGTGCAGAGTGGCAGGTGTTAACTCTGCACTCATCACTCCGTACTCATCACTGTATTATTCCTCCGCCCAAGCATACCCGGCTCTCGTAGATCACCACGGATTGTCCCGGCGTGACCGCCCATTGCGGTTCGGCGAATTGTACGTCGCAACTTGTTGAATCCACGTGGGAAATCGTGCATGGCGCGTCTTTCTGGCGATA
>CANJQI010000222.1 GCA_947476215.1 Betaproteobacteria bacterium
AGTGCGAAGTGCGAAGTGCGAAGTGCGAAGTGCGAAGTGCGAAGTGCGAAGTGCGAAGTGCAAAGTGCAAAGTGCAAAGTGCTAAGTGCAAAGTGCAAAGTGCAAAGTGCAGAGTGCGAAGTGCGAAGTGCAAAGTGAGGGGGGGCTGGGTGTATTGGGGGCTTGTAGTGGTGTTGTTGGTCGTGGGTGATGTGGCCATGGCGGCTGGTGCTGTGGTTGCATATCCTGTGCGGCCCATTCGACTTATTTGTCCGCTGGCGCCGGGCGGCAGTGTTGATCTGGCGTCGCGTGCGATTGCGCAGGAGCTCACGCTGGCGTTGCGGCAGCAAGTGCTGGTGGACAATCGTTCTGGGGGGGGTGGAAATATCGGTGCCGAGCTGGCGGCCAAGTCGCCGGCGGATGGTTACACCATGGTGATGGGGAGTTCGAGTACGTTTGGTGTCAACCCCAGCCTGTACAAGAACCTGCCTTATGACGCGGTTCGCGATTTTGTGCCGGTGAGTTTTGTTTCATTTGCGCCTAACGTGCTGGTGGTCCATCCGTCCGTGGCTGCCTACAGCGTAAAAGATCTGGTCACGCTGGCCAGGGAGAAGCCGGGGGCGCTGTCATTTGCGTCATCGGGGACCGGAGGATCGCCACATCTCGCCGGTGAGCTATTCAAGATGCTGGCTCGGGTGGACATCGTTCATGTTCCGTATAAGAGCACCGGAGCATCGCTGAATGACTTGCTGGGCGGTCATGTGCAGTTGTCGTTTGGAACGGCACTCGCGTTGTTGCCTCAGATCAATTCGGGCAAGCTGCGGGCCCTCGCGGTCACGACGGATCGCCGCGTAAAAGTGTTGCCGGACATACTGACGATGGCGGAAGCCGGCCTGCCGGGCGTGGAAACGACGGCATGGAACGGTATTCTGGTTCCGGTGGGGACCCCGCGCGCGGTTGTCGACCGGCTTAATCACGAAATCGTCCGTATATTGAACAAACCGGACGTGCGCCAGCAGTTCGCCTCTCAGGGCGCCGAAGCGGCCGGGACGACGAGTGCGGAATTCGCTGACTTTATACGGCGCGAGATCGCCAAATGGGGCAAGGTAGTGCGCACCGCGGGACTGACGGCCAATTAACAATCTTTCCGGAAGTCATGACGTACGCTCGTCATTCCGGTGAACACCGGAATGCAGAAGGGTTATCGAGGCTCCCGGCCGTATCTCTGGTTGCCGGCGTCCGCCGGGAAGACGATGGTTGTCTGCGACCGTTTTTTTAAACCGTTTCCAAATCAGCGACATTGGCTGCTGTTTCCAGCGCCAGAAACTGTTCAAAGAAACGTTGACGGCGTTCCTGTGGCAGGGCGGCCGTCAGTATGTTGAACTTCTCGCGCAGTTGTTCGACCGTGAATGGACGTTGCGGCATGCCGGGATAATATTCCAGCGCTTCGACGAACTCGCGGCCATCGCGCATGCGGACGGTGACGCGGCTGGCGAGTTTGTTTCCTTTGGCGGCGTTCTCATACAATTCCAGCGTGACCTTGCGGCATAGCGCACGTATGCCGGGATGGTTGACCGATTCCATGCAGAACACCGCGGGATCCTTGGGATTGCGAAAGAACGTGAGGGCAACGTTGAACGGTGCGCTGTACTGCGCCATCGCGATATCCTGTGGCTCATGTATGGCGTGGTGGCTGACCAGTTTTTCGCTGCCCGCAACGCGTATGGATTCGATGTCCTCGCCGGATATGCGGTGCTTCTCCTTGAGTGCGAGCGCAGCGGTAACCGGGACGTGGGAGGTGCTATGGCATGCGTAGCATTTCAGCGTGGTCGTCATCGTGTGCCACACCGAGCCTAGGCCTTCGGTGAGCCGCGCCTCATCAGGGTCGCGGCCAAATACCCTAAGAAAACCGAACTTGCCCTCAATTATGGCGGGCGGCCCTGTGTATCCGTCGGCCGCCAATGACGCAGCGACGATCGCCCCTTCGTTCGAACGTCCGAGGTGCAGACACTTCACCATGCCACCGCCGGACTTGGAAAATTCCAGCAGACCCGAGCACAACGAGCCGCTGATGCCCATGGCGTTGGCCATCTGCCCGGCGTCCAGACCCATCAGACGGCTGGCGGTCGCTGCGCCGCCGAAGACACCCAGCAATCCGGGCGCGTGGAATCCCAGTAATTCGCTCGAATGGTGAGCCGCCGCGCCGATGCGGTACATCACCTCGCAGCCGGCCACGAATGCCGTTATCAGGTCCTTGCCGCTTTTCGATCTGTCCTGTGCGACGGCAAGCGCGGTGGGCGTGAGCGCGGCGCCCGGGTGCGAGCCGACGCTGGGTTGGCACATGCTGTCGAGTTCGAACGCATGGGCAAACGCACCATTGGCCAGCGCCGCCGACGGCGGCTGCAGCCGCGCATCAGTGCCGAACACGTTGCATTTGCCGGCGGCGCCGTTACGCTGCGCATAGGCCAGGATCATGCGACTCCATGGCATCGTGGAGCCGTAAACCGCGCCGCCGATGACATCTATCATGCAGGTTTTGGCGCGTTCGACGACTTGCGCGGGGATATCCTCAAAACGTAGCGATATTGCAAATTCCGCAAGTGTGCGTGAGGCTGTAGTCATGGGTGTTTCCTCTATTTAGCGCCGTTATGCGCAGTTGTCAGGTCATATTCGCGGCAAACGCGGCGGCGGATGCGCCGGCAACCTTGCCGAACACCGCTCCGCTGGTGAGTCCCGAGCCTCCGGGATAGTTGAAGTAAAAAATCCCGCCTATCATTTCTCCGGCCGCAAACAGGCCGGGAATGGGCACGTTGCTGACGTCCACCACCTCGGCCTGGGGCGTAGCCTTGATGCCACCGAATGCGAAGGTGATACCGCAGGTGACAGCATACGCTTCGAACGGCGGCTCATCCAGTCTCTGCGCCCAATTGGATTTGGGTACGGATAGTCCCATGGTTCCGCGGCCATCCTTGACCGTGGGGTCATAGGGGACATCCATTCGTACCGCCGCATTGTATTCCGTGAGTGTCTGCATCAGTTGCGTCTGATCGACGTCTTCCAGTTTGGACACGAGTTCGTCAAGTGTGTTGGCCTTGATCCGGGTAACGTTCCTGCCCTGATATTCCCTGCGCAGCAGGTGCGCGACCTTGGCGTCGAACAATTGATAGGCGAACTGGCCGGGCTGTTCGAGCACGATGTGCCCGTATTTTGCGTAAGTGTAGTTGCGGAAATCCGCGCCTTCATCGACAAACCGCTTGCCGAGCGCATTCACCATAATGCCCCACGGGTAGGAGTGGCGCTGGTAATCCGTGAAAAGGTTTTTGTCACCGCAGTCCGACGCGTAGCGCTCCCAGCTCACCGCGTGGCATCCCGCCCAGTTTCCATAAGATTGGGCGCCTGCGTCCATGGCCATCCTGAGGCCATCCCCGGTATTGAAGCGGCTGCCGCGTACTTTGGCGAGGTCCCATCCGCGTCCCAGGTATCGTGTGCGCCATTCGGTATTCGCCTCGAAGCTGCCGCACGCGAGGACAACAGCTTTGGCGGACACTTGATGCCTGCGGCCGCCTTTGATGAATTCGATGCCGTGCACGCCGCGCTCGTCGCACAGCAGGCGATCGGCGCGGCTGTCGTAAGAGATTTCGACTCCATCGCGCTGCGCGGTGGAGAACAACGCATCGACTACACCCAGGCCACCGCCGGAAACGGTGAAGATCATGCCACCCCAGAAGCGGAACTTGCCGTTGATTTTAAAGGCTTGCCGCCCGTAGCTGAGCATGAAGCGCACACCCTTGGTTCGCATCCACGTCAGGGTATCCAGACAGCGCGTCACGAGAACTTCGCATAAGTCGGGATGGGTGCGAAATTGCGTGACTCGGGCCATGTCATCGAAGAAATTTTCCTCGGTATAACTGCCGAATTCGGAATTAGCGATCTCTTCATCCGTGAGATCGGGGGCCAGCTTTTTAATGTCATCCACGCCGCGGTACACGACACGCCAGTTGCCGCCTGCGAAACTGCTGTTGCCGCCACGCTCGCTTTCCGGTGCTCGCTCTATCAGTAACACGCTCGCTCCAGCTTCGCGCGCCGACAAGGCGGCGCACAATGCGGCGTTGCCACCGCCTACAACCACTACGTCAAAACTGTTATTCAGGGTCATATGATTGCTTGTCTGCCAAGGTGGTGGCTGTGTATGGGTGTCAATGAATTCCTGAAAAAAGGGTAGCACACGGCATCGAGGTCTTCAATTCGGGGCAGTGGTTGCCAATAACGCTGACTCCGGCTATGGTTCGGGCTAGCTTGATGTTTGCAACCTTGGTCAGGCGAATTGCATCGGGTTGGGACGACTGCGTGCATGCCGGCCAGGAAAAATAAAAGGATAAAACATGAAGGATATATCGCAAAGGGCTTTGAATATTGCCGATTTGCGGGAGATCGCCAGACGCAACCTGCCTAAAGGCGTGTTTGAGTTTGTCGACCGCGGCAATGAGGATGAGGTCGGGTTGCGCAACAACCGTGCGGTATTCGAGCGTATCAAGCTGCGCCCGCGGCGGCTGGTCGATGTGTCGGCACGCACACAGAGCACCATGTTGTTCGGCAAGGAATTGAAGATCCCGATTGCGATAGCGCCGACCGGGTCCGGCGGGCTCATGTGTTATGAGGGAGAGCTTGCCCAGGCACGCGCGGCGGCAGCGGCCGGCATTCCTTTCTCGGTTGCGACGGGATCCATGACGGGTATGGAGAGAGTGGTGGCGGAGGCCGGTGGCCGTTTGTGGTTTCAGCTCTATATGTGGGCGGACCGTACCCTGTCGCATCAACTCGTCAAACGTGCCAGTGACGCCGGGTACGAAGCGCTGGTCGTGACCATAGACAGCGCGGTTGCGTCGAACCGCGAATACAATGTGCGCAATGGCTACACGGTGCCGTTTACGTTCAATGCCCGCAATACCATAGACGTATTGATGCATCCGGGCTGGATGTTCGGGGTGCTCGGGCGTTATATCGTGACGACAGGCATGCCGCGCTATGAGAACTACCCGAGCGCGCGCAAGAGCAGGATTACCGCCGAGCCCATGGACCGGACAAAACTCAAGAACGACTCGCTCAACTGGGAGGACTTGCGCACGCTGCGAAAATTGTGGCCGAGGACGTTGATAGTCAAAGGTATTTTGTGCCCGGAAGATGCGTTGCTGGCGGCGGACTGCGGTGCCGACGCGGTGGTTGTTTCGAATCACGGCGGACGCAATTTTGACAGCTATCAAGCCCCCATCGAAGTTCTGCCGGAGGTGGTGGACGCCGTAGGGAAACGTTTGACGGTACTGGTCGACAGCGGATTCCGGCGCGGTACGGACATTGTCAAGGCTCTTGCGATGGGCGCGGCGGCGGTGCTGGTGGGTCGGCCCACGTTATACGGCACCGCAGCGGCAGGCGAGGCGGGCGCGCGCCATGCCATTTCCATATTGCGTAAGGAAATTGATCGTGCCATGGCGCATCTCGGTTGCAACAGCGTCAGCGAGCTTAACCGCAACCACCTGCGTAGTCCGGAGTCGTTTTCATGGTTGAATCATCCCGACCGCTGAACGGAATGGCAACGGGCGGTGAAAAATTGCCGAATCGCCATCTCTTGCTATTCTCAAAATTCATGGCATACCCCCTTCATTCCGGTGAAAACCGGAATCCAGTATGGTTATCGAGGTTCCCATCCGTGTTACTGGGTGCCGGCGTCCGCCGCGAAGACGAGGTCTTTATCCGCACGTGTCGCGAGATATGGATAGCATGATAAGGAGTCTCCATGCCGAATTTTTCAATTAGGGCAATAATTATTCCTGCCGCAATGGCATTGCTCGTGCCCGCGGCCATGGGACAGGACTATCCAAGCAAACCCCTACGCATAATTGCCTCGGAAGTCGGCGGAGGAGGCGATTTCGTGGCGCGCCTGATCGCGCCGCAGTTGGCAAGTGCGCTCGGTCAACCGGTGATCGTTGAGAATCGGCCCAGCGCCATCATTCGCGTCGGCGTGGTATCCAAGGCGCCTGCCGATGGGTACACGCTGTTGCTCAATAGCGGCAGCGTCTGGATAGGACAACTGCTACTGCGCGAGAAGACCGCTGAAGAGGTGGTCAGGGAATACGCACCGATCACGCTGGCGACCATCGCCCCCAATGTGCTCACGGTACACCCATCGTTACCCGTCAAGTCGGTCAAGGAACTGCTTGACCTGGCCAGGTCGCGCCCGGGCGCGCTGAACTATGCATCGAGCGCGACCGGCGGCACGTCACATCTTGCGGCGGCGCTATTCGCCAATATGGCAGGCATCAACATTACCCGCATCAACTACAAGGGTAGCGGCCAGGCACTCAACGATTTGATCGGCGGCCATGTGCAAATGATGTTTCCTTCGACGTCGGGCGCCGAGCCCTATCTGAAATCGGGCAGATTGAGGGGGCTCGCCGTGACCAGCGCCAAACCGTCGGTGCTAGCCCCCGGACTGCCGACGGTTGCGGCTTCCGGCGTTCCCGGGTATGAATCGGTCGGCGTTTATGGGATGCTGGCGCCGGCCAGAACCCCGGGTGCCATCATAGATCGGCTGAACCGCGAGATCGTACGCTTTCTCAATATGCCTGACACCAGGGAGCGTCTGCTTGCCACCGGAGTGGAAACCGTGGGTGGAACGCCGGATGAGTTTTCGGCCATGATCCAGTCGGACATAGTTCGGCTGGCGAAGATGATCAAGGATGCGGGTATACGAGGGGAGTGAGCACGGTGCAAGCTGTGCGGATGATGCACTTCGCCTATCAACAGACTACTGGAGCGGTTTACATGCGCGCAAGTTTTGTTTTGGTGTTGGCGGCATATGCCGCGGCGATGGGGATGGCTACCGCGACGGCGCAGGATTATCCAACCAAGCCCATACGATTTCTGGCATCTGCTCTGGGCAGCGGTGGCGACACCGTGGGACGTATCATGTCGGATCCGTTATCGATTAGATTGGGGCAGCGGGTGATAGTTGATAACCGCGGAATACTCGCGCCGGAACTGGCGGCACGATCGGCGCCTGATGGTTATACGATACTGTCCTACAGCACTCCGCTGTGGGTCGCGCCTTTTCTGCGCGATAACGTGCCGTGGGATCCGCTCAAGGACTTCGCACCCATCACCTTGGGGGCGGATTCACCGAACGTACTGGTGGTGCATCCATCGGTGCCGGTGAAGTTGGTGCGTGAGCTTATCAATCTCGCGAGAGCCAAACCCGGTGAGCTGAATTATGGTTCGGGCACCTCCGGGTCCACCTCTCATCTGGCGGCCGAACTTTTCAATGCCATGGCCGGCGTGAAAGTGACGCGGGTACCCTACAAGGGGGTGGGGCCGGCGGTGGTCGGTTTGGTCGGCGGCGAAATTCATTTGATATTTGCGACGGGTAGTTCGGTTGCAACACACATCAAGTCCGGAAGACTCAGGGGTTTGGGGGTTACCACCCTTAAGCCGTCAGCCCTGTTTCCCGGTATGCCGACGGTGGCCGCGTCGGGCGTGCCCGGCTATGAAGCAGGAACACCGATGTGCATCTATGCGCCGGGCGGGACGCCGCCGGCCATAGTCAATCGGCTCTATCAGGCTATCGTCGCGGTGCTGAATATGGAAGAGGTGAAAAAAAAGGTCTTCGATACCGGTGCCGAAGTCGTAGGCACCACCCCTGAAGAATTCGCGGCCTACCTGAAGACCGACATTGCAAAGTGGGGCAAGCTCATCAAGGATAGGGGTATTCGGGAGTAAGCGAGTCTCTAGTTCGCGCGTATCCCCGCGTCCCGTATGACCTTACCCATGCCCGCCATTTCTGACTTGATCATCGCGGTGACTTCATCCGGAGAGTTCGCAACGACTTCTATGCCGGCGTTTGAAAACTTCTCTTTGACGTCGGCTTTATTGAGGACAACAACAATCTCCTGGCTCAGGCGATGGATGAGCGCCGTCGACGTGCCGGCAGGCGCGAATACGGCATAGGCCGCCACGGAGTTGTAGCCCGGCACACCGACCGTCGCGATCGGCGGTATGCCAGGCAAGAGGACGGACGGCTTTGCACTGGTAATGGCCAGAGCCCGCAG
>CANJQI010000223.1 GCA_947476215.1 Betaproteobacteria bacterium
ATGAAGGAATCGGGCGTCGACATCAAAATGGACATCTGGTACGGCGTGATGGTGCCGTTCGCCACACCACGCGCGATCATCGACAAACTCGCGCAGACCGTGGCGAAAGCCGTACATACCACTGATATAAAACAGAAATTTATAGATCAGGGTGCGCAACCCGTGGGCAATACACCGCGCGAATTCGGCAAACAACTGCAAGAAGAGGTCGCATTATGGGCGCAGATTGTGAAGGCGTCAGGAGCGAAAGCTGACTGAGCGCAAAGCTTGCCAATAACTACTCCGCCCGCATTCCCGCATCCTTGATCGCCTTGCCCAGTCGCGTCATCTCGGACTTGATCGTCGCGGCAAATTGTTCCGTCGTGCTCGCGTATACATCCGTTCCAACGCTGAGGAATTTCTCCTTGATCTCGGGCCGGGTCAGAAAGCGCACCGTTTCCTGATTCAGACGCTGCACTATAGCCGTTGGTGTTTTTCCTGGGGCAAACATGCCCTGCGTTGAAACCGCATCGAATCCCGGCAAACCCGACGCCGCGACCGTGGGCACACCCGGCGCGAGCGCCGATGGTTGTGCGCTGCTGACAGCCAGCGCTCTTAGCCTGCCCGATTTCACGTGCGGTAACGCCGGCGCAAGTGTCGAGAACATGACCTGAACTTGCCCGCCCAGCAAGTCGTTGAGTGCCGCGGCGGTACCCTTGTAGGGTATCCGTACAATATTGACACCAGCCATGGATTTCAGCAGTTCAGACGCAATATGGGTCGCCGAACCGGTCGACGCGGAACCATAGTTAAGATCACCAGGACGCGCCTTGGCAAGCGCCACCAGTTCCTGGACCGATTTCACACCCAGTGACGGATGCACGACCAGCAACGCAGGGGTACTGCCTGACAGCGTGACAGGCGCAAAATCGCGCACGGGATCATATGGAACATTGTCCTGCATGAACGGCAGCAACCACAGTGAACTGGGCATGAACAGCAGCGTGTAGCCATCCGGCGGCGCCTTCGCCACCAGTTCGCCGGATATCGTCACGCTGCCGCCGCGATTTTCCACAATGACCTGCTGGCCCATGACGCCGGTGATCCCCTGCGCAATCAGACGCGCGGCAAAATCGCCGCTGCTGCCTGCGCTCGCGGCAATGATGCGTATCGGTTTGTGCGGATAATCCTGCGCGCATACCGGTGCACTTAGTATCGAGACCGTCAGCGCAATCGCCCATGCAGACACGGCAGGAATAAAGCAACGTTTCGGTGACAAGAAAAACCATTTCGAATACACGAAAAAATCCCTTGGAAAATTAGGAAGGCACTTCAAGATGGGTCGGGGTACGATGGGAATCAGTACGTTACGTCCCGCGCGTACATCACTTGCCTATCACATGCCGGGATAGCGCCCGCCCGAACATGCGATCCGGTCGCCGGTAATATAGGATGCCTCGTCGGACGCCAGAAACAGCGCGGCATTGGCAATTTCCTGCGGATAGCCATCGCGCCGCAACGCGAGGTGCTGATGTTCCGGTTTCGGCTCCTCGCCCGGCAAGTACCACTCCGGGTTGCGCCGTTCGGTATCGATATTGCCGACGGCGATAAGATTGGCGCGTATTCGGTATGGCCCCAGGTCGACCGCCATCGCCTTGATGAGCCCGTATAGCCCGTGCTTGGATGCCGCCACCGCGCCTATACCGGGCCGCATCGCGGTCACCGACGACATGCCGCCCAGCGCAACGATACTGCCGCTGCGCTGCTCTATCATACCCGGCGCCAGCGCCTTGGCGAAAAAGAACGTCGAATGCACGTTAACGTTAAACACCTGCTGCCATTCGTCATAGCTGAATTGCCAGAATGGACGATGCGGCCGCAACCCGACCACGCTGATCAGCACATCCACCTTGCCAAAGCGCTGCAGCCCCTGTTGCACCACACGCTCGACATCCTCGTGCTTGCCTGCGTCGGCGGCGATGGGCAGTGCCTGCACACCCATGCCTATGCATTCCTGCGCGACTTTTTCCACGTCATCGGCGGTTCTTGCCACCAGGATGACGTCGGCGCCTTCACCCGCAAAGGCCAGGGCGATGGCTTTGCCGATGTTACGTCCAGCGCCGGAAATCAGTGCGGTCTTGCCCTTGAATCGCATGAAATGGTTCCCCTACGTTACGTCCACCCGAACTTCAACTCGCGCACGATGCGCGCGCAACTCCTATTGCTCGCCGGTCATACCCGTCTCTTTTACGATACGGGCAGTCGTCGCCATGTCGGCTTTGATGAACGCCGCGGTTTGCTCCGGCGTGGATCCGAGTATGACTTCCACGCCCTGACTGAAGAATCTTTCCTTGACCTCCGCCCTGTTAAGCGCGCGGTTGATCTCGGTGTTCAACAAGCTGATGACTCTTCCGGAAGTACCGGTGGGCGCAAGCACGGCTGCCGTGGATGCCGACTCATATCCCGGCAGCCCGCCCGCGGCGGCAATGGTAGCTAATCCGGGCACCACGGCCGACGGCTGCGCGGTGCTGACCCCCAAGGCCCTCAGCCGGCCCGCTTTGACATGGGGTGTTACCCCGCCGGTCGTCGCGAATATCAACTGTATCTGGCCACCCAGCACCGCATTGAGAGCCACCCCGCTGCTCTTGTACGGCACATGCACGATTTTGACGCCGGCCATGAGATTGAATAATTCCGCGGCCAGATGCGTTGACGCGCCGATCGCGCCCGCGCCATAGTGAAGTTCACCCGGCTTGGCCTTGGCCAGCGCGATCAGCTCCTTGACGGTCTTGGCCGCAACAGAGGCATGCACAACCAGTATGTTGGGCGAACGGCTGGTCAGCGCTATCGGCGCGAAATCCTTCACCGGATCAAAAGGCATTTTCTGCAGCAGCGGTCCGCGCCACAGCCCGTCCGTCATGACCAGCAGCGTATATCCTTCGATGGACGACTTGGACACGGTTTCCGATGCTGTAATCGTACTGCCGCGATTGTCCACCACGATCTGCCAGCCCACGCTGTCTGTAAGTCCCTGCGCAATCACGCGCGCGGCGAAATCGGTGCTGGCCCCCACCCCCGTGGTGACAAAGCGCAGGGTCTTGTTCGGGAATCCTTGAGCGTGCGCCACGCCCGTAATGCCACCCAAAATTATCAGCAAATACATCCATAAGGACAGGCGCAGCGTTGACATCGTCATGGTTATCTCCTTGCAAAACATAGATTGGACTGGGTTGGCAACACCGCCGAGCTCGCGATGACGGGTTGGATGGGACTTTACCTGCACCGACCATCCACAACCGCACCATCCCACCCATCGACCGTCCCGGACAGATACCTACCGCAGGACATCGGCGGATGCAATATTAGCACGCGTTCAAGCCGTAACCAGAATGCGGCAAACGTAATTCTTGCAACCGGTCGAAAGGTCAGGCGATCCGCACGCGATTGACCGGCTCTCAGGCCGGCGATATAGTCGCGGTCGGAATTATCATACAAAAAATTCCACTTCCCGATGAGGCCGCGATGGTGTCATGTGACCGGCGGAACACGTCGCCCACTGTCACGGGAATCACAGCAGCCACACAAATAGAGGACGGATCCGATGACTACCTTTGATCGCTGCTACAACATTTTCGATCTGCGCGAGGTTGCAAAACGTCGCCTGCCCAAGGGAATATTCGAGTACGTCGACTTCGGCACCGCGGACCAGGTTTCGCTCGCCGAAAACCGCGAGGCGTTCAAACGCATCAAGCTGCATACGCGCTTTTTGGTCGACCTCTCGAAACGCGATCTCGGCACGGAGCTCTTTGGCAAGCGCACCAACCTGCCCTTTGGCATCGCGCCGACCGGCAGCGCCGGCCTGATGTGGTACCGCGGCGAGATCGAGCTCGCAAAAGCAGCCGCTGCCGCCGGCATACCATTCACGCTCGCCACGGGCGCACTGACCTCGATGGAGGAAATCTCCAAGGCACTGCCCGACTCGCGCAAATGGTTTCAGCTCTATCCATGGTCGGATGAGGAAGGTTCCTACGAGATGGTGACCCGCGCCCGCGACTTGGGGTGGGAAGCGCTGGTGGTCACGATCGACAGCGCGCTCGGACGATTGCGCGAACACAACGAGCGTAACGGATTTTCCTTTCCGTTCAATCCCAACATGACCGCCGCCGTGGACATGCTGAGGCATCCCGGCTGGCTGTGCCGCGTCATGGGCAGATATCTACTGAACGAGGGCATGCCGACGAACGCGAACTTCCCGGACCGCTATCGCCACGCCGTGATCGACGGCAAGAAACGCACGCGGCCGAAGCGCTTCGAGGCGATGACCTGGGAACACATCCGGAAGTTGCGCGACTTCTGGCCTGGCAAGCTGATCGTAAAAAGCGTGCTAAACGGCGATCAGGCGCGGGCCGCGGTCGATCACGGTGCGGACGCCGTAGTCGTATCCAACCACGGCGGCCGCGCGTTCGACAGTGCGATGGCGACCATAGACATGCTGCCAGAAGTCGTGCAGGCGGTGGGCGACCAATGCACCGTGATACTCGATAGCGGTATCCGGCGCGGCAGCGACGTCGTCAAGGCGCTGGGGCGTGGCGCCAAGTTCGTACTGGTCGGCAGGGCGACGCTATATGGCACGGCCTGCGGCGGACAGGCCGGCGCGGCACGCGCTATTCAAATTCTTGCCAACGAGATGGAGAACACCTTCGGTTACGTCGGCGTGCGCAAGGTTTCTGAGATCGGCCCGCACATCTTCGCGTCTCGCAACCACGGGATGTAGAACCCTGCTCAGGCGTGGACGTATCGCTTTGGGTTTGGAAAAAGCTTAGTGGCGCGCCCCGATTGCATTCATGAAGCGGTGTTTGTTCGCCGTCGGACTCGACAGGCCGCCACTCTTGGCCGGTTTCACTTCGGTCAGGCAGTGCAGGAACCATGGGCCGGGCTCCTTGAGAGCGCGGTCGCTCACGTTCTGGAACGCCGCCAGCGTTTCGACGCGCTCCACTTTGGGATAGCCGGCGCCCTCGGCCACCTTGCCCAGATCGGTGTGAAATGCGGTGGCGGTGGGTTGCCCGCCAGTCATGGCATAACTGCGGTTGTCCCACACGATGTGGATCAAGTTCTTGGGCTGCCGCGCAGCGATGGTTGCCAGCGAACCCAGATTCATCAGCAGAGCGCCATCGCCGTCGTACACGATGACCTTCAGGTCCGGCTGCGCCATGGCGAGCCCCAGTCCCAGCGATGAAGCGAGCCCCATCGAGTTCCAGTTGAAGAAATTCCGGTCGCGATCACCGGCCTGCCTTAGATCGTACTTCTCGTTACCCAAAGAGGTCACCACCAGCTCGTCCTTCAGCCTGCCGACGAGATATCTGGATGCTTCAGCGCGGTCTATCATGATAGAGGTGTCCCTTCCTTCCAACCGGCCAGTTCGTTGGTGACGAGCAAGGCCATGGGCCCGTCGCTGGCGTAGCACATGCGCATCGCGCCGTCGGTGATCTTCTCGGTATCATCCTCGCGCGTGAGACGGTAGGCGGGAATGCGCAGGGCATCGAGAATATCCTGCGTGGCCTGCCCCATCGTGATCTGCCCCGGATTGAACTCGCCCAGCTCACCGCGCACTCCGATGATGATGGGACACGGGATGCAATAGGGTATGGCCATCGATGCCAGCGCATTGATCGAGTTGCCGAGCCCCGCCGTGGGACACAACAATACACCGCGTGCGCCGCCGATGGCCTGACCGCATACCACGCCTATTCCCTCTTCCTCGCGGGTAAGCGGCAGAAATTCGAAGCCGCCGTGCTTGCGCGCCGCCTCGAGGATCTTCTCGATCTTCGAATCCGGCACATAATTGAGGAAACGCACGTTGTTGTTCTTGAGAGCGCGGACTATGCTGTCTGCCCAGGACATGGTTTTCCTTTCAGCAATCGGATATCACGCCGCACGTGCGTCCGGCATGCTCAAGAGCCCCATCAACGCCGCGTACCCGCAGCCAGTGATCGTGGGGGGCGAAGCGAATCTGCGAATTGTACATGAATTCCGTCGCCTTGCTTTTCCGGCACGGGTAACGCCTGCCTCAATTTATCGCCGGCACTGGACTGAGCCTTGTTCAACGTTGTATTCTGAAACGCTCAATGGTGTAATGTCGCCTGCCATCGCCACATGCGGTCGGGCTTCCTTAAGGAAATGAAAATGTCGACGCAATATCAATACCCAAAACTGCAAATGCTCATCAATGGTAAATGGCGCGACACCAAGGATCATGAGCCCGTCCTGAATCCCGCTGAAGAGACTGTTATCGGTCAGTTGCCGATGGCCACTCGCCAGGATCTGGATGATGCATTGGAGGCGGCACAAGCCGGTTTCCGCGCATGGCGGGCGACATCCCCGGCCAAACGAGCCGAGATCCTGCTAAACGGCGCCAGACTTGTCAGGGAGCGGGTCGACGAGCATGCGTATGCGATCACCCTGGAACAGGGAAAACCGCTGGCCCAGTCCAAATCAGAGATCCTGCGCGGCTGCGAAATCATCGAGTGGGACGCAACCGAAGGACGTCGAGTCTATGGCCGGATAATACCCAGCGAGCCCGGTATGCGGCATACGGTGCTGCGTCAACCGGTCGGCATTGTAGCGGCGTTTTCGCCATGGAATTTCCCGATGAGTTCTCCGGCCCGAAAAATCGCGGGCGCGCTTTCGGCTGGCTGTTCGATCATCATCAAAGCGTCGGAAGAAACACCGGCCGGCGCCATGCTGCTGGCGAAGGCGTTGACCGACGGCGGATTGCCGCCGGGCGCCTTGAATCTGATCTTCGGCAATCCCGCTGAGATATCCGATTACCTGATTCCGAAGCCGCAAGTACGCCTGATCACGTTTACCGGATCGATTCCCGTGGGCAAACGCCTGACCACACTGGCTGGCCAACATATGAAACCGGTGATCATGGAACTCGGCGGACACGCACCGGTCCTCGTTTGCGAGGACGCGGATCCCGTTGCGGCAGGGACGACCTGCGCCATCGGAAAATCGCGCAATTCGGGCCAGGTATGTACCGCGCCTACGCGGTTTTTCGTGCACGACAAGATCTATCGCGAGTTCTCGGATGCGATCGCGCGCAAGGCGAACGCAATCAAGGAGGGCAACGGTCTCGACCCGGCAAGCGATATGGGACCGCTTGCAAATCGCCGCCGTCTCGAAGCGATGGAGATGTTCGTCGAGGATGCCGCCGCGAAAGGCGCCAAGATACTTGCCGGGGGAAGACGCATTGGCGACCGCGGCTATCATTTCCCGCTCACCGTACTGGGAGACATTCCGATTGAAGCGCGTGCCATGAGCGAGGAACCGTTCGGACCGCTAGCGCTGGTGCACCGCGTGCGCAGCCTCGACGAAGCCATAGAAAAAGCCAATTCGCTGCCGTTCGGGCTTGCCGGCTATGCGTTTACACGCTCGGCCGCCACCGCCCATCGCTTATCCGAAGAGGTCGAGGTCGGCAATTTGGGGATCAATCATTTCGTCGCCTCTGTTGCCGAAACACCGTTTGGCGGCGTCAAGGAAAGCGGCTTCGGCCGGGAAGGCGGCACCGAAGGACTAGAATGCTATACGGTCACCAAGAATGTATCGCATCTGATCGAGTGACATGCATGAGCCTTGGGCGGCACCCGCCCTGACCTTGTGCCACGTCCGGCGTTCCGAAGACGCGCCCCCCTTTGAGATCTATTGATCGCTTGCCGTCGATGGCGGTCGAAACGGATTGAGTGCGTTTTTAACTGGACAATAAAAAAGCCATTAGACACTGAATCTAATGGCTTTTTCAGACTACCTGGAACAACTGGGGACTACCCTGGAACTAACTTTTGGCGGAGTGGACGTCCGTATAACCATAGACGATGACATTTCCTGAATAACTTATTCTCATAGGAGAAATGTCGATTAATAGTTCAACCGAAGTCAATCTCATGCGTTAGAATCCGCTCATACTACATGGGTAGAAAGGTGGGTAGATCATGGCGCGGTTGATCGAGAAGCTCA
>CANJQI010000224.1 GCA_947476215.1 Betaproteobacteria bacterium
CAACACACCTTGCAAACACTACGCTACAAATTATTCGCCAAACCGGCCTACATCACCACTGAAAGTCGCAAACCGATCTTAAACCTCGCTATCGCGATGCAGCAGCGCGCATGGATGCAAGGTCTGTGGGATGCCGCAAAAAAGTTCGATTTGCCCGCTCATTTTGAACCACTTTATCCGTCTGGATAAAAGGCTAATGGAAAATCTCGGATTAATCAGAGTTGCACTTCGAATTTGAACTCGCGTTACTTTTGAGCGCAGATGCTGTTGATGTAGTCGGCAATATCCGAAACCGGCGAGCTGGCGTCGAAAACACGGCTTACGCCCGCAGCCTCCAGGGCTGAAATGTCCTCCGGCGGAATGACTCCGCCGGCGACGAGGTGAATATCCGCCGCATCCTGTTCTTCCAGCAGGCGTCTTAGCTTGGTCAGGTGTGCCATATGCGAACCGGACAGTATGCTGACGCCTATCACGTTCACGTCTTCGTCGATCGCGGCGCGCACGACTTGCTCCGGCGTGCGCCGTAGTCCCGTATAAATGACTTCCATGCCGGCATCACGCAGGCCACGCGCGACCAGCCGGGCACCCACTTCGTGACCGTCCAGACCGACCTTGGCAATCAGGACGCGGATTTTTCGTTCATGATTCATGATCAGAAAGACTGGTCAGGTTCGTACTCGCCGTATGCGGACTTCAGTACTGTGCACATCTCTCCCATCGTCGCGTAAGCCTTTACGGCTTCAATCAGCGCCGGCATTACGTTAACGCCGTCCTTTGCATTCGACGCCAGTTCAGCGAGCGCTGCCGAGACTCTGTGTGGATTGCGTTCGCTTTTCACCTGTTGCAAGCGTGCTATCTGGCGTTGCTCCACGTTCGCATCGATGCGAAACGTCTGCGGACGGGATTCGGTCTTGACGGGGAAAATATTCATGCCCACGGAAACGCGTTCCTTGCGTTCAAACGCTTTTTGCCTGCGCGATGCGCCTTCACTGATGGTGTTTTTTACGTATCCATTTTCCATCGCGCCGAGCGCGCCGCCGAGATCATCGACGCGATTCATGATCTCCTGGATACGGCGCTCCATGCGATTGGCCAGTGTCTCGACGTAATAGCCGCCGCCCAGCGGATCTACCGTGGAGGTGATGCCGAATTCGTGCGCGAGTATCTGCTGAGTGCGGATCGCAACCTTCACCGCTTCGTCGGACGGCAGGTTAATCGCTTCGTCGTAACTCGCGCAGCGCATGTCCTGCAAGCCGCCGAAAAAGCAGGTGAGGGCGCCCATGGTGATGCGCACGATATTGTTGAGCGGTTCCTGCGCCGTTTCACGCGGCCCGTGCGCATAGCCCATGATGCGGATTTTCAGCGACGCGGGATCGCGAGCCCCGTAATGTTCGCGCATCAACTTTGCCCAGATGCGTCGTGTCACACGATAGTTGGCAACGGCGAGAAAAAAGTCTTCGCGCTCGTTCAGGAACAAGCGCATCAGCGGCGCGACCTGATCGATGTGAAGTCCGCGGCGCAGGGCGTCGTCGAGATAACACCTGGTATTGGCAAGCGTGAATGCAGTGCCTGCGGTGGATCCTGCGCCTGCCACGTCGAGGTGGTTGGAGCAGACGGTAATCGGGATCCAGTGCGGAGCGTTGTGCACGCACCATTCGAGCGCATCCACGGTGAAGCGCAGTGCCGGTTTGGGTGGAAAAATCTGCGTACCTCTAGCCACGTATTCCTTGAGCACGTCGTTTTGCAGCGCGACGGTATACCGTTTCGGATCCATACCCTGTTTCTCGCCCAAAGCGATGTACATCGCGAGTATGATCGGGCCGATCGCATTTGCGGTCGATCCCACGCTGCTCAACGAGTCCAGCGGTATGCCGTCGAACAGTATTTCAAGATCGCGCAGGCTGCTGATGGCAACGCCCATGCGCCCCACTTCGCCGCATGCCATGATGTCGTCAGGGTCGTACCCGAGCTGCGTTGGCAGGTCGAGGGCAACGGAAAGCCCCTGCACGCCGAACTGGATCAATTCACGATAGCGCTTGTTGCTGTCACTGGGGTCGCCAAATCCGGCATAGGCGCTGACGATGGGAACTTCGCGCCGGTACATGGCAGGATCGATGCCGCGCGTATACGGATATTCGCCCGGGAAGCCGAGGTGGGATGCATGGCCGAAATCGTCCGCATCAAGATCGGCGGGCGTATAGACGGGCTGGACCTCGTCACCTGCGTCGTTCAAGAAATGCGGGTGGCGTTCGGGCACCGTCTGCACCGACGGATCCCGGACATCGCATCGCCAGCGCTCGGCCTTTTGCCGGATCGTGTCGGGCTTATCCATGGTGCGTCATCTCAAGTGGTCAAAATGTGTACCGCGCACGCGCCTGAGCCTATGCCGGGCGTGGATCCTCCGACGACGTGCGCCAATGCGACTCTGGCCCCCTGTACCTGACGCTCGCCACAGCGTCCCTGCAACTGCCATGTCAGTTCAGCCACTTGTGCAACACCGGATGCGCCCAGCGGATGTCCGCGCGAGAGCAGGCCGCCGCTGGGGTTCACCGGAATTCGGCCACCGATTGCGGTATTGCCGTGCTCTGCCCATATCCCGCCTTCGCCGCGCGGGCACAGCCCGAGATTTTCACAGGCAAGAATTTCACCTATGGTAAAGGCGTCATGAACTTCCGCCACATGCACGTCGGCAGGTTTCATGGCGGCCATTTCATATGCTTTGGCGGCGGCGCGAACGGTGATGTCGTCATCGGACGATATGCCATCCCGGCCTGCATTGCGGTACGCGCCGGAAGTCACCGCTGACGCAACGATGCGCACCGGCCGGGACCGGGCCTGCCGTGCCAGCGCTTCACTGACTACGACCACGGCGGCGGCGCCATCGGTCGTCGGGCAGCACTGCAGCAGGGTCAGGGGCTCGGCAACCGGCCGCGAGGAGAGAACTTCATCCAGCGTCATCGTATTCTGATAATGCGCCATCGGATTTAACGCGCCGGCGCGGTGATTCTTCACCGAAACCATGGCCAATTGCGCTGCGGTCGCGCCGTAGTGCTGCATGTAACTGCGGGCGCGCAGCGCGTACTTGGCGGGCAGCGTCTTGCCCATCGCTGCTTCGTACTCGCCGGGATTGCCGACTATCAACCCCTTTTCCATCTTTTCCATGCCGAACACCAATGCAGCGTCGTGGAATCCGCCCGCGACCGCCATCCATGCGGTGTGCAGCGCAGTTCCGCCCCCGGCGCATGCATTTTCGACGTTGATAGTGGGAATGCCGGTGAGCGCCAGTTCCTTGAGTACCCGTTGGCCGGCGACGCGGCCCTGACTTGAATGTGATGCTACTGCGATGGTGATCAGTTCAGGATCGATTCCCGAGTCGGCAAGCGCGGCTCTAACAGCATCGCTCGCGAACTGCTCGACCAATCGATCGGGATAGCGCCCGAACCGGATCATGCCGGCCCCTGCGATATAAGCGTTACGCATGGTCAGACTATCTTCAAGGTGGACTATCCGCGGTCGGCATCGCGAAATGGCCTGAATTTATAAGCAATCAATGAATCGCCGTTTTTGTCGGTGCGGATCGGCCCTATGTGTACATCGAGCAATGTGGAACCCGAAGTCAATTCAGTTGACGGCGCATCGATAGGTGCGAAGACCGATACGCCGGGTTCGAATTCCGCGTATCCGGCCACCAGTGGCTTTGTAAAACCAGCGGGAACCTGGTGTATCACGGTGAAATTCTTGAGTCGTGCCGGTCCCTTCAGCCTGACCTGCTCCATGGTTTCGCCGCGGCAACGCAGGCAAACCTTGCGCGACGGGAAGAACGTTTCACCACAGGAGAGGCAACGCGATGCGCTCAGCTCAACTCTGCCGTTTATGATTTCCCATTTTCCGATGCGCGGCTCCATGGGCGTCGGAGGTTTTTGCGATTGTGGTGCTGCCGACACGGACCGGATTTCCTATATCACTTTGGTTTGCTTTAGGCGCGCGACTTCCGATGCGCCATAGCCCAGTACTGCGGTGAGTATCTCATCATTGTGCTCACCGAGGCGTGGCGGCGGCACGGGTGTCTTGTCGGCGGCGGCGGAAAGCCGGAACGGGTTGTTGGCGAATTTGACCGGGCCGGCAATCGGGTCGTTGACTTCAACCAGCATATGCCTGGCGGCAACCTGCGGACACGTGAAGAGGTCGGCGCTGGTTTGCACATAGCCGGACGGCACGCCGTGTTCCAGCAATATCTGCACGACTTCTTCCCGGGTGTGGCTCGCCATCCAGGTGTCAACGATGGGTTTCAGGAAGTTCTTGTAGTTCCTGGCGCGAACCTGGCTGCCCTTGCATTGCGGATGTTCCGCAAGGTCCGCGCGGCCTATCGCCTGGGCGAAACGCTCCCACATGTCTTCGCCGGGAATAATGAGGCCTATCCAGCCATCCTTCACTTTGAATGCACCCACCGGTGCATACAATTCGTCTTTGCCGCGCGACAGGACTTTTCCGGTCATCGAATACATTGAAATCGCGGCTTCGTTGAGTATCATGGTGGAGTCATACATGGCGGTATCGACGAACTGGCCCTTGCCGGTGCGCTCTCGCATGAACAGCGCGGCAAAAATCGCGTAACCGGTAACCATCGCCGACAATCGATCCGCGGTGCCTGCGACGGCCAGCATCGGCGGGCCATCTTCTTCCCCGATGCGATGCATAACGCCCCCCATGGCCTGCACCACGGCATCAAATGCCGGGCGGTCGGAATATGGCCCGCGCAGATTTTCCAGACGGCCGAACCCGCTGAGTGCGGCGTATATGATGCGCGGATTGACCTGTTTCAGCACATCGTATCCCAGGCCCAGTCGATCCACCGTGCCGGGCTTGAGGTTCTCGACGACAATATCGGACTTGGCAACCAGTTCCTTGTAGAGGCGGCGGCCTTCTTCGGATTTCAGGTTCAGTGTCACGCTTTTCTTGTTGCGGTTATATGCCATGAAACCGCCGCTGATCTGTTCGCCTTTTGCGTCGCCCAACATCGGCGGAAATTTGCGTCTCGGGTCGCCTATACCCGGCGTCTCGATCTTGATCACTTCGGCGCCCATGTCGCCCAGCCACATGCTGCACAATGGCCCTGCAATAAACTGCTCCAGCGCCAGTACGCGTATGCCTTCGAGAGGGTAAGACAATTCATTCATGCGGTTTGTCCTTGGGCAGTAGTTGATTGGCGCAAGCGTGGCGGTTGCAGCGGCCATCACCACGATGTGGTTGACAGGCCGTTACAATACCCTATATCTGCAGCGAATAGAATTACCGGTGCCGCCTGTCTGGACCACCCCAATGGGGTATCAACAACGCTTGTCGCTTGCTTTGACTCATCGCGGTAGGGTATTGTAATGCCGGATCGGTGGCATCATGGTGATGTCTGCCTGATCAGACAAAGGAAAGCAGGCTGATGTCCAACTTCACCGAGTACAAGGACGCGTTCGAGACGATCAAACTCGAACGCAGCGAGAGCGGTATTCTGCAGGTCACTCTGCATACGAATGGCGGCCCCTGGCAATGGGATGCGCGCGCGCGGGCCGACGGCAAAACCGGTATTCCGTTTCAGGAACTGGGCGACGCCACGAATCAGATTGCCCGCGACCCGGAGAATCGCGTGATTATCATTACCGGCACGGGAGATCAGTTTTCCGGGCCGATTGCGAACCGGAGCACGATGTCGCGCGGTGATGTGAAGCACTGGGACAAAGTGCAGTTTATCGGCAGCCATACCATGATGGACTTGCTGGATATCCCGGGGCCCGTGATCAGTTGCCTTAACGGACCGGCATACCGCCATGCCGAGATTGCATTCATCGCGGATATTGTGCTTGCCGCCGATGATGCGCTCATACAGGATTCCGCGCATTTTCCAAACCGCATGGTCCCGGGCGACGGCATAGGCGTTCTGTTTCCGCATCTGATGGGGTCGAACCGCGGGCGCTATTTTCACCTGACCGGCCAGAAACTTTCGGCCGCTGAGTTGAAGGAAATCGGCATGGTGAACGAAATCATGCCTCGTGACCGCCTGTTGCCCCGTGCACGGGAATTGGCGGAGGAACTGATCAAGAATAACCCGTATGTACTGCGCTATACCCGGTCCCTGCTTACCGCACCGCTCAAGGCAGTGCTGCGTCAGCATCTGGATTATGGATTCGCGATGGAAGCACTGGCGGCAGTCGAAGAGTCTTCTCGACCGCTCTAACAATTACCCGCATCAGGCCACGATTGGCAGTTCATCCTCAACGCACGTGCTGTTCACTCGCCGCGGCGCTCATGGCAGTTTCAGCGCTGGTGGTTGCGCAGGACTACCCGAGCAAGCCGATACGCCTGATTTTGCCGGTGGCGCCGGGCGGCGGTATCGATCTTTCTGCGCGCAGAATTTCTCCCAAGCTTACGGAATACCTGGGCCGGCCAGTCGTGATCGAGAATCGCGCCGGCGCGTCTACTACCATCGCAGGCGAGGCTGTCGCACGCGCTGCGCCCGATGGATACACGCTGCTGATGGGGACTAGTACGCTCACGATACTGCCGAGCATATTGACGAAAATACCTTACGATCTGATCAGGGACTTCGCACCGGTTTCGCAGGTTGTGCAAATGCCGAACATCCTGGTTTCCCATCCGTCACTGCCGGCGCGCTCCGTTAAGGATCTGATTACATTCGCAAAAACACGCCCCGGACAACTCAATTTCGGTACCGGCGGTTTTGGTGGCAATCCGCACCTCGCGATGGAATTGTTCCTGACCAAAACCGGGCTGAAAATTGTACATGTGCCTTACAAGAGCCAGGGGCCGGCCGTGGCCGATGTCATGGCGGGGCACCTGCACATGATGATGGCGAATATTCTGAGTTCATTGCCGCACGTCAATAACAGCAGGTTGCGAGCGTATGGCGTAACGAGCGCCAAACGCGCTTCTGTTGCACACGCCATACCGACGATCGCCGAAACCGGCGTGCCGGGTTATGAGGTCGTGCAGTGGTACGGCATACTGGCGCCGGCGAATACGCCGCGCGAGATAATCGCCAAAATTCATGGCGCCACGGCGCGCGCGGTGCAGGATCCCGGTGTCAAGGAAAGTTTCTTCGGCGACGGCGGAGAAACCATAGGCAGCACCCCCGACGATTTCGCGGCCGTGATACGCGCCGAACTTGGAAAATGGAGCAAGGTCGTCAAGGACGCAGGCATCAAGCCGGACCAGATCTGATTCAGGAGTCGGAAACGCAACCGCAACCGGCGGATTTTCTATCCGGACACGATCCCGAAGTCATGAAACGTTATCCCGCCGTATCGCCGCAGCTGGACGGCATCGCGGTGCGCCTGGATGTCGACCCAAACATTTGATTTATAAAAGAAATTGTTGTTATGAGCACATCCAAACCCCCGTTATTTCCCGACGCGACACGCGATCTTGCGACGTTCGCCGGGGAATGATGTGCTTGATGGAATCCGCAAGACCCTTCAGGATATCGTAACCATCGACCATTTCGCCGACGTTGAATACGGTGGGAAAGCAACGGTTGTTTTCAAAGTGCTCATAGTAGTGACTGCCGTCCGACGCCAGCACCACCCAGCCACGCCGGGTGTTGACACGCACGCATTGCAGACCGCGGCTTTGAGTAGAACGGTCTGGCTGTCTGAGAGTTTCATGTTGTCTCCTGATTGTTGTTGGTGAGGTTTGATTGCTGCCCGGCTTCGAATGCGGCTTGCAGCGCTGCCTTTACGGCCCAGACGCTTACGTCGTGAAAGTCGAGCCGGTCGCTGTTGCGCGTCTCAAGCGTTGCGATGAACAAATGGTCTGTCGCGATTGTCTGAAGCAGTTGATCTCGTGCTTTTCTGTCCATGGCCGCGTCCCTCAAATGTTGTGGTGTTTCTTGGCGGCGTCAAAGCCGATCCAGTTGCCTCGATCGTTGAGGCCGCGCGCGGCGAGTTCTTCTTTCGCCAGCCGGTTGAG
>CANJQI010000225.1 GCA_947476215.1 Betaproteobacteria bacterium
ATGGCGAAATGGGACAAAGTGGTCAAGGCGATGGGCATCAAGGCGCAGTAAATCACGCCCTCATTTGAAGGCCTCCCAGGGCTATTTGATACCCACCGCCCGATCCAGGGACACCGTTCCTGCGCCGCGCCCGGCGAGATAAAGCAGCGGAACCGCCCACGTCAGGTGTGTGGGCCAGGCATCCGGATACACGAAAATCTGAATGACTGCCGTCATACCCAGTAGTGCCAGCGCGGAGCCGCGTGTGCACAGACCGAGCACCAGCAGTATCGGGAACAGGTGCTCGGCATAGGTGGCCATGTGAGCGGCGATTTCCGGCGCTATCAGAGGCACTTTGTACTCGTCGCGAAACAAGCTATAGGCACTGTCGGTGATGGTCAGTAATCCCTCCGCCTTGGTGCGTCCGGACAGAAAAAATACCGCACCTATCCCCACGCGCGCAGCCAGCGCCAGCAGGTCGTGACCGATCAAGTTGGATAACCAGTCCGCGCACCGGTTCAAGATGTCGAGCGGCCCGCTATGGGATGTTGTTGACGAGGTGTTGTTGGCTTGAGTCATGGCGGGGTTCCGATACTAGTTCAATGTCTTATGCCGCAGTGTGTCTGATGGCGCCGAAAGCGCCCGCGGTCATCAGCGCGGACATCATCCGCGCGAAATCCACTTCACCATGCGTCGCAAGGGCCGCATCGGCTGCGTCCGCCACCGTTAGTCCGGCGGCACATGCGTCCATAAAGGCGTAACCAGCTGCGTCGAGCTCTATCCAGGTTACAACATTGCGCGGCCGCGTAATCAGGACACCATCCGCTTTCCACACGGGTTGCGAGTCGAACGCAGCATCGCCGCGATTGCCTGACCAGATGTTGTATATGGGTGCGCCGGGAAACCACGCCCAGCGTGCCGCTGCATGAGGGCGCAATATGGCGTTGGCGAGACGCTCGGGTGCGAGAGCGGCGAGCACAGCGGGATCAATTGCATTTTCATCCGTTGCCGTATGCGCCTCTATCCAGCAGCGGTCCAGTCGGGCGACACCCGGCAAGTAGGGAAATTCGGCTGCGGGTTCGAAATGCGCCAGAAAATCGGCAAAGCTCGCGCCATAGTGCAGCAGGGCAGGGTCGGTCGGCGGCGCTGTGCGCACGTAGTCGGCAGCCGCGGCGCGCATCCATTCCTCGCCGACCAGTCGCGTCACCGCCGGGAAATTGGCCTGTACAGCATCTATGCAACCCTTCATCACGGTGTTGCGATAAACCGCGAACGCAGGTTGACTTACCAAATTTGCAATATGTGCATCGGGCGGTGCACTTGAATCAAGCAGAGTGCGCGCAAACGCATCCTGAAAGCGCGCGAGGTCGCTGTTCACGGCGACGACTGGCGTAGTTGCGCTCATCACGCCGCGCACGCAAGTGGTGTGCGCAGGACGCGTTCGGCGTGTAGTCGCTCGGTAAACAGCGTTGCAAATTCAGGAAGATTGTCGTCGCGCTCGATCAGGGTCGGGCGCGTCCCGATGCGCCGGATCAGGCGTTCGTACAATGCCCAGACTTCGGGCGCGACTGGTGCATCATGCGTGTCGACAAGCAGCGTCGCGCCCAATTTCGGATCGGGTGTGTGTCCCGCGAGATGAATTTCCATCACCGCTTCCGCGGGAAAAGCGTCGACATAGTCCGCCGCCGAAAAACCGAGATTATTGGCGCTGACGTAAACGTTATTCACGTCCAGCAGCAGGCCGCATCCGGTGCGGCGCACGAGTTCGGTGAGGAAATCGATTTCGTTCCAGTCATGGCCGTCCATGCGGAGATAGTGCGACGGATTCTCGATCGCGATCCTGCGCTGCAATGCATCCTGAGTGCGCGAAATATTGTCCGCGATACGCAGCAGCGCTGCGTCGGTGCGTGGAAACGGCAGCAGATCCGGATGGTATGCGCCACGCCAGGTGGACCACGCCAGGTGTTCGGACATCAATGTGGGCTGCACCCGCTGCGCCAGTGAGGCCAAACGTGCAAGATGGCTCACATCGGGTTCCGTATCGGCGGCCAGAGAAAGAGCGACGCCATGCAGCGATACTCCATGCTGTTCGCGTATTTTCTCCAGCCACGCCAGGCGCGGACCCCCGGCAACCATATAGTTTTCAGGATGCACCTCGAACCACAGTCCGTCCGCACGGCAAGCCGCTGCCGCCTCATAGTATTGCGGTTTCAGACTGAGACCTGCGGTAAGGACTGTGGTCATGGCGCGATGCGTGCGGCCAGCTTAAATGGGCTTCAGCGATCCCGTGCCTTTCGGCGTTTTGATGCTGGCGCAGGTGCCCTTGGCGACGTTGCGCCAGGCATTGCCCTGATAGTCAGCTTTGGAAGTGCCTGCGCACGAAGTGCCGGCGCCGGCGGCGCAGTCATTCTTGCCGGCGAGTGAAACGCCGTAGCATTTTTCCATTTCTCCGCCTGTCTTCTTCATGTTGTCGGCGGCCTGCGCTGCGCCGGCGGCCAGCGCTGCGAGAGTCAGTGCAGTCAGAGTAATGTTGCGGGTGTTCATGGTTACATTCCTTTATGTGGTTTGAATTTGCAGTGTATCCTGACCGGGAACGGTCCGGAGCACACGAGGGTAGTTCGCAACGAACTGGCGACAGGTTACAGACTGATGCAAAATTCGTCCGGATTATTTTTTCTCCTCGCTGTAACCTTCGGCATTGCCTAGACGAATAAGGAGTGCAGACGGCGTGAGTGTAATTGAAGATCGACTCCGGAAATTGCTGGTGCGCGGCCTGGCGGGTGACGCAACCGCGTACCATGCATGTCTGAAAGAGTTGAGCTCGCATTTGCGCGGTTTTCTCCGCGGGCGGCTTGTGCGCCTGCCGGATGAGGTGGAGGATCTCGTGCAGGAAACATTGTTGGCGGTGCACAATCATCGGCATACGTACGATGCGGCCCAGCCGTTCACGGCATGGGTGCATGCGATAGCACGCTATAAGCTCGTCGACCTGCTGCGCCGTCGTGCCGGACGCGATGCGCTTACCGAACCACTGGACGACGAATTGGCGATCATTGCGGTTTCGGACGCCGAAGCCGGAGACGCGAAGCGGGACTTGGCCAAACTGCTGGCACGATTGCCCGACCGCCAGCGTTTGCCCATTGTTTACATGAAACTGGAAGGACGCTCCGTTGCTGAGACCGCGCAGCTGACGGGAATATCCGAAGCGGCGGTCAAGGTCGGCGTGCATCGCGGCCTCAAGGCGCTCGCGGCGCTGGCGCGGGACGAAACATGAAAACGGATCAGTTGATCGACATGCTGGCCAACGGCGCGCAAGCCGTTGATCCCCATGTGTTGCGGCTGCGTTACGCGCAGGCACTTGGAGCGGGCGCGCTTGTAACCACGGTAATGATGATCGTCTTGCTGGGCGTGCAACCCGATTTGGGGCGGGTCGCGTGGCTGCCCATGTTCTGGATAAAGCTGGCATTCCCGGCATTGATACTCGCCGGCGCGTCGCTCGCAACCGCGCGCTTGTCGCGACCGGGTAGCCGAATCGGCCATGTTCCTGCAGTCATAGCCGCGCCTGTCCTGGCGTTGTGGCTGCTTTCGGGCGCGGCACTGTTGAATGCTGCACCAGGTGAACAACACGCGTTGCTGTTTGGCTCAAGCTGGCTTGCATGTCCGGCAAGCGTCGCGGCGTTGTCCGTGCCGATGTTCGTGGCGCTGTTGTGGGCGATGAAGGGGCTTGCGCCAACGCGGCCGGCGTTGGCAGGGGCCGCTGCCGGATTGCTGGCCGGGGCGGGCGCGGCGTTGGTCTATGCCCTGCACTGCACCGAGACCTCGCTGGTGTTTGTCGGCGTCTGGTACGTGTTGGGCATGTTTATACCCGCTGTCCTTGGGGCGCTGATCGGTCGCATCGCGCTACGCTGGTAGCTCGCGCCTCATCGCGCTAGTATGTGGCGAAGGCGCGACATCGCGCGTCTGCCAGGGAATGACATGGTAATGCAACGCTTTGTTTTAATTGTTTTTTTTAAAGTCGTAGCAGTGCTGTGCCCGGGCGTTGCGGCGAGCCAGGACTTTCCCTACCGGCCGATACGCATCATTACGGTACAGGCCGGCGGGGTTGGTGACCTTATCGCCCGTCCGCTGGCACAGGGGCTGGCTGCACCGTTGGGTCAACCTGTCATCGTCGAGAATCGGCCCAGCGGTTTCATTCCCGGCGACATGGTTGCGAAGGCATCACCCGATGGCTACACACTGCTCGTGACCAGCGCAATCCTGTGGATCGGGCCGCTGATGCAGAAATCGCCGTACGATCCGGTGAAAGATTTCGCGCCGATTACTTTGCTGGCGACCACCCCCAACGTGCTGGTTGTGCATCCTTCGTTGCCCGCGAAATCCGTCGGCGAACTGATCGCTGCCGCGAAAGCGAAACCGGGTGCGCTCAATTACGCTTCAGCCGGTGCTGGCGGCTCCACGCATCTCGCAGCGGAGTTATTCAAATCCATGGCGGGTGTGGATATCGTCAAGATCTCCTATCGTGGCGCTGGGCCTGCGATCGTTGATCTGTTGGGCGGGCAAGTGCATTTGATGTTCGCGACGGCGGGTTCGGTTACGCCACACATCAAGTCCGGCAAGGTGCGCGCGCTGGCCGTTACCAGCGCGCAGCCGTCGGTACTCGTACCCGGATTGCCGACGATTGCAGCATCCGGCGTGCCCGGTTACGTTTCGGCATCGCCCTATGGAATGTTCGCGACCGCGGGCACGCCCGGCGCCATCATCCGGCGGCTCAACAAAGAAGTCGTAGGGGTGATCAGCACGCCGGAAATCCGCGAGCGATTCCTCAATCTCGGTGTGGAAGTGGTTGGGGGTTCTGCTGAGGAGTTGGCATCCACCGTCAAATCTGAAATGGCGAGGATGGGCAAGGTAATCAAGGATGCCGGCATACGGCTTGAATAGCGGAGCGGATTTTATGTCGATACGACGATATGCCGGATGGGTGTGTTGCGCCTGTTACGCGCTCACCGGCGCTGGTAGTGCAATCGCGCAGGGCACCCCGACAGGTGCCGGACCGGCATATCCGAACAAAGTAGTTCGCATCATCACCACCGAGCCCGGCGGCAATGCGGATTTCAACGCGAGATTCATCGCGGACGGATTGACCGGCGCGCTGGGCCAGCCGGTGATCGTCGAGAACCGAGCCGGCACCATCATCGCGCCGGAAACCGTTGCCAAAGCGGCTCCCGATGGCTACATGCTGCTGGTCATTGCCGGAACCTTTTGGATCAGTCCGCTGCTGCGCAAGACGTCCTACGATCCGGTCCGGCACTTTGCGACCATCTCCATGCTGGTGCGCTCTCCGAATGTCCTGGTGGTGCACCCATCGCTGCCGGTGAAATCGGTAACCGAACTGATCACGCTAGCCAAAGCGCGGCCTGGGCAACTCAACTACGCGTCGACCGGCGCGGGCGGTTCGTTTCACCTCGCGGGAGAGTTATTCAAGTCCATGGCAGGGGTCAATATCGTGCACATTCCGTACAAAGGCACTGCCGCGGGATTTACCGATCTGATGACCGGACAGGTGCAGTTGAGTTTTACCAATCCGGCGGCGGGCATGCCGCACATGAAATCGGGGCGCCTGCGTGCATTGGCGGTGACGAGCCGCGAGCCGTCGCGCCTGTTGCCGGGTTTGCCGACCATCGCGTCCGCAGGTCTTGACGGTTTCGAAATCGAAACCATCTTCGGCTTGTTTGCACCCGCGAAAACGCCCGAGCCGGTGATCAGGCGTCTGAATCAGGAAGTGGCGCGGGTGCTGAACACGCCCGAAGCAAAGGAACGCCTTTTCTCCGCCGGCGTGGAGGCCGCACCCGGTGCGCCCGACGAACTCGCGACTTACATCCGCTCGGACATGAGCCGCATGGGCAAGGTGATCAGGGATGCGGGGATACGGTTGGATTGATGGGAGCGCACCAATCAAATCGCACCGAACGTTGTTGAACGTCTGGCTACTCGGAGTCGTTAGAAGTCGGCCCTAACCTGATTGAGCGTCGCATAGACTACCGCTGTGGGATCAGCTTGAATTGAATCTTGCAGCCTACGGCCTCGGCGTATTTCTTCAGCGAGGTCAGCGACGGGGCATGCTTGCCCGCCGATTCGAGACGGGAAATGGTACTTTTTGTCGTGCCCATGCGAGCGGCCACCGCTTCCTGCGTAAGACCGGCCCGCGCACGCGCCGCGAGCATTTCGTTCGCGACCGCGTACTCAACCGCCAGAGCTTGATATGCAACCTGAAAGCCTCCGCGTTTTCGTGCTTTCTTGAGAAATGCGTCGTGGTTGTGGGAAACAGGTTGATATTTGAGTTCAGCCATTGATTACCTCCTTCAGACGTTTGCGAGCCAGCTTCAGGTCTCGGTCTGGCGTCTGCTGTGACTTCTTGACAAAACCGTGCAGGACTACTGCACGACGACCCATGAGAAAGCAATAAAACGCCCGCCCAATGCCGGACTTCCCTCTTGGCCTTAGTTCGAACAGCGCATCTCCCAATGTCCGGGAATGCGGCAGCCTCAGATTGGGGCCGTGCTCCATGAGGAGCTCTGCAATGCGCGCGTAATCCGCAAGGATGTCCGCTGGCCAGGCCTCTATTTCAGCGAGCACCTTCGGATGGAAGTATTCGATGGAATAGGGCATATCGGAATGTTCGCATATTTGAGAACATCAGTCAATCTGTTTGCGAAGTCCAGCGTCTGCCTTCGCCGCTGTTGGACGGTCTCGTGCAAGGCATGGTTGGGCGACGTCTACGATGCGGGCTTGAACTCAATGCGGCATCGATCTTGGCATCTTCGTCGAGTACACCCCAAGACAGCAGCTCCTGGGCGATAGTTGCGATGTCCGCTTTGCACTGTCCTGGAGAGAGGAATTCACGTCGATGAGCTACCCGGTTTCGTCGATCTCGAATTACGTTAACCGCATCAAAGTTAAGCCAGCGAAGCTGACCGTGACTGGCATCCATGAGCCGCTTCAATTCGTTTCGTGAACAGTTGAACACTCCCTCGTCTCGCAGTTGGCGCAAGGTATCCTCGAGGACAGACATGGCAAAAAGGAGAAGAAGGCTTTCAGGGACGGTGGCGAAGGCCGTGGTAGCCGGGATAAGTGTGAAGATGATCCCGCTATTCGTATTGGTCTGGATTATTCCTTCCAATTTACGAACTGTTCTCCACGATTCCCGAATCGACCCTACGGTCTCAGCATTTTTGATCATGAGTGGCGGGAACGATTGGTGTCAGGACGCCCAACGTTCCCGCTCAGGCAAGCGCTGCGGTTGGCGATTGAAAACAAGATGGCCGCTCCAGCGCGTCGTCTGCAGCGGGTCGTTAGGGATGGGTGGTTGGTACGCCATAGATTGTGGAGTTGTGATAATCGAGAAATTGGGAACCGATGTGATGGCCGTGAATCGAGTGAATCTGTTCTCGACTAAGTTTCAACGCGCCATAGTCACACTGCACGTGATGATTGGGACAAAGTACGATGATGTTCTCTGCAAGATCAGGGCCATTGTGAGGCCGACCCAATGGCTTTATGTGGTGGGCCTCTGCGTATGTATCGCCGTTGGCCAGCATTACCGAATTGTCACAGAGCTGACATTTATTCTTGTGAAGTAGCTTAATTTTTCTGGCAAGCGCGGTATCTCGAAGAATGCGATAAATTTCAGTGTGAACTCGATCCGGGGTTTCAGCCTCTTCAATATCGCTCGCCCGTGGCGTGGGCTTCAGTTTCGACCGCAGGCCCCAAACGCCCGCCCCAATGCCGTTTACTGTGTAGAGCAAATCTTCACCACGGAAGCCAGTGGAGTCAGAGGAGTGATTTTGTATTGTTCGCTGGACAGTCATCTCGATTGTCGGAGGATGAGGCCCAGGCCGAATACGCATGATCTCGGCAAGCAAATCGTGTCGATGCGCTATGCCGCCCAAGTTTTCTAGGGCGGTG
>CANJQI010000226.1 GCA_947476215.1 Betaproteobacteria bacterium
CCAAGCCAATACGCATCTTCACCGCCACCGCCGGCGGCAGCAGTGATTTCATTTCACGCCTGATTGCGCAGGGTATTTCGGGCCCATTGGGACAACCGGTGGTGGTGGAGAATCGCGGCGGCATACTCGCCGCTGAACCGGTATCCAAATCCGCGCCGGATGGCTACTCGCTGCTGATCAATGCCGGCACCTGGTACGTGGCGACACTGCTGGAAAAGCTGACGTACGATCCGATACGCGACTTCGCTCCGATCACCATTACCAATACCACACCCAACATACTGGTGGTCCACCCGTCGTTGCCGGTCAAGTCCGCGAAAGAACTCGTCGCGCTGGCACGAGCCCAACCGGGCGCACTCAACTATGGCTCGGGCGGTATAGGCGGTGGCGGCCACCTCTCCGGAGAGTTGTTGAAGTCCCTGGCCAGAATCAATATCGTGCACATCGCCTACAAAGGCAGCGGGCGTTCGGTGCCGGCCCTGGTCGCGGGCGAAGTGCAACTCACGTTCAGCGATTTTGAACCGCTCGCTCCGCACGTCAAGTCCGGCAGGTTGCGGGCGCTGGCCGTGACCAGCGCGCTACCGTCGGCGCTGTTTCCCGATCTGCCCACGCTCGCATCGAGCGTCCCCGGGTATGTGTCCATAGCCAACACCGGCGTGTTTGCATCAGCCAAAACTCCCGCGGCTATCATCAATCGGCTGAACCAGGAAATCGTGCGCTTCCTCAGAACACCCGAAGCGAAAGAACGAATACTGAAAACTGGTGCGGAAGTTGTAGGCAGTACGCCGGATGAGCTTGCCGCGTGGGTGAATACCGACTTGGCACAGTGGGGCAAAGTGATCAAAGACTCGGGGATCAAGGCAAACTAATCGTTTCCACACATTGCAAAGAAGAAAGTTCGAATTCCATGGCGGATCTGGAAGCACGATATGAAGTACTGGTTATAGGCGCGGGCAATGCCGGCTTGGCCGCGGCCATATCCGCGGCCCAGCACGGCGCCAAGGTTGCCATGCTGGAAAAGGCCGGCAAAGACCACAGAGGCGGCAATTCATATTTCACCAGCGACTACCGGTTCGGGTGGGAGTCGCTGGACGACGACATAGTGCCGTTGATCCCGGGCATCCCTGAAGAAGATGTCGCGGAAATGCGCGCTGCCGTGAAGCCGTACACGAAGGAGCAGTTCTACCACGACGTGGTGCGTGTCAGCGAAGGCCGCGCCGACCCCGAACTGCTGCAAGTTGTCGTCGACGAATCGCTGTCCGCGATGAAATGGTTGCGCGGCATGGGCCATGAATGGGCATCGTGCTACAAGCTGGCGGGCAAGAGCATGGTTGTCAATCTCAACGGCGGCGGCGCGAAACTTTCCGATCGCGGTTTTGACATTGCCGATAAGGCCGGCGTGGATATCCGCTATTCGAACATCGCGATGGAATTGCTGCGCGACTCGCACGGGCGCGTCATCGGCGCTTATGTGTTGACGCCCGAAGGCTTTACCAGGATATATGCCAAAGCGGTCATACTGGCCAGCGGTGGTTTCGAAGCCAACCCGGCAATGCGCGCGACTTTTCTGGGCCCGGGATGGGAAATGGTCAAGGTGCGCGGCGTACCGTTCAATACCGGCGATGGTCTGCGCATGGCGTGGGATATCGGCGCCCAGTCCTACGGCAATCTGAGCGGCTGCCATGCCACGCCGCAGGACATCGATCGCCCGCCGTTCAGCGTGCGCACCCAACCTAAATCGGAATACCGGCGCCACGACTACCCGTGGAGCATCCTCGTCAACGTCCACGGCCAGCGTTTCGTCGACGAGGGATCCGATTTTCGTCCCTATACGTATGCCAAAACCGGCGCAGTGATCATGCGCCAGCCGCAGGGTGTCGCATTCCAGATACTGGACAAGAATACCGAACATCTGCTCTACCGCTACGTAAACCCGACCGGTGGTAAAGCCAATACGCTGGAGGAACTTGCGCAAACACTCGGCCTGGAACCGGGGCCATTCGTCCAGACAATTCAGGAATACAATAAAGCAGTACAGTCCGGCACGTTCAACCACCGGATACTGGATGGCAAATGCACCAAGGGCCTGGCCATCAACAAGACCAACTGGGCGATGCCCATAGACACGCCGCCGTTTCATGGCTACGGCGTATGTTGCGGGATCACCTTCACGTATGGCGGACTGCGCGTCAACACCGACGCGCAGGTCATGAGTACCTGGGAAGCCCCGATAGGCGGTCTTTATGCATGCGGGGAAATCGTCGGCGGACTGTTTTACACCAACTATCCGGGCGGCTCCGGCATGACGCAGGGCGTGGTCATGGGCCGCAGAGCCGGACGCAACGCGGCACTATGGGCCAAGCAATAACAAGGGGGCAGACATGGTATTGGCAGTTGCATTTGATGATGTAAAGGCGCGACGTCAACATCGAACACCTCCCGACATCAGCGGCGGCGTCACGCAAACGCTGTACTTCGGCTCCAGCACTGAACCAGACCAACCTCACGCCAGTCTGAATGAACCGGATGCGGGTCTGTTAGCCAGCACGCATTTCCACCGCGTCGACCAGTTTCAGGTGGTGGTAGGCGGCAAAGGCAAGATAGGCCGGCATGAACTGTCGCCCTACTGCGTGCATTTCACGCGCGCGTACACGCCCTACGGTCCGCTACTGTCGGATCCTGCCGACGCATTGAAGTTTATCGTGATGCGCGCTCGCCACGATGCGGGATCGCAGCGGCTGCCCAAGGAGAGGGCGCAACTGGAGCGGGTCACCGATCGCCGGCCGTGGCAGGTATCGCGCCAGGTTTCCTTCGCCAGTGGCGCGACGGGCAACGATGTCACGCTGGACGCAGTACCGGAGATCATGGACGACCAGGGGCTGGCGGCCTATGCGTTGAGCATGAAGCCCCTGACCTGGACCACGACGCCGGACCCTGCGCGCGGCGACGGGCAATACCTGGTGGTGCTCAAGGGCAGTATCATCCTGAACCAGACACAAACCAAGGGCGCGCTGGCACTCGTATTTGTGTCACCAGCGGATGGACCTCTGAATTTTCAGGCGGGTTCTGAAGGCGTGGAAGCGCTTATTCTCAATTTTCCGCGACGCAAGGAATACAAAACCGCAGAGCAAAAAACCGCGCTCGACGCTGCTGGATACAAGACCTGGATCTGCATGCCGTGCGCCTATATTTATGACGAAGCAGTCGGCATCCCCGAGGAAGGCATAGCGCCGGGCACACGCTGGGCGGATGTTCCCGAGGACTGGACTTGTCCCGATTGCGGCGTCGATAAGAATGACTTTGAAATGGCTGGGCCCAGCACCTGATCGCCGGGTACGCGGCGGGTCACCATCGAGTTTTTAGTCCCATGTCGGCAATGGTTTGCCGACCTACTGCTACTTCGCTGCGCAAAATAACTCATGTCCTCAAACACTACATCCACTAAACGCAAAAACGGCAAGCAAGCAGCGATCTCGCCATTGATGCGTACCCTGTCGACCTACATCACCCGAGCCGCGACCAAACCCCTGCCTGCGGCGGTCACGGAAATCACCAAACACCATCTGCTCGACACGCTGGCCGCGACCATTTCCGGATCACGATTACTGCCAGGCAAGGTCACGATCGCTTACCTGAAAACACAAGGGGGTATGCCCGAAGCCTGTGTGCCCGGCACCCGCATCGTCACCACCGCTTCCAACGCCGCCTTCGGCAGCGGCATGCTCGCGCACGCCGACGAAACCGATGATTCGCATGCCAAGTCCCTCACCCATCCCGGATGCGGTGTGGTGCCCGCGGCGTTCGCGATGGCCGAACGCACGCGCGCCAACGGCACTGCCCTGCTGCGCGCCATAGCGCTCGGCTACGACGTTTGCGCGCGTTCGGCCATGTCGCTGAGTCCGTACGAATTTTTCGCGGCGGGGCACGATTCGCACACCTTCGGCACCCTGTTCGGCGCGGCCGCGTCAGCTGCGTCGCTGGCACGGCTGAACGAGGAACAGGTCCGGCATCTGATGTCGTACGCGGCGCATTCGGCATCCGGCCGCACCTATCAGCAGCGCGACCCCGACCACATCGAAAAGTCCTTTGCGCATGGCGCAAAATCGGCGCGCGACGGTGTAGCCGCGACCAACATGATAGAAGCGGGATACACCGGCATAGACGACGCGTTTTCGGGCGAGAAAAACTTTTATTTCGCGTTCAAGGATTTTGCCAAACCCGAATTGCTGACTAAAGGATTGGGCAAGACCTACGAAATCGTCAACACCAACATCAAGCGCTGGACGACGGGCAGCCCGATACAGGCGATGCTCGATTCGCTGTCCGAACTCATCAAGGCGCATGGGATAAATGCGAATCATGTTGAAAAACTGGTGATCCGCATCTCGCATCACGGCTTTCGCGTGGTCAACGACCGGCCTCTGCCCACCATATGCATGCAGCATCTGGCGGCAGTCATGCTCCTCGACGGCACGGTGACCTTTCATTCATGCCACGACCAAAACCGCATGAAGGACGCCAGGGTATTGCAGATGCGCCGCCGCGTGGAGTTTTACGGTGACGATGAACTGGAACGCGCACTGCCGGCCAAGCAGTGCAAAGTGGAACTGACGCTGCGCGACGGGCGCGTGCTGCGCCATTTCACCAAAGCGGTGCGCGGCACGGCAGCCAACCGCATGCATCGCCAGGAAGTGGAAGACAAATGCCTGTCGTTGATCGCGCCGGTGTTGGGCGCGAAACGCGCGCACAGCCTCATCAGCGCGATATGGAGCGTCGAAGACGTCGGCAATGTTCGCAACCTGCGCCGCCTGCTGCTCCTGTGAAATCATAAATATATGAACAATTCCATAGCGTTACATATCGCAATCGGATTGGCATTGCAGACTCACGCAGCGTTTGCGCAAAACGCCGCTGACTATCCGAACCGCTCAGTGCGGGTCATCGTCGCTTCATCGCCGGGCGGCGGCACCGACTTGCAGGCGCGCATGTTCGCGCAAAAGTTGAGCGACAGCATGAAGCAGCAATTCGTGATCGACAATCGTCCTGGGGCGGGCGACACCATAGGCACAGGACTGGCGGTGAAGTCCCCTGCCGATGGCTATACGCTGCTGGTGGTATCGCCGAGTTTCACCATGGCGCCGGCCTTATACCCGAAATTTCCAGCAGACCCGACCAAGGACCTCACCCCGATTTCGCTGGTCGTGAGTTCACCGTTGCTGCTGCTTGCCCATCCTTCGCTGCCCGCCAAGTCGATCAAGGAATTGGTTGCGCTCGCAAAGCCCACGCCGGGCGCGATGGACATAGGCGTAGGGCCCAGCGGCACGTTCACACATCTGGCGGCGGCATCTTTTGCCGCAGCAGCTGGCATCAAAGTAACGCTGGTGCCTTTTCAGGACGTAGGCCAACGCTATGGCAATGCCATTGCAGGGCATACGCACATGCTGTTCGCGCCCGTCAACGCCGCCCTACCGTATCTGAAGGCGGGCAGACTGCGCGCGCTGGCTGTGACCGGCTCGCGGCGCTCATCCGCACTGCCCGGTCTGAACACGATTGCGGAATCCGGCGTCGCGGGTTACGACGTAACCACCTGGTATGGGTGGGTGGCACCCGCAGGCACCCCTGCTGCCATCGTCGCCAAGCTCAATGCCGAACTTGTCAAAGCGGTGAAACTGCCGGACATTGCCCGGCGATTGCTGGAAGACGGAGGCGAGCCCGTGGGCAGCACAGCCGAGCAATTCGCGCAGATCATTGCAAGCGAAATTCCGCGCTGGCGCAAAGCGACCAGGGATGCCGGCATTCGCGTCGACTAGCCGGCCGTTTGCACGGCGCACTGTGGTTGATGCTTCGTACCGAGTCTTGTCAAAGCGCGAAGAGCATGCACATCAGAATAGCCCAGTCGAAAACGTCATCGCCATTGGAAACAGCAAAGACGTGCAGGCCAAGACTATGCAAGGCACTGTTCGTGCTCGTGACAATTGCATGGCACGGCGCGGGTGCAGGCCAGCAGCACGTGCGTCACGCACTGGGCGGATTCGAATGCGCAGCCACATCGAATGGTGTGTTGATTGCGGCGCAGCACGGCACTTGGGACTCCAACACTGCCACGCTTGCCATTGATGTAGCCCGCGAACTGGGCGCGGGCTTTGTGGTCGCGCGGCAGTTCGCGCCGGACAAAATTCGCATCCATGTGACCCAGCCGGCGGAAAGCGCGCTGACCACCTGCGCCCAGGAATCCCGCACCGAACGGGCACGGGACGTTTGCGAAATGTATGCGTTTCTGGTCGGCACCACCGCGCACGATAAGCCTTTGCGGCTATATGTTGAAATCCACGGCAACATCAATCCGCACACGGCGCGACAAGTGGAAGCAGCAACGATCGGCGTCCCGATGGAACTTGCCGGACGGGTGAAGGAAGCGTATTCCACTATAGTCGGACCCGTTCGGGAACAATTGCCAGCCTATCCGCAACTCGCACTGCTCATCGAACCGGTAGACCGCCTGCTCTACACTGCTGCCTGCGCACGCAAGCTGGGAATATTCGCCACCGCAATCGCACCGCGCGGCATTCATTTCGAATTACCGCTGGCGGCCCGTGCGGGCGCCGTCCTCCCCGGCTCCGTGTCCGTCATCGCGGATGTCGTGCGCTTGCTCCTGCACGAGCATCAATAGAACTAGAAACAGCAGTCTTTCACCGCAACTCACATTCCTATATCAATGTCCGTCCGCTTCCTGATCCTCCTTCTGCTGTTCAACATGACCGGCGTGCACGGCTCGCGCACGTTGCTTACGCTGTATAGCGTGGAACTGGGGGCGCCACCAGTGTTGATAGGCATGCTGGCGGCCTGTTTCGGCATCGTGCCGATATTGTTTTCGTGGACCAGCGGCAAACTCGCCGATCGTTTCGGCTCGCGCTGGCTGATGCTGGCGGGTGTTGCGGGCAGCGCGCTGGGCATCCTGTTGCCGTTTTACTTTCCCGGCGTGCCGGCGCTGATGGCGGCGGCGGTCTGCCTGGGGCTGACCACAACCTTCTGCAACGTCTCGCTGCAGACGCTGGTCGGCAAGCTGAGTAACAAGGAGAACAGGGCTCGCAACTACAGCAACTTTTCGCTGGCCGGCGCGATGACCAATATGGCAGGTCCGATGACCGCGGGATTCGGCATCGATCTGATCGGGCACGGTTACACCTGCCTGCTGATGTCCGGCATTCTGCTGCTGCCGGTGACCATGCTGGCGGTCCGCGGTCATCTGCTGCCGCCGGGCAGCGGTGAACCCGCGGGGGCGGGCGGGCTGCGCGAACTGATTGCGGTGCCCGGCGTCGGGCGCGCAATGCTGGCGAGCGGCATAGGCCAGTTGGGCGCCGACTTTTTCCAGATCTATTTGCCGGTATACGCGCACGGCCTGGGTCTGTCGGCGTCCACCATAGGTATCATACTCGCGGCCTACTCATTGGCGCAGTTCGCCTCGCGCGTGTTCATGTCCGGACTGATCGCACGATCCAGCGATCACACGGTATTGGCCTGCGCTTTTGGTGTTGCAGGCGCGGGCTTTATGCTGATTCCGTTCTGCCAGGATCCGTTGACCATAGGGCTGGCGGCATTCATGTCGGGCCTCGGCATGGGTTTCTCCCGCCCGATCGCGATGATGATGATGTACGCGCATTCTCCGGCCGGCCGCTCGACCGAGGCCATGGGATTACGACTGACGGCCGAGAACCTGACGCGCATGGTCGGGCCCATGCTGTTCGGCGCGATCGCGTCGGCTGCGGGACTGACGACGATATTCATGTTGAGCGCGCTGATGATGGCATCGGGCGGGCACTACATCAGGCGTAGTCCCACGAGCAAGATCGGTTA
>CANJQI010000227.1 GCA_947476215.1 Betaproteobacteria bacterium
CGACTGACGGTCGACACCGCCAGCGCATAATCCGACAATACCTGTTCGCTCACCGTGCGCGACTGCGCCTCAATCTCGGTCAACGCAGCTGCGTGTTGTGTGCGCGCCGCTTCGATGTTCGACAGCGTCGACAACCCGGCCCCAAAGCGACTGGTCAGTCCAATGAAGAGCCGGTTTTGCGGTTCGCCGTTGGGAAAGTTGTAATTACCGTATTGCCGCTCAATTCGCGCATATACCTCTGGCTTTAAATCCGCGCGACGCTCACCGATTACCGCCTCCTGCACTCGGGCCTGTGCCTGCGCCTTGGCCACCGTCGGGTGGATACCAAGCGCCATCTCAAGCAGCGCCTGCACGCCGGCGCGCCCCGCATTGGCGAGTTCACGCGGCACGGCCACCGCTTGCGCCAGCTGCGCCGAATCCACCGGGCTGCCCATTAGTTGTCCGAGCCGCGCCAGAGCGACCTCCGCCTGTGCGCGTGCGGCGATGACGTCCGCCGAAATCGACTCCAGGCGCGTCACCGCCAGCGTCAGATCACTCTCCGCCGAAGCGCCTTCACTCAAACGCCGTTTGACCTGCTCACGCAGCCGCAGGTGGGTGGCCAGACTTTTTTCATTGGCGAGCGTCTTCAAATGCGCCGACAACCAGTCACCATAGGCTTGCACCACGCGCAAACCCAATTGCAAACGCACTTCTTCGAGCGATGCCTGACTCGCCACCAGCCCCGCCGCCGCCTTGTCTATCCCTGCCGTCAAACGCCCGCCCGTCCACAGCGGTTGTTGCAAACGCGCGGTGGAAACGCGGTTGTCCCCCTGATAGAGGCGATCGGTCGCACTGGCCTGAGCGGTTTCTATCGATACCGACGGCGTCGGATAAAACTGCCAGCGTGCGCTGTCTACACCGGCTTCAGCCGACTGCACCAGCGCACGCTGGCCTTGCGCTGAAGGATGGGAGGCCAGCGCGGAGGCAATCAATTGTTCGAGAACCTGAGCGTGCACGGACAACGGCAGCACAGCGCAGAGCAAAACAACGCCGCTCCAAGCATACCGGCTCACGACATCGCCTCCCACGGGTTGATGACGGTGATGCCGAGCGCCTGGACCGGCGCAACGTCGCGCGTAGCGACGATGCAGCCGCGCGCGCGCGCCATGGCGGCGATGTAGCCGTCTGCTTGGGAGAAACCCTTGCCGGCGGCTCGGGCAGCAACAGCCAGTTCGGCATAGCTCCGGACTGCGTCGGCATCAAACGCAAGCACGCGATCCGCAAACAGATCCAACAAGCCATCCAGCGTTTGAGTCAGTGCGTCCTTGCGCCGGCCGACCGGCAGGGCACCGCTGTCAAACAACATTTCGGCAAGCGTGATGTTGGACAGATAAAGGGTTTCGGCCACCTGCTCATCGAGCCACGCCCGCACGGCCAGAGTCGGCTGCGCCTTCATCGCCTCGGAGACGACGTTGGTATCCAGGACGATCACTCAAGTCCCGCCGGCTCGGCCGGGGTCTTGTCGCGCACCTGCGCCAAGGCGGCGATATCCTCATCGGTCAGCTGCGCGCAACGCCCCAACTCCGCCAAGGCCGTGCCCAGGCGAAGCCGCCGCGGCGGGAAAACGGTCGTTTCGAGAATGTCTCGGATTTCAGCCTCGGTGCTGCAGGCATGCGTCGCCGCCCGTCCGCGAAGCGCGCGATGCACCGCCTCGGGCAGATTTCTAACGGTGACTGTTGCCATGTCGCCATCCTTGTCTTTATGCTGTCAATGCTGGCAATGCTGGCATTTCTGTTATTTCTGATATTTTAGGTTTTATGCTGGCAATGATCAAGCCTGCCTGACAGATCATAAGCGGTCATTTGTGGATGTTGCATGACTGGGTTGCATTTCGGTGCGCCACCCAACACGGGCAACCCGGGCGGGTTTATACCCACAAAATCTTCCGTATCTCTTCACCTCGACTCAAACCGCTGCTCCCAGCGCGCCGCCTGTTTGCTGATTGATTCAAGGCAGGTTGAGAGCGCCGTCAAGTCGCCGTGGGAAATAAACTTCAGCTTCCAGGCGAGCAGCAAAAAGCCCCGCATCACCTCCACCGAAGCGCGCACCCGGCGCACCTGCGCGGCACCCTCGGCCAAGCCCGCCGCCGAGGCTTTGTCCGCCGCGTTGGCCAATACGATCGCCCTCAAGCACTCCGCGGACTCGGCCAGTATCCGCTCACCCACCGCAAAACGAAACGGTTTGGGCAGGTTGTTGTGCGGCGGGTAATACAACCGACAAAACAACAGCATGTCAGCGAACATCTGCGCATGTTTAAACGCGCGATCCATCACCATCGGGCCCGCGACGCATCAACGCAGACCGAAGCCGCCATCGCCCGCGAACTGTTTGCCTGCGCCGCCGCGGCCGGCAACAGCGAGCACAAGCGCGCGCATTTCATCGGCCTGCCGGCGCTGGTGCTCGAGCTGGCCGCGCAGATTCCGGAAGCGCCGGGCTACGCAAAGCTGACAAGTGAATTCGCGATGAGTACCACCTTCCCAATCGGAATGTTCAGGCGGTTAACTCACTCTGGGGTTCTGTCTTGGCACAAGGCATGATGTTCGTCACGCGAATTCGTGAGGTCTTTCCGCTGGTGAATGTCACCGAAACGCACCCTAAAGCAATGCTCGTGGCGTTAGGACGTAAGTGCTGGAGGAACTACTTTGATGTGCTGCCAACCAGTGTGACGGTAGACGCTAAGCCCGACCATGAAAGAGATGCGATCATTTCAGCTGTCGCCGCACGCGAAGGTTTTGAAGGTCGCTGGAAGAAAGTTCTGATCAATGATCGCTATCCGAGCGCGCGACCATTTGCTGGTGACCAGTGTGGAGCCGGCGTCGGAGTTCCTGAATGATTTGCGGCATGTTAATTGATCCGAGATTTTCCATGAAAACAAAATCCACGGCTAAGCGCCGAATTTTTGAAGCTGTGCACGAGACAGCGGGCGATCTGCATCGCCTGGGTTTTATCGACAAGCGCAAGATGCGCAAGTTCGATGCCCTGTGCCTTGACCCCATTCCCCAGTACGACAGTGAAAAAATTCGCGCGTTGCATGATCACCTGCAGGTAAGCCAGGCCGTACTCGCTGCGGTGTTGAATGCCAGTCTCTCCACTGTGCGCAAATGGGAGGCGGGCGACAAGCACCCGAGCGGCCCCTCTCTGAAACTGCTCAACCTGCTTGATCGAAAAGGACTGCAAGCGGTGATCTGATCGGGGACCAGGTATCGGCACTTTTCGGATGTTATCCAGAATATCTGCCCGTACTGCTTGCCGCGGTCGAAGCCATGGCGGCACCGGAACTGAATCTGCAGACCATACAGTCGACTACCAATCCCGCCGGGCTGTGGCTGATCGTCAATGGACCTGTCGCCGACCGTCTCGGTATCAACAGCGGTCCGAGCTGTCTCGGCCCAGGTTCATGGGCCAACGCAACAATGGGCCGCGCGTTGCGCCTCATACAACAAAACATCGGCGGCGCCTTGCCGGGAGTCATGGACCGTGCAACACACGGCTATCCGGGCAAATATACGTTCTGTTGCGCCGAGAACGAAAAACTGACGCCGTGGGAGCCGCTGCATGTCGAGCGCGGGTATGCTCGTCATGCCAGCACCGTTACGCTGGTAGGCGCTCTTGGCACCCTGAACCTGAACACGCACTCCAAGAATGCCGACGACGTATTGCGCGTATTCGCGGACAGCATGGCCTACCCCGCGGTCATAGATTACATCTACGGCGGCGAACCATGGTTAATACTGTCGCCCGAGCATGCCGATATCCTCAAACGTGCGGGATACACGAAGTCCGAAGTCAAGCGCCGCCTGTGGGAGCAATCCAAATTGTCGGCCAGCCGGCTCGCCGACCGGGATCTGGGACGCGCACAAAATGCACGGCGCGCCGAACTCGGAGAAATCACGCGCGAAACACTGGGGCAACAGGTCGTGGTCGACAATCGCCCGGGTGCAAGCAGCATTATCGGAACCGAAATGGCCGTCAGGGCAACGCCGGATGGCTACACCCTCTATATTGCGTCAAACACCCACACGCTGAATCCCAGCCTGGTCAGGGAAAAGCTGCCCTATGACACCGTGCGTGATCTTGCTCCGGTGAGCTTGGTCGGCTCGACACCGTTGATACTCGTCGTCCACCCCAAGTTTCCGGTCGCGACGGTCAAGGAACTGGTCGCACTGGCCCGGCAGAAACCAGCACAGCTGCATTACGCATCCACCGGGGCCGGCACACCACAGAATCTCGCCGGCGCCCTGCTGGGTTACATGACCGGTGTCAAACTGGTTTCCGTGCCCTACAAAGGCGTGGCTCAGGCCATGACGGATTTGTTAAGCGGTGATTTACAACTGTCATTCCCGAGCATCACTTCGGTGCAACAGCATGTGAAGGCAGGGTCGCTGAGAGCGTTGGCTACCACCGGACTCACACGCGCTCCGCTCGCGCCGGCGCTGCCCACCATTTCAGAGTCCGGTGTTACAGGCTATGAAACCAGTCTGTGGACCGGCATACTGGTCCCCGCCGCGACACCACGAACCATCATCGCCAGGCTGAATACCGAGATCGTCGGCATATTGAAATCGGAAGATGCACGCGAACGCTATACCGCGATGGGCGTGGTTTTGACACCCAGTTCAGCACAGGAACTTGGTGCGTTCATCCCGCGCGAGATGCAAAAATGGGCGGCGCTCGTAAAAGGCGCTGGCATCCAGCCCGAATAGCCTGAGTCAGTCGCCGATCCCGTTACGTGCTGAAGTCGCAGCCCGACATGATCTTGCGCAGCTCGATCTTGATCGCGGATATCGCCAGCGGTTCGAGCTTCAACAAATGCGCGGACTCGCTTTCCTGAGGATCAGCCGGGACAGGACCCGGCGGCGCGTAGCCCATGGAACTGACCAGCATATCGGCAAAGTTCACGATCAGCAGTTCGTGGGTTTTCGATTCCGCCTCGGCAATATTTTCATGCCATAGCGCAATATTCGATATTTTTCCCGGCAGCTTCCAGCGCTTAAGTATCTCAAAACCAAATTTGCAATGGTACGTGGTCGCGAAATCCATCACGGCCAGCGCACCCATGGTCTTCAGCGATCCGCGTAGTTGTATCTCTCCGACAACCTGCAGCAGGAGCAAGGTCCCTATATCATGCAACAGGCCCATGGTGAAGACCGAATCGGCAGCGGTGATTTCCAGCTGACGCGCGGTCAAATATGCCGCGTTGGCACAAGCCACGGCGTGGGTCCACAGCGACGGCAGGAAGATCTGCAATCCGGGGTTCTGCGACGAGTACAACCCCCTGTTAGCCAGTAGTTCAACGATATTGCACGTTTCCTTCAAACCCAGACGCCCGATCGCCCCGGCGAGAGTACTGTTCTCCTTGGATCCGCGATAATAAGTTGAATTGGAAATGCCTATCAGTTTGCTGGCGATGGCGACATCCTGTTCAAGCAGACGCGCGATCGCAGGCAACGAAGCCTGCGTTTCTACCAGGCGCTTGAGTTCCGTCGCGACCTTCGGATACGCAGGCAGGTTGATCTCGCCCTGACGCATCATCGCCAACACCTCGCTCATGGCGCTGGACTTGCTCTGAGGCGCAACCACGGGCGCACTGGTTGCCATGTTGTTGGCGGTGGCTGGCTTGTGCGCGGCGAGTGATTCCAGCTCGGTGATTCTGGCCTTTAATGCGTTTATCGTACGCTGCACCTCGTCGCGTTCGTAGAAACGTGACAGTGCGTCGCGAATCGCGTGCGGAAGCAGCTGCACGTAATCCGCGACCTTGACGATGTAATTGAATGCACCATTGCGCACCGCTTCGACCGCGCACTTGGGATCATTCGCGGGTACAACCATCAATATCGGCAGGTGCTTGGTATGCGCAATGCTCACCAGCAGGTCCATGCTGCCCGAATCACTCATGTTGGCGTCCAAAATGAGCAAATCCGTGCTTTCCAACTGTCCGACGAGCGCCGACACGGCAGTCACTATCGTGAATTCGTGCTGGTCTCCCAGCGCACGCGCAACATTTGCTGCTTCGTCCTGGCTGCGATTTGCGATGACTACGGCACTCATGATTTGGTGCGTCCCGAAAAATGACCACGCTACGTACTTCTACGCACCACTCAACGGCGAATTCACGGCTTTCTTTAGAGCGTCGTTGCGTCTGTTTTGTGTAAGAAAGCCGGCGGGCCTGTAAGCACAGCGGAGCAATCTGGTGCCGCAGGGGCGAGTCACGCCAAACCTGGCTCGGGATGAACTACAATTTCAAGTCTGGCGGGGGCCGGAACACTCGGCACCCATGCCAGCTTTATTTCATCGTATTAAAAGCAAGAATCCAGCGTTTTCAATGCGTAGGCAAGCACTAGCGCTGATTCGACTGGTATTTTTTCCAACATGAATGGCGGGGGACATGTGACCAAAACCGGCAGCGCATTAATAGCCGCAGCAGCGATTCTTGCGGGACTCGTTACCGCGGCAGAGTCTCAGAACTTCCCCATCAAGCCGATACGCGTGGTCGCGTCCGAACCCGGGGGTGGCGGGGATTTTGTCGCGCGCCTGATTGCACAGGGCATGAGCGGCGGCCTGGGCCAACAGGTCCTGGTAGACAACCGCGGCGGCAGCGTGATCATCCCGGCCGAAATCGTCGCCAAGGCGCCGGCGGATGGCTACACCTTGCTGCTGATCGGCAGCACCTTGTGGATAGAACCGCTGATGCGCAAAACGCCATACGACCCGGTACGCGATTTCGCGCCGGTATCGTGGGTCGTGGGCTCGCCCAATATTCTGGTCGTGCACCCTTCACTGCCCGTCAAATCCGTCAAGGATCTGGTGGCGCTTGCACAAGCGCAGCCCGGCGAACTCAACCATTCCGTGGGCATCGCCGGATCCTCATCGCAGCTCGCCTCGCAATTGTTCAAGGCCATGGCGGGAATCAACATGGTATCCATCCCGTATAAAGGCATAGGACCGGCATTAACCGCACTGGTCGCCGGCCAGGTGCAAGTTTCTTTCGCCAACCCCAGCGCCGTCTCCCCGCATCTGAAGTCCGGCCGCCTGCGCGCACTGGCCGTCACCAGTGCCCAATCTTCCGGACTGTTTCCGGATCTGCCGACCGTTGCCGCGACGCTAGCGGGCTATGAGTCCGTGTCGATGTTCGGCATGTTTGCGCCTGCCAGGACACCAACCCCGATTGTTGACCGCCTGAATCAGGAAATTTCGCGCGCGCTCGGCACAGTGGAAATCAAGGAAAAATTTATCGCGGCCGGAATTGAAACCGTGGCCAGTTCCCCGGAACGACTCGCGGCGGCCATCAAATCCGAGATGGCACGCATGGGCAAGGTGATCCGCGACGCGGGCATACGCGCGGAATAATTCGCGCTGAATCAACAAAATTATGCCTGATCCGATCGTACCGGCGTAATGCCGAAATTATCGCGCCGGGCATTTTGCTTCATTCATCCCCTCGCTCGACTACAGGACCACGTAGACGTGGTGATGATGGGCAAGTGCCATGCGCGCTGTATCGTCGACCCTACTCGGCACGTATGCCGGCGTCCTTGATGATCTTGCCCCACTTGACCATTTCGGACTTGATCCGCGCCGAAAATTCGTCGACGGACAGCCCGACCGCCTCCGATCCGGCATTGAGATAACGTTCTTTGACATCCGGCCGGTTCAGGACCCGCACAATTTCGGTATTCAGCGTGCTGACGATCGCCGCCGGCGTTCCCGCGGGTGCAAAAATGCTTTGCATCGCGGCCGCCTCAAAGCCCGGCAGTCCCGCGGCTGCAACGGTAGGCAGACCTGGAACCAATTGCGTGGGCTGCA
>CANJQI010000228.1 GCA_947476215.1 Betaproteobacteria bacterium
ACCCTCCGTATCAGGAGGGTCGACGCTTCCCGCTTGGTTGCTCTATAGGAGCCACATCCGCTTTCGCGATCCACCTTGCCCGGGGGGGCAGGTTGGCTTGGGCGTCGACCCAACTCGTCATGTATGAATACATTATAAGCGCACTGCTTTTAGAACACAACAATCAGAGGACGCGCCGGTCCAGAAACGACAACGCTTTAATGCCGCAGCCATAGCGATATCACAACGCCAACACCTTCGGGGCATCGCGCCCACAAAACACTCCAACCGGTATTCGAGAAAATAGGCAACCTTCTACCGCCCCGCAAACACCTCTCCCTGCTCCCGCCAATCCAGCGGCATCACCCGGCGCAGCACGCTCTCCAGATTGATCGTGCTGCGACCTCAATCAATGATCGGAGCCTGGCAAATGCAGACTTTAGTTTTGGATGTATTTCCTGGCCAAGACTGAACGCAGTGTAATAGCCGCCGAAGTCTCGAAGGTCTTCCAGGATGGCTTTTATCGAGCGAGATTGCGAGTTGTCTGAGTAATACCGCTGAAAGTCATGGTAGGTTTCGCTAGACCTTAGCGGTGAACTTGGACGCAGCTGCAACGTCAAAAAGTCTTTAACGAATTTATCGAACTCAGTGCGGTATCTTCTGCCGAAAGACATCTCAATCGGTTGCCAGTAATCCTGATAGAGTTCCGTCTGTAGCGCTTCGTCAAGCCGCATCAGAACAAAGTTCCGAATGAGATCTGCCTGCGTGAGGTCTAAACCTGTTGAGTTCAGGCTTTCAAAAATCATCTGCGGATCATCTTGCCCGCGGGTGAGGCAAACGTCGACCACAACGAGCTTAGCTATGCCTGCATATACCGTTTTTATCTCCGAGTTAGAAACAAGGTTTCGGAGAAAGTTGTAATTCTCTTTAACAGCGTCCGATGCGATAGTCGGGATACCTCTCTTGTCGAGTAAGGCCGATACGGTCTCGTGATCGGCCCTCCTTAAATGCAACTTATAACGGCGATCGTTTTGTCCGTGCCGATTGATGAGGTAGTAGTCTTCGATTTCATCGGCAGACGGTACATCTTCGTCGTGCAATCCAAGCTCAAGCATTCGGTCACGGAGTGCTGCGAGAAGCAAGATTATTGTGGTGATTCGCTGTTGGCCATCGATAAGAAGCCATCGCGTAATAGCGGCGTTAGTGTTCCCCGCGGCCACGTAGACCACTGAACCTAAGAAATGTGACTTCGCATTTTCATCAGAGCCGACGCGAACAATATCGTCCCACAGCTGCTTGCACTGTTTAGTACCCCAGCTGTAGTCTCGCTGGAATATAGGAACGATAAATTGCTTCGCGCCGTTCAGTACTTGTGTGATTGGTTGGTCTTGTGCATTCATGTTTAAACTTGGGAAGCCCAGTCTTTGCACAAAGTTTCAGCTTGCAACAATACTGTTTGAACAGCCTCGTCTTGAAGGTCTGGTGGATAGCCATAGTGCCTGAGTATTCTTTTTACCATGACTTTAATCTTGGCTCGAGCATTTTCGCGCAAGGTCCAGTCGATAGAAACGCTGCCGCGCACCTTGGTTACCAGCTCCGCAGCAATAATCTGAAGTTCTTTGTTTCCCATTGCCCGCACCGCGCTTTCATTTGCAGCAAGCGCATCATAAAAAGCCAACTCCTCTTCGGAGAGCTTTAGCTTCTCGCCGCGCTTCTTCGCTTCCTCAATTGCTCGAGCTAGTTTGATCAGTTCTTCAATGATTTCCTGAGTGGCAATAGCGCGATTGTGATACGCGGCCAATGTCTTTTTTAGCATTTCGCTGAACAGTCGACTCTGAACCACGTTGCGCGTTGAACCAGCCTTAATCTCCCCCGCAAGCAGCTTCGCCAATATTTCAGCTGCCAGGTTCTTGTGTTTCATGCCCATGATTTCTTTTAGGAAATCCTCGGACAATATTGAAATATCCGGCCGACTCAGACCCGCAGCGGAAAAGACATCAATAACCTCACCTGGTGCCGAGATAGCACTTGAAACCAGTTGTTGGATTGCATGGTCTAAGTCGCCATCGTCGCGTTCGCTAATTTCTGTTTTCTTTAATGCGGACTGGACCGCCTGATAGAAGCCGATGTCGTCCCGAAGATCTATCGCCTCCGGTCTGGTCGCACAAAGGGCAAAAGCGCGCGAGATCTCGGTGGCTACTGTGACAAATCGTTTCTTGCCGTCTTCCTGCTCCAAAATATGCTCTTGCGCGCCGGGAATTAGCGCCAATCGTTGAGCCCCCCCCGCTGTCGACCAGGCCGACCAGTCGAACCCATGCAGCATGGTGTTTGCCACCTCACACTTTTCAACCAGAACCTCAACAGCCGCATCGGTTGTTTCATTGGTGCTACCACGCCCGCCGCTTGAGGTGTAAGTAGCCAGCGCTTCTTTCAATTGATCGGCTAGGCCGAGGTAATCGACGATCAGACCGCCAGGCTTGTCTTTAAAGACTCGATTGACACGTGCAATCGCCTGCATCAGGCCGTGGCCCCGCATGGGTTTGTCTGCGTACATGGTGTGTAGACATGGCGCATCAAAGCCTGTGAGCCACATGTCACGCACGATCACAATCGTGAACGGGTCGTTGGAATCTTTGAAACGCAAGGCAAGTTCGCGGCGACGTTGCTTGTTGCGGATATGTGGCTGCCAAGCCACGTCGTCATCGGCTGAGCCAGTCATCACGATCTTGGCGATACACTTTTTGTGCGATTCGATCTGCTCGTCGTCGTTGGGAGCACTGGCCCAGTCGGGGCGCAGTTTTAAAATGGCTGTCATCAAATCAAAACAGATACGGCGGCTCATACAAACGACCATCGCCTTGCCCTGGATGGCCTCTTGGCGCCGTTCAAAGTGCTCTACCAAGTCTTTCGCGATCAGCGCAATGCGCTTGGGATCGCCCACCAACGCCTCCAGCGCAGCCCATTTAGCCCGTAGCCGCTGCCGGGTTGATTCCTCTTCCTCTTCGGTGAGTTCCTCAAATTCGGTATCGAGACGTGGGAGTTCCTGCTCCAGCAGGCCTAGCTTGGCTATCCGGCTCTCGTAATAAATTGGCACGGTCGCTCCATCGAGGACCGCCTGCTGTATGTCGTAGATAGAGATGTAGTCACCGAAAACAGCACGCGTGTTGGAGTCTGCTTTTTCAATCGGGGTGCCCGTAAAGCCTATAAAGGACGCCCCAGGCAGCGCATCGCGCATATGTCGGGCCAGGCCGTCGATTAGGTCATATTGGCTACGGTGCGCTTCGTCAGCGATGACGATGATGTTGCGCCGATCGGAGAGGCAGGGCATCCGGTCGCCTTTTTCCTCCGGCATAAATTTCTGAATAGTGGTGAAGACAACGCCGCCACTGGCTACTTGCAGCATGCGTCGCAATTCGGCTCTTCCGCTTGCCTGCTTGGGTTTTTGCCCGAGCACATCGCTGCAGCGGTCAAATTGTCCGAAGAGCTGGTCGTCCAGGTCGTTTCGGTCTGTCAAGACGACCACTGTTGGATTTTCCATCGCCGCATCACGCGAAATGCGCCCCGCGTAAAAGAGCATAGACAGGCTCTTGCCCGAGCCTTGCGTATGCCAGACTACGCCGGCGCGGCGATCACCACTGCCTTTACTGGCGCGAACGGTTTCTTCTACTGCTTTGTTGACGGCGTGGAACTGGTGATAGCCGGCGAGTATCTTGGTGGTTCGCCCTTTTTCATCCTGCTCAAAGGCGATAAAGTTGCGCATCATGGCCAGCAGTCGTTTGCGATCAAACATACCGCGCAAGAGTACTTCCAGTTCCAGGCTGGTTGCTGGTGCCTCCGTTTCACCCTCAATGGTCCGCCAGACTTTGAACCATTCCCAGTTGGCGGTTAGCGACCCGGCGCGGGCCTGTAATCCGTCCGAGATGACGAGGATTTGGTTATACCGAAAAAGCGTCTTGATCTGCTCTTTGTAGGTCTGGAGTTGCTTGTAAGCGTTTCGGATCGAGGCGTTTTCATTGGCAGCGTTCTTGAGTTCGAGCACTGCGATGGGTAGGCCGTTGACAAACACCACGAGATCGGGTCGCCGGTTGTGTTGCCCTTCGATGACGGTAAACTGATTGACCACAAGCCAATCGTTGGCGTCGGGTTCGTTGAAATCGGCAAGCCGCAACCTGTCGCCAGCAATCGTGCCATCATGGCGGCGGTATTCCACCTCCACGCCCTCAGAAAACATTCGATGGAAGATCTGGTTGGCCGCAATTAAAGATGGTCCCTCCACACGCAGCACTTTGCGTATCGCATCTTCTTGTGCTTCGCTAGGCGCCGTGGGGTTCAGGCGGGCGATGGCCTCGCGTAGCCGGCGTTCTAGTACCACGTCGCCGAAGGAGTCCCGCTCGACGTTGGGCTCTCCGGGTGCGATTGTACGAGCGTCCAGGTAGCTATATCCCAGCGACTGAAACCATTCAATCGCGGCATATTCGACCGTATCTTCGTTGATGGCGCTCATAATTTCAGCTTGGCCACACTCAACTCCCCGCTCAGCAGCTTCGGCAGCAGCGTGTCGCGCAGGGTGGCGAGGGTGCGGGATTGCTGCTTGTTAGCGACGATTTGGTCATACCACGGCTGGCATTGCCGTTTGAAAGCCTCTGCAACGAGCGCGTTCGGAATCATTACGGTGAAGCGGTCGATGTCGTTTTTGCCGAGGTGTATCACCGTCGTCGCAGTCTCGGTGGCTTCGACCAGTGCGAGGGGGGCGATGATGCTGTTGCGAACAAAGGCGGCGGAGAAACCGGGCTTCGGTCGGAAGACGCAGACTCTCTGGTTCAACCATGATTCGATGCCCGCCCACAAATAGGCGCGAAACTCGCCGTCCATTCCGACGGCTATGTCGCCGGGCTGGAGCAAGTATCCCTTGGGATGCACTTCGATTGTAAAGACGGCGGGGCTTTCGTTCGGCAAATCTCGGATACGAATCAAAGGCTTGCCGAGTTTCTCCGAGTTGAAAAGCGAGGAGGCGAACGGTGCTCCGTAAATGACATTCGCAATTTCGTAGATAGAGCCGATGCGCCAGCCGTGCGGAATGTGACCAGCTGCGGTCTCATCAAACGTCGTTGGGAAGAGCGCGGCAGTGGCGGAGTCGAGGCCAGCGGGTTTGCGGCCTTCGAGTTTGGCGCGGACGGGGTCAAAATCCACGAACCAGCTCTGGAACAGCGCCCTCGACATCGCCTCCAGCGTTGCGTTCATACGCCGGTTCAACTCGATCTTGTCGTCCAGCGCTCCGAGCACCGCCGCGATGGCTTTTTGCTCGGCGAGGGGTGGGAGGGGCATTCCCCATTTTGATAGAAATTCCCAATCTGCCCGAGGCATCCGCGTTCCAGTACTTGCCCCCATGGACTTGTCAACAAACTCTTGCGAGGCCATTCGATAGAACAAAAATCCTTGATCTAATCCACTTTTGGCACGGACAGCCCAAATATCAGTTGAGCAAATCCCATCAAATTTTGGACGCACAACTTTGCGAAAGTAAGGGCGGAGTTTCCCAAATAAGATGTCGCCGCTACGGAATCTCGTCTTTGCGCTGGTAGCTTCTGCGGCAGACGCTTGCCCATTCAGTTGCAGGCCGCCCTCAACAATATGCTCAAGTCCGATGTATGGAGTGCTGCCCAGCATCTGATGTGGCTGAACAACATCGCTGACGCGCTGTGCGCAGTCGCCAAATTTGACGTCAGCCCATTCAGTCGCCATAACCCAGCCCCTTCAGGTTTGCTTTGATGGCCTGCTCCAGTTTCGCGGACTCGGCGAACTGGGCGTGCAGTTCGGCGACGAGGCGCGGCATCTTTTCCTCAAAAGGATCGCCATCGTCTGCTACATCCTCCGCACCCACAAATTGCCCCGGGGTAAGGACATGACCATGCGCTGCGATCTCTGCAGTAGTAGCAGACTTACAAAAGCCAGCCACGTCCGCATACTTACTCGCGTTTTTCTCGCCACGCCATGCGTGGTAGGTGGATGAAATCAATAGCAGGTCAGCCTCGGTCAATTCACGGTGCACACGGTCAACCAGCGTGCCCATTTTGCGCGCGTCGACGAAGAGCGTTTCTTTGCGGCGGTCACGTCGCTTGCCGTCGTTCTTGTTTCGGGTCAGGAACCACAGGCAGACAGGAATCTGCGTGCTGTAAAACAGTTGCCCTGGCATGGCAACCATGCAGTCCACCAGATCGTTTTCGATTAGTGACTTGCGGATTTCGCCTTCCCCCGACTGGTTGGACGACATGCTGCCATTGGCCAATACAAATCCTGCCATGCCGGTAGGCGCGAGGTGATGAATGATGTGCTGAACCCAGCCGAAGTTGGCGTTGCCCTTGGGAGGTATTCCATATTTCCAGCGCACATCGGACTCGTCTCGCGACCAGTCGCTGATGTTGAAAGGTGGGTTTGCGATGATGAAATCGGCCTTGAGGTCTTTGTGCAGATCACGGCGGAATGTGTCGGCTGGCTCCGGACCAATGTCGGCTTCGATTCCGCGAATAGCCAAGTTCATGATAGCCAAGCGACGCGTAGTGTGATTCATCTCCTGTCCGTAGACCGAAATGTCACCAATCTTGCCGCCGTGGCTCTCTACAAATTTTTCACTTTGCACAAACATTCCGCCTGAGCCACAGCAAGGGTCATAAATGCGCCCTTTGTAAGGGGCTAGCATCTGAACAATTGTCTGCACTACGCATGCGGGCGTATAGAACTCGCCGCCGCCCTTACCCTCAGCGCTAGCGAATTTGGAAAGGAAGTATTCGTAGACACGGCCGAGCATGTCTTTGCCACGGTGTTCAGCATCGCCCAGCCCAATTGACGCCAGTAAGTCGATGAGCTCGCCCAAGCGTTGCTTATCAATCGCCGGTCGGGCGTAATCTTTGGGCAGCACACCCTTAAGTCGCGGATTGTCCTTTTCAATCGCGACCATTGCATCGTCAATCAATTTGCCGATCTCGGGTTGCTTAGCTTTAGCCTGAAGAGAAGCCCAGCGGGCAGACTTGGGAACCCAGAAAACATTGTGGGCTGAGTATTCGTCGGCATCTTCTGGGTCGGCACCTTTGAACTCGCCTTTACCCTCTTTGAGCTTGGTGTGCAGTTCTTCGAAGGCGTCGGAAATGTATTTAAGGAACAGGAGGCCAAGCACTACGTGCTTGTATTCGCCCGAGTCCATCGTGCCGCGCAACTTGTCAGCGGCGAGCCACAATTTAGACTCGAATCCAAGGTTGGCACTTGAAGATTTTTCTTGGGGTGTTTTTGCTGATTTTTTCTTGGTGGCCATATGTCCTCCGTAAATTTATTTCTTCTTCCCACCTGCTGCATGATCTTTGCGTTCGGCGATCCACGCCTCAAGATCTGGCCGCTGAAAGCGCCAAGACCCTGACACCTTGAACCCAGGGAGATCGCCTTTTTGGACAAGCCTGTAGATCGTCTTTTCGTCCACATTCAGGAACGCCGCAACGTTCCGAACGGTCATAGCTGGTTCCACCAAGCGTGGCATGGGCATCCTCCGAGTGCCACTAGCATAACTGAAAACTGGGCAAACTTGTCCATATTGAAGATTTGAGTGCTTTAAGACTAGATTACGGCAGGCTCACCAGGTGAGCCGGTTTCAAAGTTTGGCGTGTAGGAGACTTAATGCGGACGCCGGTTCGATTGCGAAACGCGAAATCGAACTTGGGTTCGACTTGGCGACTGCTTCCTCGCTCGCCAACCCAATCCGCTTCGCCCTTCAGTAGATAACGCTCGCGAGGGAAAAAGGACAATAGCCCGAAAACACGGACACTTGCGGGTTCTATTGCTATCCGCTTCGGAAAGCG
>CANJQI010000229.1 GCA_947476215.1 Betaproteobacteria bacterium
GCATCCATTCCGGACGGCGTGGATTTCGAAACCGCAGCCGCGTTTCCGCTCGCCTACGGCACGAGCTGCCATGCTCTGAAAGACAGAGCCCGCCTTCAGTCCGGAGAGACTCTGCTGGTGCTGGGCGCAGCGGGCGGTGTCGGCATGGCCGCGGTGCAGCTCGGAAAACTGATGGGGGCGCGCGTTATCGCCTGCGCATCGTCACCCGAAAAACTCGCCACCTGCCGGCAACACGGCGCCGATGACGTCATCAATTATGAAATCGAAAATTTTCGCGACGCCATAAAACACCTCACCGATGGCAAAGGCGTGGACGTGATATGCGATCCGGTGGGTGGAAAACACACTGAGCCGGCGCTGCGCAGCATGGCCTGGAAGGGCCGATATTGCGTCATCGGATTCACTGCCGGTGACATACCCCGCATCCCGATCAACCTCGTGCTGCTCAAGGGATGTTCCATCGTCGGCGTATCGGGGGGCAGCAATGCGCGTCACGACCCGACTGAGTACATAACCAATCAGGCGCAAATGCTGGCATGGATGTCGGCAGGCAAGCTACGCCCGGTGGTTACCGCCAGGTACCCGCTGGCGCGCACTTCGGAAGCGCTTGAGGTTATGTTGAATCGTGGCATGCACGGCAAGGCTGTTATCCTTATGTAATCACGTTGCGGTCGTATCTTATTTTTATCCGCGTTGCGTCATCGTGACCCACGACTTTTTTGTTTTTTGAAGATTTGATAAATAGCGGACAAATGCGCCCTCACCCTCTGTCCCTCTCCACGAGGGAGAGAGAAAAATTCGGAGTGTCAAATTTGTCAGTCACTAATGTGATTCTCAATAGGTCTCACTTTCAGGAGAAAGCAATTCATGCCCACCCACACAGCAAGCGGCCCTCTGGACGGATATCGCGTGCTCGATTTCACCAATTTTCTGGCAGGCCCCTATTGCACGCGCATCCTGGCGGACATGGGCGCGGAAGTGATCAAGGTCGAATCCCCTTCGGGCGATCAATCCAGGCACCTGCATCCGATTAAGAACGGGCAGAGCATACGCTTTGCCCACCTCTATGCCGGCAAAAAAAGCGTGGTGCTCGATCTGAAATCGCCAGCGGGCCAAAAGGCGGCATTCGATCTGGGAAGGAAGTCCGATGTCATCGTGGAAAGCTGGCGCCCGGGCGTGGCCCAGAGACTGGGACTCGATTTCGATGCAATTTCCCGTGTAAAGCCCGATATTGTGTATTGCTCGATCTCCGGCTACGGCCAAACCGGTCCTGACGCAAAGCGCGCCGCTTATGCGCCCATGGTCGAGGCGCTGAGCGGCTATACGTTGGCGCAGATGGCGCTGGATCGTGGCGAGAAACCGCAGACCTGCGGGCTGATGCTGGGAGACACCCTGACGAGCGTGTGGTCGTTTGCCGCGATACAGACTGCGCTGCTGCAGCGGGAACGCACCGGTCGCGGCCAATTCATAGATGTCGGAATGCTGCACGCGATGCAGTTTGCCATGCTCGATCCGTGCCACGCCGCGAATTTCGGAGAATTTACCAACCGCTTCCATCCGCCGGTAAAGACCAGGGATGGATACATGATAGTGTCGCCGATCAGCGAGACCAATTTCAAATGGCTGGCCCAGGCGTTGGAACACCCGGAATGGCTGGACGATCCGCGTCTTAATCCTCTCACCAACAGAAACAGTAACTGGGGACTGTTAATGCAGTTCATCGAGGACTGGACCAGCCAGAAACCTACCGACGAATGCGAAGCTATACTGCAGGCCGGTGGCGTTCCGTGCTGTCGCTTCCGATCATACAAAGACGCCATGCAGGATCCTCAAACCGAGGCGCGCGGCACATTTACATCCCTGAAAGTTGCGGGTGGCGAATACAAATTGCCCAACGTTCCATTCAAGATGCCGGGCGTGGCGACCGAAGTGCGTCCATTGCTTTCGGACCTGGGACAGCACAACGGCGAAATATTGCGTGATGTACTCGGTTACACGGATGACGAAATTCATGCCTGCAATGCCGTGAAATCGAAATAGGCACACTCCGGATCGACAACATCCATGACCACCGGGGAAACAGCGCGAGGCGGGCAGGTTAAGGGCTCAGGCGAATATCTGTACTGCAAAGTCGAGGATAGCGATCGCATCCGCATCGTCACCCTCAACCGCCCCAAGGTCATGAATGCGCTGACTACCGAGGCCAGTCACGAACTGGAAGGAATCTGGGACGAGTTCGCGGCACGTGACGATTTATGGGTCGCCATCGTTACCGGCGCCGGTGAGCGTGCGTTCTGTGCCGGCAATGATCTCAAGGCGCAGGCGGCCGGCAAGCGCGGCCCGCTGCCACGCACGCGCTTTGCGGGACTCACCAGCCGCTTCGATCTGGATAAACCCCTGATCGCAGCGGTCAACGGCGTCGCCGTGGGCGGCGGCTTCGAGATGGCGCTCGCGTGCGACATCATCGTGGCGTCGGAAAACGCGGTGTTCGGTCTGCCCGAGGCGCGGGTAGGCCTGATACCCACGGTCGGACTGCAGCGTCTGCCGCGCATCATTCCGCAAAAACTGGCACTCGGCATGATACTGACGGGGCGCAAAGTATCGGCGCGCGAAGGCAGCGATCTTGGTTTTGTCAACGAGGTGGTTGCGGTCGGCGAAGCGCTGACCGCTGCCAGACGCTGGGCGGCAATGATCCTCGAGTGCTCGCCCATGGCAATACGCGCCGCCAAGCAGGCGATGCGTTTGGGACTGGATGAACCATCCGTCGAAAAAGCCATACGCACCCTATAAAATGCTCTGTCGCTGGTATTCGTGAAAGCGGACGAGAAGCACTTCGAAATCCGCGCGAATTCGACCGGCTTGCATGCACAGATACTCAACGTTCCAGTAGCGCGAACGCCTGCGCGCTAAAGCCCACACGGCAACCTCACGGGGCGTGCGTTATGACTCGCCCTTGATACACGCGAACTTGATCAGCTTGGCGTCTTGCGCCATCTCAACGTGTCAGACGGCGCCGATCCTGCTGTCCAGAATGACATGCCACCGGCGCACGGTCTCGGCTCTCATTTTCGCCGCCGCGACCACGACCGATTTTACGCCTGATCGGAAGCGCGCCGGAACGTTGCTTTTCATGCACGTAAAGTGCGCTACAATAAATTTTATCTGAACGACTGACGCCGCAACCGTAACAGTTCGCGCATCGCATATCACCGCAATTCTCAAGCCAGCATCCGTAACGGAATATACCCAAAACAATATTTCGCAACAGGTAAGGGACCCCCCTTGAACGACATACTACGATTTGCCATATTCGGGATGACTGCATTATTGGCAGTCCCCGCGGCGACGGCGCAAGCCCAAAGCGAGTATCCCAATAAACCCATACAGATGCTGCTTGGGTTCGCAGCCGGCGGCGTTACGGATCTGTTCGCGCGACTGCTGTCCACGCAGCTTTCCGATCAACTCGGGATTTCGGTCGTGGTGCAGAACAAGGCCGGCGCAAATGGCAACATCGCGCATGAGCAGGTCGCCAAAGCGCCTGCGGACGGCTATACGCTGCTCTTCAATACGTCTTCAGTTATTCTCAACCCTTCACTTGGGGTATCGCAAAAATTTGTCGACGCGTTCAGCGAACTCAGCCCGGTGTCATTGGTCGGAACCACGCCTTTCGTGTTGTTCACGGCCCCCAGCCTGCCTGGAACCACCATCCGCGACTTTGTCGCGCACGCCAAAGCAAATGCCGGCAAGCTCAGCTACGCATCGGGCGGCGTAGGCAACATGACACACATTGGTAACTTGTTGTTTCAGCAGAAAATGGGGATAGTCGCCACGCACGTTCCTTACAAAGGCGGGAATCCGGCAATGGCGGCCACCGTCGCTCAGGACGTTCAGTTCTGCATGGATACCATCAATTCCGCGCTCGCCGTTATTCAAAGCAAACGCGTTAAAGCCCTCGCCGTCACCAGCTTGAAGCGTGTAGCAGTCATGCCCGATGTTCCGACCATGGACGAAACCATACTGCCCGGATTTGAAGTCGGATCATGGTATGGCGTGATGACGACCGGCAAGACGCCGGCGGCGGTCGTAAGGCGTATCAACGCCGAAATCGTCAAAGCATTACAGGATCGTTCGTTGGTTCAGAAATTGTCCGACATCAGCACCGATGTCAAGACATCAACGCCCGAACAGTATGGTGCGTTCGTCAAGAGCGAATTTGAAAGCTGGGCGCAGCTGATCAAGGGCTCGGGTATCCGGGTGGATTAATCCCTGCATCCGGTTTTCCAGTCAGGGGCAGATCCCGGCGCGACCGTTATTCAACACCAGCTTATTGTCGCGGGCTGGTATGGTTGATCGAAACGACACCACCGCATCATCGCGCCAGATTTCCACACGCAAACTTTCTCCCGGATAAACCGGTGAGGAAAATCGCGCGTCCATGCTCTTCAACCGTGTCGGATCATAACCGCAGCAGTGCTTGAGTATGGCGTGTCCTGCCATGCCCATGGTGCAGAGACCATGCAGGATAGGGCGCGCGAAACCGGTTGCCTTCGCCGCGTCGGGATCCGCATGCAGGGGATTGCGGTCGCCGCTCAACCGGTAAATGAGGGCTGCCTGCGGCAGAATTTCGAGATCGCAGACGATATCCGCCACGCGCGCGGGTATCGGATGCGGACTTGCCACCGGGCCGGTGGGGCCGCCAAAGCCGCCATCTCCCAGGCAGTAACTCGTTGCGGCGTGAGTAAAAAGCAGATCGCCTGTCGCCTTCTCATAGACCTTGCGCTCGCTTGAAACCAGCACACCTCGACCGGCCCCTTTGTCCACCACGGCGGTTACGCGTCCCTTGCCGACGAATGTTCCAGCCACGGGCAATGTCTTGTGGATCGTAAAACCATGCTGTGCGGCGACCTGTTTGCCGCTCACGCCCGTACCCGAATTCTTCAGCCACGCATGTGGGGTACACAACACGACCGCCATGCTCGGCACAGCGTGAAGGTTTTTCTCGTAGACGAATTTCAGCTGATCGGTATCAACCGGATCCGCGCCGAATCCGAGGCCCAGCGCATACAACATCGTGTCACGGCTGGTCCACGTCTGTTCAACCTCGGGAATCGGATAATTGGCAAGCTTTTCGTAATTGACGGCCACGTTTCCCTCCAATGCACAATCGCACGAAAAATCGGAATCTATAAGTCGACGTATTCTACTTTAAGGCGCATCTCAGCCACGCAATCCTTACGATCGCGTACCGGCGCGCGCTTCTACACGACGGCAAAAGTTCTTGACACCCCCCTCCCAAGGCCAGCTATTCTTGCAGGCACTCGTTATCCACAGGCCGCACCATGCCCGATCCCAATCGACTCGCTCAAACTACCACCACCCGTGTACCGAGAATATTCGCGAATGCGAGCGGCGCGGCGGAACATCTGACCAAACTCGCCGACAGTGTTGACGAATTTGCACACCGCAGTGGCGGCATAGCGCGCATACGCGGTCTGCGCGGCACCCAACACGAACATGATGCGGCGATCTGGAAACAGATGGCGGATCTGGGTTGGCTGGGCATACTGATACCCGCACATTACGGCGGCCTCGGGCTGGGACTCAGCGAAATGGCCATTGTTGCGGAAGGACTGTCGCGCATGCTCGCGCCCGAACCCTACAATGCCGTGGTGGCACTAGCGACCACCGTCATCCTTGAATCCGACAATGAGGTGATCAAGAGCGAACAGCTGCCGCATATCGCAAGCGGTGACATTCTGCCGGTACTCGCGTGGCAGGAAGAAGCCGGAAATCTTGATTCTGCCGTGGTCGCTTCAACGGCAGTTGCCGTGGACAACGGTTACCGGATTAGCGGTTGCAAAAAGTACATTGCCGGCGCGGCGCAGGCGGATGCATTTCTCGTGTCGGCACGCGACGGCAGTGACCTCATGCTTTTCTGGATACCCAGGGAGTGTAAGGGAGTGTTGTTGCAGTCCGAGACGCTCGCCGATGGCCGACTTTTCGGGACACTGACGGTGCAGGACGCATGGATACCCGCACCGCAGCGCATTGCGCACGGCGCCACTGCAGTGGCCGCGTTGGCAACAGGCCTCGACTTCGCCACGGTCGTCGCCAGCGCCGAACTGTGCGGCGTGATGGATAGAGTACTTGAAATTACGCTCGACTATATGAAAACGCGTGTGCAGTTTGGCAAACCCATAGGCAGCTTCCAGGCGTTGCAGCATCGCGCCGTCGACCTGTACATGCACAGCCAGTTTTCCAATGCCGTGCTTGAAGAAGCGGCCCAGACCATATCTCCGAATACTGATGCAACCGCGCGCGCCCTTCTCGCGAGCCGCGTCAAGGCGCGATGCTCGGATGCGGCCTTGCGCATCGCACGCGAGTCGATACAAATTCATGGCGCAATGGGTTTTACCGATGAGTGCGATATCGGCCTGTACATGAAACGCGCGCTGGTGCTTGCCGCCTGGCTGGGCAATGCCACTCACCATCGCCGGCGTTATGCGCAACTGACGATAGCAGCAGCCGCATGAGTATCAGACCCGACTACAACGCGCTCGACGATGAAGATTTTCGCCGCCAGGTACGCACCTTCTTTGAAGCCGAGTACCCGCCGGAACTGCGCTATATCCTGCGCCGCACGCGCTGGCCAGAAATGAAGACATGGTGGGACAGACTGCACGCTCAAGGCTGGGTTGCACCGAACTGGCCTGTCGAATGGGGTGGCATGGGTCTGGCGGCCGGGAAAATGCTCATATATCTGGACGAAATGGAGCGTCATGGCGTGGCGCGCACGCCGGACCAGGGGATTACTCATATCGGCCCCATCATTATCCGCTACGGCACTGAACAGCAAAAACGTCACTATCTACCGCGCACGCTCTCCGGCGAGTACATCTGGTGTCAGGGCTATTCCGAACCCAACGCCGGCTCGGACCTCGCCAGCCTGCAAAGCACCGCGGTGCTCGACGGCGATCATCTGGTTATCAATGGCCAGAAAATCTGGACATCGGTTGCCGATTGCGCGACGCACACCTACGTGGTGGTCAGAACCGACAAGACAGCCGCAAAAAAACAGCTGGGTATCAGCCTGATCATCGTTGATCTGAAAACCCTGGGCATCACCATACGCCCGATCCGCAACATTGCGGGACATGCGTCGTTTTGCCAGGTGTTCTTTGACAACGTGCGCGTGCCTAGGGAAAATCTCGTGGGCAAGATAAACGACGGCTGGACTGTCGCCAAGGCATTGCTTTCGTTCGAGCACCTCGTCATCGGCAGTCCGCGCCGTCCCCAATATGCGCTGCGGCGCATAGAACTGATCGCGCGGGCGCGAGGAATGTTCTCGGATCAGGGTTTTGTCGACCGTTACATTGCGCTGAAACTGGAACTTGAAGACCTGAATTCGCTGTTCGTCCGATTCGTGGAACAGGTCAAGCGCGGCGAAACGCTAGCCCCCGATGTTTCCATGCTCAAGATCTGGAACATGGATACGTGGCAGCGGCTCACGGATCTCCTGGTCGAGATAGGTGCGGAGGAAGGCGTGCTGGACGGTATACGCGAGTTCAGTGGCGCGGAAGCCGACATCCTGCAATGCTTCTACTATGCACGGCCGGGTACGATATACGGCGGGAGCAATGAAATTCAGCGCAATATTATGAGCCGTTATGTTCTGAAGCTGCCGTTATCCTCTTGAAGATTTGATTGATCGCTGACA
>CANJQI010000230.1 GCA_947476215.1 Betaproteobacteria bacterium
AAAAACTCGACCAGGCCATGCAGAAAATGCCGCAGCGACCTGAAAATGACGGTGACAAGTAGACAGTAAGAAAACATTGTGTCTCAAATGCAAGTTTCCGATCGTGCGCATCCCGACGATTGCTTTGTCAAGGTCAATGGGCTGCGCATTCACTACCTCGAATGGAACGGCGCCGCCGCGCAGCCGCTGATCCTGTTGCACGGTATCGCGCGTGTCGCGCATACGTTCGATCATCTCGCCCCGCACTTTGCTGGCCGGTTTCGCGTTATCGCGATCGACATGCGGGGGCATGGGGATTCCGGGTGGAATCCAGACGGTGCCTATCTGGTCGAGGATTACGTTTCGGATATCGAAGCTCTGATCGAGCAGCTCGGATTACGGAACATGGTGTTGTGGGGAAACTCCACCGGAGGACGCGTGGCACAGGTATTGGGCGGCAAGCATCCCGAATGGGTAGCCGCCGTGGTATCCGAGGACGTGGGGCCGGAGCGTCCGGCCGCGATATCCAATCGCCGCGCCGCACGCATGGCGCGCGAGGAGAGCGGTTGGGCCACGACCGACGAACTGTTCGCTCAACTAAAGATGGATTATCCGCTGACCTCCGATGCCCTGTTGCGTGCATTTGCGGAGCACGGCTCCAAACGCCGTGCCGATGGTCGCGTCATTTGGAAGCGCGATCCTGCCATACTCGGCGGTTTTGTACCGACCGAACTGTGGGATTCCGTCGGCAGGATCAAGGCGCCGATTATTTATGTACTGGGCGGGGCAAGCACCATCGTGCCGCGGGAGACGCAGGAACGACTGCAAGCAACCTTGCCACAAGCCAGAATCGTCACCATGCCGGGGTCGGGCCACTATCCGAGCGATGAGAGGCCCGATGATTTCCTCAAGCTTATAGACGGGTTTCTTGGCGGGATCTGATGTTTGCTTATATAGGGTGTTACACCGACCGGCCTGGTGCCTGCGGCAAGGGCATCAGCGTTTATGAGGTGGCCGGTCCGGAGCGCGCGTGGACCCTGCTGCAGTTGCTTGACACGCCGCCCAATCCGGGTTGTCTCGCCATCGATGCCAGGCAAGCGTTTCTTTACGCGTGTCACGGCGATATCGCCGCGGTGAGCGCGTACCGCATCGATCGGCATACCGGGAAATTGAGTTTTCTGAATCTGCAGCCGACCGGCGGTGACAATGCGCCGCACTTGACCATTGATGCCGCCGGCCGCCATCTCATCGTCGCCCATGGGCCTGGTATTGCCGTCTTTCCGATCAGTCCTGATGGCTCGCTGGTGCCCTACAGCGCCGCAATGGTGCCGCCGGGAACGCCCGGTCCTTACCGTCGCGAGCAGGCGCATGGTGCGCATCCGCATCAGGTTGTGTTTGATCCCAGCGGAAACTTTCTGGTGGCGCCCGACAAAGGCGTCGATAGCGTGCACGTTTACCGTCTGGATGGCGCAACAGGCAAGCTGGTGCCGCATCATCCTCCCGCGGTGAAATGCCGCTACGGCGCAGGGCCGCGCCATATTGCGTTTCATCCCGGTGGGGCGCTGGCCTACGTCGTCAATGAACTGGACTCCACCATCGCCACTTATCGCTGGGACGCGCGGCACGGCACCCTCGAACCCCTGCAGATACTGCCCTCAACCCCCGCCACCTTTACGGGTGATAACACGGCATCCGAAGTTGCCGTTGCGCGTTCCGGAAGGTCGGTCTACGTCTCGAACCGGGGGCATGACAGCATCGCGACATTTTCGGTGAATGAAGCCAGCGGTACATTGTCGCCCGCGGGCTGGGTGTCGACCAACGGCCGCACGCCGCGATTCTTCGCGCTGGAACCCGGTAACGATCTTATGTATGTCGCGAATGAAGCCAGCAATTCTATCGTCGCCCTGCGGGTGGATCAGGTGACCGGCGAGCTGACGTTCGCGGGCCAGGTTGCGGATACCGGAACGCCGACCTGCATCGTCTTTGGTCATGATGGATGGGTTTGAAATCTAATCTTGGCGCCTCGCACATCCCGTTCCGCCGACGGCCAAGGATTGACAAACGCCGTCCGTATTCTTAGAGTCCGAAGCGCATTCCGCTTATGTCCCGAGCGGACATTGTCGAAATTACAGAAAGTCTTATTCCATGGATGCAAGCCTGAATCAAATCGCCGATTACGCGCATGCACTGCAATTTTCCGATCTGCCGCCGAAGACCGTGCGTCATTGCATACGCTGCATAGTCGATACTTTGGGATGCGCGTTGGGCGGCATGAATTCCGAACCGAGCCGCATCGCGCGCGAGCTGGCGTTGCGCTCCAGCATGGCCAACGGCGCACGCGTATTCGGCACGGCGCACCGCACGCTGCCGGAGGTTGCCACCTTCGCCAATGGCACCATGGCGCGCTATCTGGACGGCAACGATCTGTTTGCGGGCGGCGGCGGGCATCCGAGCAATACTCTGTCGGCGATCCTCGCCGCGGCCGATGTGTGCGGCGCGGACGGCAAGCAGATCATCACAGCGACCGCGCTCGCCTACGAGATTTACTTCAATCTGTATAAATCGACGGACGCATTTTTGAAAGGCATAGATCACGCGTACTACACCGCCGTGGCTGGGGCGGCCGGCGCGGCGCGGATTATGGGGCTAGCTCGCGTACGCATCCGCGACGCGGTGTCGCTGGCAGCGTCCGCGAATATCGCGGTTTCCGCCGTGCGTTACGGACATCTGTCGCTGTGGAAAGGCTGCTCGGAAGCTAACGGATCACGCAATGGCATGTTTGCCGCGTTGCTGGCGGCAGCCGGCATGACCGGGCCGGACCACCCGTTTGAGGGCGGGCATAGCCTTGCCAATTTGATCGGCAAGTTTGAACTGCAACCGTTCGCCCGCGCAGGAGAGCCTTACAAAATCGATGAAGTCGCGATCAAGTGCTATCTGGTGGTGGCGCACGGCCTGCCGCTGATCACCGTGGCGTTGCCGTTAAGCCAGCAGGTTGCATTCGAGGACATCGTGTCCGTGACCATGCACACCTACAAGTTTGCGCGGGACGTCACCGGCAGTGAACGCGAGAAGTGGCGCCCAAGCACGCGCGAGGCCGCTGATCACAGCCTGCCTTACATACTTGCCGCGGTGCTGGTGGATCGCGCCTTCAGCGACGCGGCGTTTTCGGAAGAACACCTGCGCGACCCGCGTATCCGCGAGTTGATCGACAAGATCGAGATCCGCGAGGATCCGGAATTGACGCGCCGCTTCCCGAATGAGATGCCATGCCGCATCGAAATAAAACTGAAGAACGGCGAGATCAAGGTCGGGAGCGCGGACAATCCGCGCGGCCACGACAAGAACCCGATGACCGACGCTGAAATCAGCGTGAAATTCCGCATGCTCGCGCACCGTGTGATGCCGTCAGCGCAAGCCGAACGCCTGCTGGCTGCCGCGTGGCAGCTTGAGAGCGCTGCCAACCTCGATGCGGTATTCGACGCAATGCGTCTCGACGGATAGTCGTTTACACGGTTGTTCAGGAAAGCTTGGGCAACGGCGGCACCTTGCCGTCGTTTGGAACCTCGGCCTGGTTTACCTTGAGCGCCATGCTCTGCAGCGTGTAGTACGCCGAGCCGCCCATCAGATCCACCACGCCCAGCTCGCCGAAGTGCTTGATGGCGTTGTTGAAGACCGCGTCGCTGACTTCTTTTGTGTTGGTAAGCTCGGTGCAGAAATCGTACGCGGCGGCTTCGTCGTCCTTCATGCCTGACGGGCGCCTGCCATGGGCGAGATCGGCCGCGACTTCCACGCTCAGCCCGTCCTTGATGGCGAGCGGGTAGTGCGCGTACCACACGTATTGCGAACTCCAGTAGCGTGCGGCGATCAGTATCACGAATTCCATGATGCGGCCGCGCAGCGGGCTGCCGAAACGGATGTACTCGCCTACCTTCTGGGTATGACGTGCAAGCTCGGGACTGCGTATGGTGACGCTGCTCGGCGGTCCGAGATGGCCTCTGGGACCATTGCAGATCTCGTGAAATACCTCGCGCTGCGCATCGCTCATGTTCTGTTCGGTTATCGGTTTGAAACGCATGTCATATCCCTTTGTTTTATAATATAAAAATGATATTTCCCGGGGTTAAGCAGTAATGCATATCTCGTCACCGTCAACGGTGAACTTGTGGTCGTAACCTTCGGAAATCCACTCGGCGTAGCGCACCATATCGTCAAAACGCGGGTCGCCGCGGCGTAACGCCTCAGGCCGCAAGTCCGGATTGATCATGACCGGCAGGCATGAAACCTTCTGTATGCCCTGTTTCGTAAACACCGCTTTGGCGATCAGCACGCGGTGGCATCCCTCGCCGTGGGCAAGTTTCGGGTAGTTGGGATCGAGCTTGATGCCGTATTTGCGCACCAGCGCGGCGGCGTTCTGGGGCGTTCTCTCAAGCTGCATGATGAATTCGCCCAGGCTGTAAAAACAGACTTTGCCTTTATAGACTTCGATCGCCTTCAGCAAATGGGGATGATGTCCGAGGATAAGATCGGCCCCCGCGTCTATCGCCGCGTGCGCAATGATGGGCTGGTACTCGGCGACGATTTTTTCGTAATAGTGTATGCCCCAATGCATGGACAGCACCACGGAATCGGCCAGTTTCCTCGCCGCCGTCACGTCCTCCAGCATGGCGTCGAGATCCTCCTGATATGGCGCCGACACCACGCGCGGCGGCACGCCCGGATTCGAGTCGCGTGATTCGTAATACGTGTACGCGCGCAGCGGCGCAATGCCTGCCTTGTCGTTCCGCGCTTCGTAGCCATCGCGCAGCACCGAGCAGTATGCAAGAAATGCAATGCGTAATCCGTTGCGCTCGATGATGACCGGCTTGCGTGCCTCTCTGGCGTCGTGGCCCGCGCCTGCCGTCGGGATATTCATCTGTCTGAACACCGCCATGGTGTCGATCAGCGCTTCCTCGCCCCAATCGCCACCATGATTGCTGGCGAGTGAAACCACATCGAACCCGCAGTCGGTGAATACCGACGACATTCGGGGGTTGATCCTGCAGTGCGGATAGCCGTGCGGCCGCAGCACGCCGCGTTCCGAATAAAGACGTTCACATTGCGCGAATCGAATGTCGCCGGTGGCAAGCACCGGCCTGATGAGTTCGCTGAAGCGGCTTATCGGTTCTTCCATCGGACCGACATCACCACACCCCAGCAATACCACATGGTCTTTTTCCACTGAACCTGTCCCCCTTCGTGTAAGAGATTGCCGTGCCGTTTATTCGGCGCGCAGCCCGCCATCCTTGATAACCTTGCCCAGACGGGTCATTTCGGATTTCACCACATTCGCAAACTGCTCGGGCGTGCTGCTCAGCGGCTCCACGCCGGTGGCGAACAGCTTGTCCTTGACATCCGCGCTGTCGATGATGCGGCCGATCTCATGGCTCAGGCGTTTGACAATCGCATCGGGTGTTTTTGCTGGCGCGAAAATGCCGTTATATGACACCGACTCGTAGCCGGGCAGTCCGGATGACGCTATGGTCGGCAGTTCCGGCAGCAATGCCGATGGTTTGGCGCTGGCGATGGCCAGGGCTTTGAGTCGGCCCGACTTGATGTATTGCGCCATGCCGCCCGCGCTTGGAAACATCAGGTGCAACTGGCCGCCGATCAAGGCCACCAGCGCCTGCGCGCTGGCACCAAATGGCACGCGTACGATATTGACGCCAGCCATGGCCTTGAACAATTCGTAGGCGAGATGCGGTGAACCGCCGGTCGGATTGGTTCCACAGTTAAGTTCGCCAGGCTTGCTTTTGGCATAGGCGATCAGATCCTTGACCGACTGCACCGGCAGAGACGGGTGCACGACCAGAATGTTGGGCGCCTGATTCAGCAGCGACACCGGTGCGAAGTCCTTCACCGGATCGTACGGCGAGTTCTGCAGCAGAGGGCCTATCCACAGGCTGCTGCCGGCGGACAGCAGGGAATATCCATCGGGCAGGGCGCGCGACACAATCTGCGCCGGGATGACGCCGCCACGGTTGTCCACGATCACGTTCTGGCCGAGGGCAACCGCCAGCCCCGGCGCTACGAGACGCGCCGGGAAATCGCTGCCGCCCCCAGGGCCGATTGCAAGTATGCGTACCGGCTTGGTCGGATAGTTCTGAGCTGCCGCCATGCTTGTATAGGGCATCCATATTGCAATGGCAAATGACGCCGCAACTTCAACCGGTCTTAGCATGTGTTCTCCAGGTGAGCTTGCCGGAAATTCGTAAACCAATGAGTGACCGCTTCGGCGAGCCAGCGATTTTCCACACTATAGCCGCCATGTCCGGGCGCGCGCAAGCGCATCGAAGCATTGATATGCAGGCGCGCCGCGGATAAAGTCGGACTCCCGCTCGTTATCCGAAAGTTCAAAATGCCCGCCACACCGGCTTATCAGGAACTGTGCCGCGTTTATTCACGCATCTACCGCTATAACCATCTCGCCGCCATCGTCGGCTGGGACCGCAACGCCATGATGCCGCCCAAGGGCAACGAGGCGCGCGCCGCGGCGGAAGCGGAACTCAATACCCTGATCCACCGCACGCGCACCGATCCGCGTCTCGCGGATTGGCTGCGTGCCGCGGAGCAGGAAGCGCTCGGTGATGTTGAGCGCGCCAACCTGCGCGAAATACGGCGTGACTGGCGTGACGCCAACGCGCTGCCGGAAGCGTTGGTGGAAGCCAAGACCATGGCAGGTGCGCGCTGCGAGCACGCGTGGCGCACGCAGCGCGCGGCCAACGACTGGCTCGGGTTTCTGGAAAACTTTCGGGAGGTGGTGCGGCTGTCGCGCGAAGAAGCGCGGTTGCTCGCGGACGATACCGGACTTGCCCGCTACGACGCACTCATGGATCGCTACGAACCGGGCGTGCGCAGCGCCGATATCGATCGAATATTTGGCGACGTCCAGCAATGGCTGCCGGATCTCATTCGGCGCGTGCAGGACAAGCAGAGCAGGGAAAAGGTCATTGCCCCGACGGGCCCATTTCCGGTGGCCGCACAGCGCACTCTGAATCTTGCCGTGATGAAGCTGCTGGGGTTTGACTTTGAGGCGGGCAGGCTAGACGAGAGTGTGCATCCGTTCAGCGGCGGCGTTGCGGAAGATGTGCGTCTGACCACGCGCTATGGCGAAGATGACTTCATGCAAAGCCTGTTCGGTACGATACACGAAACCGGCCATGCACGATTTGAGCAAAACCTGCCACGCGAGTGGCTGGGCCAACCGATAGGCACGGCGCGCTCCTACGGCATACATGAAAGCCAGAGCCTGTCTTTCGAAATGCAGTTGGCGCGCGGACCCGCATTCGCGCGCCTGCTCGCACCTCTGCTTAATGAGCACTTGGGCCGTCAGCCGGCGTTTAGCGAGGACAATCTGTGCCGCTTGTTCATACGTGCCCGTCCGGGCCTGATCCGTGTGAACGCCGACGAGGTGACCTACCCAGCGCACATCATCCTGCGCTATGAGATCGAACGCGCGTTGATCGAGGACGACATCGAGGCCGACGACATTCCCGCGCTATGGGACGAGAAGATGCAGGCGCTGCTGGGCCTGGATACGCGCGGCAATTTCCGCGACGGCTGCATGCAGGACGTGCACTGGACCGACGGCGCGTTCGGATATTTTCCGAGTTATACGCTGGGCGCGATGTACGCGGCGCAGTGGTTTGCTGCCATGCGGCGGCGGCATCCCGATTTGGATGCACGCATCGCGGCGGGTGA
>CANJQI010000231.1 GCA_947476215.1 Betaproteobacteria bacterium
TCCACAAAAAACAACCATTCCACGCAAATCTTCGTCCCCATTCTAGTCACAAAATCCGCGCTGCTACGGCGCACCAAACGCTAGAATTAACGTTTTCGGTCAGGCACTAATTAGGGACGGGGAAATGATGGGATTTGACCTACGTTTTTCTGACAAGGGAATCACAGCTTGGGGTGCAATGGCGGTGATGAAGCGGATGTTGGAGCACCTGCAGTTTGATGCGGCACTAATGGCGTGTGGCTTGCCCCAACCGGGCAGCAATCGCGGCTATCGGCCGGAACAACTCATCACCCAATTCATGCTCTCGGTGTGGGGTGGGGCGAACCGCTTTGAGCACGGTGAAGTCACGCGACATGATGATAGGCGTCGCGCAGGTGATGGGCATGAATCCGATCTTGACGGATGACTTCTCCGGCTTGCCGCTCTGGGCAAATACTTCCTTGGCGACACCGAGCGGGAATAATGTGGATATCGCCGACAACGCGGTAGCTGCGCCTACGACATGAAGAAAACGCCTGCGCATCTCATCCTGTGGAAAAAGGGCGCGCATGACCGCCGACTCGACGACTCGACCGCCCAGAACCTCCCGATCACTGCTGGAAGTAACGGGATCCGCGACTGCCACGTCATGCTCTTGCTGCGTGGCATGATGACCGCAACCGCAGCGGGACAACTGTATACTCGGATCGTACGGATTACGAAACGCGGACATGTTGCCTCCATTAAAGAAAAGTTGCTCCTCCTTGAGCAGGATACGTATCAGCATCCGGCGCGGCGCCGACAGGCATCGTCAACAATCTGTTTCCATTGGATAATTCAGAATTACAGCGATGGTCTATGCGTAATTACGCAGCGCCATTGACCAAATCACTGCATGCTTATGGTGCGCCATGCACTCAAGTCGCGCATTGACCTTGGCCGTGCGATTCCACAACCGCTAAGATTACGCCTGTGAAACCGAAAATTTCGACCATTATCAGCGTGTTAGCCGCGGCCCTGACGCTGGCCAACTGCGCGCAAAATCCGGTCACCGGAAATCCCAATTTCGTGACCATGTCCGAGGCACAGGAAGTGCAAACCGGACAGCAGGAAGATGCCAAGGTTCGCAAGCAATACGGTGTGTACGACAACCCGGCGCTGCAGCAGTACGTCAACGAAGTTGGACAGAAGCTGGCACGGAACAGCCATCGGCCCGGGCTGCGCTACAGCTTCGTGGTGGTCGACTCACCCGAGATTAACGCCTTCGCGCTGCCCGGCGGTTACATCTATATCACGCGTGGCATCATGGCTTATCTGAACTCCGAAGCCGAACTTGCGGGCGTGCTCGGCCACGAGATCGGACACGTCACCGCGCGCCACAGCGTGCAACAACTGAGTGCCTCGACCGCAGCCAATGTCGGTGCGTCTTTAATTGGCATATTCGTGCCGGCGCTGCGCAACCAGGCGGGCGATACCGTCGTCAACCTGCTCGGCAACGTGTTACTGTCAGGATATGGTCGTGAACATGAACTTGAGGCAGACCGCTTGGGCGCGCAGTATCTGGCGCGATCGGGATACGATCCGCAGGCCATGCTCAAGGTGATCGGCGTCCTCAAGAATCAGGAGTTGTTCGACGCCGAAGTTGCTAAATCCGAAAATCGTCAACCGCGCGCCTACCACGGCTTGTTTTCCTCGCACCCCGACAGCGATACCCGGCTGCGGCAGACCGTGGCGGAAGCCGGCAAGCCAGCGTCCGACGCAACGCGGCTTGATCAAGAAGAATTTTTGCGCCGCATCGACGGCATGGTGTTTGGCGACAACCCTGAGCAAGGCGTCATACGCAATGACAGCTTCTATCATACGGGGCTGGGTATCGCGTACGCTTTTCCTCCCGGCTGGCGCATCCGCAATTTTCCTGATCACGTGGCGGCTACCAGCCCCACCAACGATGCACTAATGGACTTGCGCAGCGCAGGCCCCGCACAAGGCACGCCGGCGGAAGTATTGCGCAAGATGCTGCGCGCTAATGCCGGTTCCGAAATCGCATTGACGACGATCAACGGCCTGGCCGCCGCATCGACTACCGTCAATATGCAGGGCAAACCCTCGCGCGCCACGGTAGTGTTCCTCGGCAAACAGGCGTACATGATCGGCGGACAGGCACGAGACGCTCAGGTAATGCAACGTGTGCTGACGGAAATCAATACCTCCGTCGCGAGCTTTCGCGCACTCGGCGATGCCGAGCGCAAGCTCGCCCAACCGCTTACCCTGAAGGTCATGAATGCGTCCAAGGACACGACATTTGCCGAACTTGCGCGCAATTCACCTCTGGGCAAAAATGCAGTTTCGCACTTGCGCCTGATCAATGGCCTGTACCCGACCGGCGAACCGCTGACAGGACTATCCTTGAAAGTCATCGAATGACCGAGCGTCTCTACACCGTTGCTGCTACCGAATGGAGCCCGGGCTGCACCGCGCCCGATGCGGCGCAGGCGACCCTTGCGCTGGAAAACGGACGCGTGCTCTACCTGCCGCGACTGGCATTCCGGTTGCCCATCAATGAGCGCAGATTCTTGTCACCGCGATTTTCCGATGGCAAGACGAAGAACATCAGTTACGATCCGTCCAGCGGTGGCCTCAGGCACACTGCCACCGCGGGCGCTGATCGCACCGCGCTGGCGCGGATGATGGCGAGGTATGCCGATGCGGCTCATGCGCTGGTCACCGGCCTGTGCCCAACCTATGCGCGTGATCTGGCGTGGGGGCTTACCAGTTACCGGCCGGTCGACGCAACGGGTCGCCAGACCTCACCGAGAAAAGATGATACGCGACTGCATATCGACGCTTTTGCATCGCGCCCGGTACGCGGACAGCGTATATTGCGCGTGTTCTGCAATATCAATCCGGACGGCGTGCCGCGCGTGTGGAATCTGGGTGAACCATTTGAAGCTATGGCGGCCCGATACGCCACCACTGTCCCTGCGCAACTGCCGGGCAGTGCGTGGTTGCTCGAAAAACTGCACGTCACCAAAGGCCGCCGCAGTGCGTACGATCATCTGATGCTGTCACTGCATGACCGCGCCAAACTCGACGACGACTACCAGCGCAGCAGCAGCGCGGTGCGTATCGAATTCCCTTCGAATTCCACCTGGATCGTGTTCACCGACCTGGTCATGCACGCCGCGTTAGCCGGGCAATACCTGCTGGAGCAGACTTTTTACCTACCGACGGCCAATATGATGGATGAAACGCTCGCGCCGTTACGCAAGCTGGAAAATCTCTGTCATCGTCCGCTTGCCTGAGGATTACGGCCCAGTGGATATTCCCGGCCGGCACCTGAGTTGCCGACACCTGCAAACAGCGCCCAGCACAAGCACACCCGACTGTGTTCTATGGGTGCGTCGCCGTGCAAAATCCGCATAACGACAACATGACACCCAGCATCAACGGCCAGAATCTGCCTGCGCAACCGATCGCACTGGCATGGCTGTGCCTGCTCGCAGCGGCATGGATATTGCCCGGGCTGATCGGTCACGATCCGTGGAAACCGGACGAGGCCTACACGTTTGGACTGGTCTACAGCATCCTCAAAGACGGCGACTGGGTGGTTCCCATGCTGGCGGGCGAACCTTTCATGGAAAAACCGCCGCTCTTTTATGTAAGCGCCGCGGCCGTTGCCACACTGTTCTCCCCTGCGCTGCCGCTACACGATGCCGCACGTCTCACCACCGGCGTTTATATGGCGCTGACGTTTCTGTTCATGGCTGGTACCGCACGCGAGCTGTACGGCGCCCATCGAAGCGCGCTGTCGGTTATCACGCTGATGGGCTGCGTGGGTATCCTCGTGCGCAGCCACCAGTTGATAACGGACATATCGCTACTGACAGGTTTCGCAGCCGGCTTCTACGGATTCGCGCTAGCTTTGCGGCGTCCTGCGCTGGGCGGATTCTGGCTGGGCACAGGTGCCGGTATCGGATTCCTGTCGAAGGGCCTGCTGGCCCCGGGCATACTGGGTATTACCGCGTTGCTGTTGCTGGCATTTCCGGCGTGGCGTAACCGCCGCTACGCAATTTGTCTCGCGGCCGCGGCGCTTGCCTGCGTACCGTGGCTGGCACTATGGCCGCTTGCGCTCTACCACCGGTCTGCCGCATTGTTTGACGAGTGGTTGTGGATCAACAATCTGGGGCGATTCTCGGGCAACAACGATCTGGGGCCCGCGGCCGACAGCGCGCATTATCTGCGCATACTGCCGTGGTACGCGCTGCCCGCACTTCCGCTCGCCGGGTGGGTACTGTGGCGCGCGCGGCTGACGGCATGGGCATCGCCCGCGCTCGCCCTGCCACTCACCGGCTTTGGTGTGATATTCACCGTGCTGAGTCTTTCGGCCGATGCGCGAGAGCTTTACGCGCTACCGATGTTGATTCCCCTGGCCTTGCTCGCGACCACCGCGACCGACACCTTGCGGCGCGGCGCGGCTAACCTTATCTACTGGTTCAGCGTGATGGGCGGCGGGTTTGTGATCCTCGTTGCCTGGTTCTACTGGACCGCGCTTGAACTTGCTATTCCACCGCATCTGCATGAGCACCTGCATACGCTGCAGCCCGGCTATACGCCAGGCTTCAAGTGGCTGCCTTTCGCTTTAGGCGTGGCCTACACGGTCGGCTGGATCGTATTTTTGCTGCGTCTCGGGAAAAGCCGCGATCGACCCATCATCGCCTGGACCGCGACCCTGACCATGACCTGGGCGTTGATTGCGATCCTGTTCGTCGGCTGGCTCGACGCCGGAAAAAGTTACCGTTCGATGATCGCCGACATGCAGCGCGCACTACCCGTGTCCAGCGATTGCATCTCCAGTCTCAATCTAGGCGAACCGCAACGCGCCATGCTGCACTATCAGGCCGGCATCGTAACCGTACGCGTCAGCAGCGCCGAAAATACCGGCCGTTGCTCCCTTTTTCTGGCACAAGGTACGGCGAACCAGGAACGCAGTCAGAACGCTACCTGGCGAAAAATCTGGGAAGGTGCGCGGCCAGGTGACGGGTTGGAACGCTATTGGCTTTACCAGCGCACCCGATAAGGCGTGACGCGACCAAGCTGGCCAAATCACCTGCATTCAGCCGACGACGATCAGTATTTTCTAATTCAGGTATGAGCCTGAAGGGGGTTAACGTTAAGGACGTTAGGGCTTGGGTTGACCGAGGGTTAAGAATTCAACCGAGATTTTCCATTAGACCTTTATCAAGACGGATAAAGCTACGTATCTAGACCTGGCTCCGAGCTCGAGAGAGCGTTGGCGGCGGTGGGTATCCATATCGTCACCGTCGTGCCGGCGCCCAATTTGCTGTCGATGGTTACTTCACCGCCGAGCAACATGACGATCTCAGACAGGATGCTCATGCCCAGACCGGCACCGGAAATCTTGCCGGAGAGGTCGGCATGGTAAAAGCGCTCGGAGATATGGCCACACTGTTCGGGGGTCATACCAATGCCCCGGTCGATGATACGGATGCCGACCAGTGGCGTGCCGGGCACCGGGTGAACAAACTCAATGCCTATCGGGCCGCCTGCGGGTGAAAATTTGTACGCGTTGGAGAGCACATTGCACAGCGCCTGGTTCAGTTTATCGCGGTCGGTGCGCACCCACAGATCCCCGTTGGCGGGTAGCTCTTCGGGCGGCGCGCGACCGGTCGGCACCTTGAAGTGGGCGGCAATCTCTGGCACAAAGACGCGGAGATTCACGTTTTCGAAGATGAAATCCTTGCCGCGTCGCGCTTCTATGCTCGAGAGGTCGAGCATCTCGTTGATGATCGATATTATTAGTTGAGACTGTTTGAAGACTGTCTCCAGAAAATCCTTCCGCTGCGCTTCGCTGAAATTCTGCGTCAGCAGCAGTTCGGTGAAACCGAAGATGCTCACCATCGGCGTACGCAACTCATGCGCGGCGGTCGAGACGAACTCGCTCTTCAGGCGTTCCACTTCGGTTTCATGCGTCACGTCGCGCAGAAGGAGAATCTGCGCGATGTTGGCTCCTGGCGATTCGTGCAGTCTGATTTCAAGAACGCGATTACCGGCGCCGGCTATCTCGATCTTCTGGGTGCGCGCGCTCACCAAAGACGCCGCCGCGCCGTTACCTTTCTTCAGCGCACGTAGCACCGACAGGCCGGAGAATTTTGCCTGCGGCAGGCAGACGCCGGACAGTCGTTCAGAAAACGCGGCTTCATCAAGGCCGAGGATCTCGGTATGGTTCAGACCGGTCAAGCTCGAAAACGCCAGGTTGACAGACTTGACGCAGAGCGCGGAATCGAAAGAGACGAAAGCGTCCGGACTCAGGGCGAAGATGGCATTCAACTGTTCGGCGAGAAACTGCGCTTCAAGCTCGTTGTGGTGTTGAGTGAGCTCGGCTTCGGCATGTTTGTGCTCGGTGATATCTATGCAAAAGCCGATCAGGCTTTGCGGCAGCCCCGCGTCATCGCACAACAGATCACCATGACCAGCAATCCAGCGTGTGCCCCCTCCGGGAAGAACCACTCGATACTCTTGGGCAAACGACTTGCGATCACGGATTGCTTCTGCCACCTCCATTTCCGCTTTTTGTCGATCGTCTGGATGCAAGGCCGCTTGCCATGTCTCGTAGCTTGCTTTGTAGTTGGAGGCATCGAATCCAAACAAACGCAAGAACTCAGTCGACCATTTTGCCTCCCCGGTCTTAAAGTTCCAGTTATATGCCCCCGCTTTGGCCGCCCGCTCGGCGAGTTTTATATTGTCATTCGCCATGCGCAATTCAGCTACACTCGCGGCCAGCTCCCTTTCTGCTTGCTTGCGCTCGGTGATGTCAGTCAGCACCACCCGCACAGTCAGCGCCTGCCCATCCCTAGCTAACCGCAAACTATCCAGCCGGACAAAAGCCGGCACGCCCTCCCGCGGATGAAGAGCAAGATCACAATTTAGTTTGCCATCCCGTTTCATTACGCTAACGAAATGCAAGTGCCAGCGATCCGCGTCATCGGGGCTGACGTAACGTGCAAAAGGTTGTCGCAGCAGTTTCCCACGCTTCGCTCCCAGCAACGCTGCGCCGGTCTGATTGATGTCAGCGATTAAGCCCCTGTCGGTAAGGGTGATGTAGCCAACAGGGGCGAATTCATAGAAATCAACGAAACGGTCGCGGGATTCTTCCGCGGCAATCTGCGCGGCCATCAATGTTTGGTTTTGCATCTCCAACTCGATCTGATGCAAGTGCAGTTCGTGCAGCATCCGATCGGGTTCTTCACGAGTCATTGACTCGATGTATCCTGACGAGTGAGCGGCACGCTTTCGGAGCATCGCTTCGGCCCGCTGGCGCAGCGCCAGCTGCGCGCGTGCCTGAACACCTATCGTAGGTGGTGCGGCGTCCGCGGGCTTGTTGTTTTTGGTGGTCATCGTGGTCATCGAGAGCCTCTAGTGTAGCGCTTCATTCTGTTTGGAACTTAAGTTGCGATTAGCACGAATGACCTTGGCGAGGATGTCATTGGCTTTAGCGGTCCAGATGAAAGGTTTTAGAGTTTTGTTATGCACTGCGATGTAATCTTTGATGGCAGTGGTCAAGTCGGGGACGCTGCGAAACACACCGTTGCGCAAGCGATTGGTCGTGATGTCGCGGAAGAACCGTTCGACCATGTTCAACCAAGACGCCGAGGTGGGTGTGAAA
>CANJQI010000232.1 GCA_947476215.1 Betaproteobacteria bacterium
CTAAAACATCATCGCGCCGCCGTTGACGTGCAGTGTCTGCCCGGTGACGAACGTTGCGCCCGGGCCGGACAGAAAGCGCACCACGCTCGCGATTTCCTCCGCTTCGCCGTAACGCTGCAAAGGTGTGCTGGTCGGGGCAGGGCGCGCCGCGCGGCCCGCGGCGCGCGTGGTGTTCATGGGCCCGGGCGCGATGCAGTTGGCGCGGATGTTGCGGTCGCCGAACTCGCGCGCGATGGCGCGCGTGAAGCCCACCAGTCCGTGCTTGGCGACCGATCCATTGACGCGGTTTTTTGCGCCGGAGAGCGACTGTGTGCCGCCCAGCGTGATGATGGTCCCGCCGCCGTTCTTGAGCATGGACGGCAGGCACGCCTGCGCGCAGAAGAAAGCGCCGTCGAGCGTGATGCCGAGCGGCAGGCGCCACTCCTCGAAACTCAACTCCATAAACGGTTTTTCGCTGCGCACCGACGCGTTGAGCACGAGTATGTCGATGCGGCCGAATCGCGCAAGGATGGCGTCGCCCATCGCCTTGACTTGCTTGCCGTCGGCGATGTCGGCGAGAAAGACTTCGGCTTTGCCACCGCCTGCGCGGATTTCCTGCGCGACTTTTTCGGCGTCATCCTTCGACGCGCGCGTGTTGATGGCGACCGTGGCACCGCCGGCCGCGAGCGACAACGCGGTGGCGCGTCCGATGTTGCGTCCGGCGCCAGTGATCAGCGCGACGCTGCCTGCGAGTTCGTTGCCGGGTGCATACGCGTTTCCTGGTGTCATTATCGAACTCTCCTCAATATGGAATGATTCCTGAACGGTTATATATCGCAGATAAACGCAATATATCTATTATAAAACATAGGGGTACAGACAAACCCGTTGCACGCTTTCGGTCTGTAGTCTAACGCATCGCGTGCCGTCGCCCGGATTTCGCTTCGGGGCGTGACTTGGGCCGTCTGGTTGATCTGCGACGATTGATCGCGTCCGGAATTCGCCGCCGCCCAAACTGCCCTTCAAACACTTCAAATCAAGTAAGTGCCATTGCGGCCAAGCACCTTTAATTCGAACCGCTCGCTTGCGGTCGATTTGGATATTTTCTTTGGTGCCGCTGTTGGCGACCGAGAACATGATGCCGAAGCCGGTCAGTATCACGACGCCGATCACGGCCCACGTTGTACCTATGCTTTCCAGAATGCCCAGCTTCCACAGCGCGGCCAGCAGTCCACCGACGAGGACCACGAAGCCAACCAGATACATGCCCGCCCATTTCATGATTGCTCTGCCGACAAGACCGGATACTTTTAGTTGGACAGCACATTGAGTATCGACGTAAGGACGGCGGTCAGGATGAACATGTTGCCGTTGTCGTCATCGATGCCATATTGCGTGCGGTTGTTGTAGCCGTCGTCGTAGCCGCGGCGGAAGCCCTGGCGGAAGTAATACCGATATTCATCCGGGCTTACATAGTAGCCGTTGTAGCCGTAGTCGCCGTCCTGATAGGCATAGGAACTCTTGTAGCCGGAGCGCCAGCCGTCCGCGCGATCAGCCTGCCCTGCCGGTAACCCCTGCTCGTAGCCGTAGTTCACAGCCTGCCGCAGAAAATCCGCACCGTATTGATTGGTCTGATAGGACTTGCCGGCGCGAACGTAACGGTACCTTGGCGCCGAATAGAAGTAGCGATCGTTGTTGTATTCGTACGATCGCGCGTTCCAGTTCTGCATCTGCTCACGCCGGCGTTCCTGATATTGTTGCTGATAACGATATTGTGCCGCGCGGTTTTGCTGCTGAAGCGCGGCTTCGCGCTGCGTCGAAAGACGTTCCTGTGCAATCTCGCGTTGCCGATAGGTAACCAGGCGCTGTTTCTGCTCGATATCGAGCTGTTGCCGGCGCTGTGCTGAAACCTGCTGTTCCTGCCTCTGCGCGCGCTGCTGCTGCTCGCGCTGGGCTTCCTGTTCCTTTTGCGCGGCCTGCTTTTCAGCGCGGTCCCCGCGATCCCCTTTCTGCTGCCTTTCCTGCTTTTGCCTGTCTTGTTCGTCCGGCGCCTGCGCAAGGAGCGGGGCGGTCATGCCCAAAGCGGTCACGGCGCTCAGCACGGCGGTGACCAGCATGCGGTTCAAGGATTGCACTTTTATTCCAGACATGGCGGTTCCTTCCGGTACTCAGAGTGATTTCTGAAGTATGAGGAAAGGAAGAATGGAACATCAAGGAAAGTGGGTCTGTGCGCTGCCACACCAAACCGCGGTGTCGCAGGATGGGTGGAGCGCAGCGATACCCATCGATCTTGCTCGGCAAGTGATGGGGATACTCACGCACCTGTGCTTGCCTGCGCGCGCCACCGCGCTCACCGGCGCGGCCGCTGGATTTCTTCCGGGCGGCCTGATACTGAAGGCAAGAACGGTTCTGCAACGGGGCTTTGCGCCAAGGCAGGTAGCACCGTCGGTGTTCGACTGGCGGCATGAAGCTGCCAGTGCATTTGCCATAACTATCGATCACGCATCACGCCGGCACAACTGCATCAGTTGCGCGGTGTCGTCCAACGCTTCCAGTTCATGGATTGTCGCCGCCAGCCGATCGGCCTGATGCCGCGGCAGCACGGTCATGGCATTGGCATCGAACTTCGCCTTGACTTCGTCCCAGCTCAGCGGGCTGCCGGGGCTGCCTTTCTGTGCCGGAATAGCATGGACGAGTTCGCGGCCGTCCACGGTCTGGATCGCGATCCGGGTCTGCCAGGGCCCCAAGCGCTCGTCGCCTTCGACGGATATCTTGTTCCGCACTGCCGCCAGATCGGGATCCGCGACGCGGGCGTCGGTGAATTGTTCGTTGCCGCCTGCCCGGTCGATGAGGGCGACCGCTGCCGCGTGCTCGGCACTGAATTTCCCTTCCTGACTGGTGCGCGGCTCGGAGTAGTTCGGCAGCCGCATTAGTTCCGGCCATACGAATACCCGCACTGCCGCGACATCCTGGGGCGACAGCTTGTGGATGTTCGACAGATGAATCACGCCTTCGATGATGGGGTTGCGCCATCCGGCACAGGCATAAATCTTGATCGTGTTGCCGCAGATGCCGAACTGTTCACCGAGGCGGCTCAGCAGTTGAGCCGGGTCGGTGCGGCCATCGTGCACGGCAAAGATGCTGCCTTCACCGTCCAGAATGTCGTCGGGACCAGTGAAGCCGCGCTGCGCGAGCCGTGCCGACACCACCGCATCCTGCGCGGCATTGGCCGCGCTCATCGCGTAGCACATGTTGCCGAAGGACCGGACCAGACCGGCCGCAAGTGTGCCAGTGATGCCCAAGCCTCGTTTCATCTGCGGCCGGTCGAGGCCAAGCAGCTTGCCGGCTGCCGCGAGCGCGCCGAAATGGCCGAGGAAGCCGGTCGCATGTACGCCGCGGTGGCTTAAGTGAGTGCCGAAACTGCACACCCGGCCCAGCCTGCTGCTGATTTCATATCCCGCGACATAGGCAGCAATGAGGTCCTTGCCCGGAGCATGCATCGCTTCGCTCATCACCAGCGCTGCCGGCAGCACGGCAACGCTGACGTGCATCTTGCCTTCGTGATAGGTGTCGTCGTAGTCGAGCGCGTGCGCTGCATATCCATTCACCAGCGCCGCTGCGGCAGACGAGGCAACGAGCGGCGTGCCGATGATCGACGAACTGCCGCCGTTGCCGTCCTCAATGGTGGATTCCAGGACCATGCGCGTCGAGCGCTCGTGGCTGCCGACCAAAGCCACGCCGATCAAGTCCAGTATCGCGTGCTTCGCCGCGCGTACCACCTCAGCGGGCAGGTCCTCGTATTTCAGCGACACGGAGAAGTCGGCAAAGCGTTCGGTGATGGAGGTTTCGGCAGTCATGGCTGGCGGCGAGAGGTAGTGTGCGGGTGCGAGGCTTGCATGTACTGAGAGACTACGCCCGGCTTCTGCTCGATCGAGTTTCCGTCTTGCATCATTCCGCGCGGATGCCGGCATCTCTGATGACCTTGCTCCATTTCGCCATTTCCGACTTCAGCACCGCCGTGAATTCGTCCGGCGTGCTCGCCACGACTTCTCCGCCCGCGCTCAGCTGGCGTTCTCGCACCTCGGTGCGGTTGAGCGCACGCACCGTTTCGCGATTGATGCGTTCGACCAGAGGAGCCGGCGTGCCCGCGCGCACAAACATGCCGGTGAGCACCGCCGACTCGTAGCCGGCGAGGCCCGATGAAGATATCGTGGGCAGGTCGGGAAGCAGGGGCGAGGGCTTTAGACTGGTCACGGCAAGCGCGCGCAGTCTTCCCGACTTGACTTGCGGCGTGGCTACGACCGCCGTGATGAACATCAGCTGGGTCTGGCCGCTGATGAGATCGGCCAGCGCCGGGGCGCTGCCCTTGTAGCCGACGCGAACGAGGTTGACACCCGCCATCGCCTTGAACAGTTCCGCCGAGAGATGTGTCGAGGAACCGGTTCCCGTCGATGCATAGTTCAGTCCCTGCGCGCTCTGTTTGGCGACCGCGATCAGTTCCTTGACCGTGTTCGCGGCCACGCCCGGATGGACGACCAGCACGTTGGACGCTCGCGTCGCCAGCGTGATCGGCATGAAATCCTTCAGTGGATCGTAGGGAACGTTGCTCTGCATGAACGGAAGCAGCCAGAACGGGGTCGATGCGAAGAGCAGAGTATGGCCGTCGGGCTGCGCCTGCCCGGCCAGCCCGGCCTGAATGACGACGCTGCCGCCGCGATTGTCTATGACCACGGGTATGCCGAGGCTGTCGTTCAGGCCCTGGCCGATCTGACGCGCAGCGATGTCGCTGCCTCCGCCCGCTTCTCCGGTGACGATGCGTATCGGTTTGCGCGGGTAATCTTGCGCGGCAGACCTGTCGGCGCCAAATGCCGTCGCCGAAAAAAGCATCAGGAACGCGAGAGCGAATGGCGATGGCATCGATTCTGCTGCGAACATTGTGGAAACGCCGGCCACTATAGCTTAACGCCCGATGCCTTGGCCACCTTCTGCCACTTGGCGAGTTCGCGGCTGATGAGCTGACCGAACTCCTGCGGTGTACTCGCCTCGGCGTAGTAGCCGCTGGCGAACAACTTCTCTTTGACATCGGGCAGTTGCAGGATTCTGACCAGCTCACGATTGAGCTTGTCGATCACCGGCCGCGGAGTGCCGGCGGTGGTGAGCACGCCGTACCACTGCGTGGCGTCGACTGCCGGGAATCCGGCTTCGGCGAACGTGGGCACGTTGTCGAGGCCTGCGGTGCGGCGGGAATAGGCGACGGCGAGCGGCCGCAGCCGGCCCTGATTGATCAGCGGAATCACCGATCCCGGGCCGCTGAACATCATCTGCACGTAGCCGCCGACCAGATCGGTGATCACGGAGCCGGCACCCTTATAGGGCACGTGTTCGATCCTGGTGCCGGTCACGGACTTGAACAACTCGGCGGTCATGTGCCCGGCGCTGCCCGCGCCCGACGAGGCGTAGTTAAGAGTCGAGGGCCGCGCCTTGGTCAGCGCCACCAGTTCCTTGACGGTTCTGGCCGGCACCGAGGGATGCACGACCATCACCTGCGGGCCGGTGGCAACCAGCGACACCGCCGCGTAGTCGCGCTCCGGGTGGTAGGGCAGATCGCTCTGCAGCGCAGGTGAGATCGCGTGCGTGCTGCTGGTGACGAACAGCAGCGAATAACCATCGGGCGGCGCTTTCGCCACCATCACCGAGCCTACGGCGCCCGTGCCGCCGGCGCGGTTTTCGACCAGCACCGGCTGGTTCCACGCTTCAGACAGTTTCTGCGCGGTGAGCCGCGCCATCATGTCGGTGCCGCCGCCGGGTGCAAACGGCACGATCACACGTATCGGTTTGAGCGGATAGTCCTGCGCCGCCGCCGGGCCGGCGGCGGCCACCGCCAGCGCGAGCGTGGCGAGCATTGTTTGTTGCATGCGCGTACGTGTCATCTTGCCTCCATTGAATTCAGACGTGGGACTAGGGCAATCGGCCCGCATACCAGCCATACCCGCAGGAGCGGCAAGCGGCTGACGGGCGCTGCAGGCGATGATTGCGTTTGGGTTATTATGCCATTGCGGATCGCGCTGCCGCGTATGCGCGTACCCTTGTCAGATCAGGCGAAGGAGAGTCGAGTGATATTCAGAATGTACGCAGGTTTCTTTTGTGTCGCGTTGCCGGCGGTCCTCGCCGCGGACAGCGCGCAGGCGCAGGAGTTTCCGGTCAAGCCGATACGCATCATCGCCTCGCCGCCCGGCGGCGCGAACAATTTCATCGCGCGCCTCGTCGGGCAGGGGCTCGGTGAGACGTTCGGCTGGCAGGTCGTCGTGGACAACCGGCCGAGCGGTTTCATACAGGGCGAACTGCTTGCGCGCTCGCCGGCAGACGGTTACTCGATGCTGGTCGCGGCGGGCAGCTTCACGATCGGGCCACTGATGGACAAGGCACCGTACGACGTCATCAAGGATTTCACCCCCGTGGTGCTGATCGCGACCTCTCCGAGCGTGCTGGTGGTCCATTCGTCGGTGCCGTCCAAGTCAGTGAAGGACCTTATCGCGCTGGCCAGCGCGCGCAAGGGGGAACTCAACTATTCGACCTCGGGCACCGGCAGCGCCAACCACCTGCCCGGGGAGCTTTTCAGGGCGCTGGCGGGCATCGACATCGTGCGTATCAACTACAAGGGTGCGGGTCCGGCGCTGAGCGCGTTGCTTGGCGGCGAGGTGCACATGATGTTCGCAACCGCAAGTTCCGCCGCGCCGCATACCAAGGCGGGGCGCCTGCGCGCGCTTGCCGTGACCAGCGCACAGCCGTCGGCGCTGCTGCCAGGGCTGCCGACAATCGCCTCGACCGTGTCCGGTTACGAGTTCGTGTCGCCGTTCGGATTGTTCGCGCCGGCGGGCACGCCGCGTTCCATCATCAACCGGCTCAATCAGGCGATCGTGAAAGTGATCAGGCAGCCGGACATGGTGCAGAAGCTCCACGATGCCGGCAACGATGTGGTTGCCAACACGCCCGAAGAGTACGCAGCCGTGGTGCGCAGCGAACTGGCGACGTGGAGCAAGGTGATCAAAGCCGCCGGTCTCAGCGTGCAGTAGACCGCGCGCGCCGGCCTGAACGCGGCCTGCCGCTCAATGGAAAGAACAACAACCGGGAATAAAAGCCGTTCCGAATTGAACAAATCACGTTGGCGCCTTTCGCGATACCTGGAAAATCGCCGGCATCTGGATACAAAGGAAATGTCATGCAGAAACTGACCAGCAGTGCGCTTCGGGTCTTGATGCTCGCCGCATGTGCGCATGCCGCAGCATCTGTATCGTCAGCGCAGAGCTATCCCGCCAAGCCGATACGCGTGCTGGTAGGATTCTCTGCTGGTGGTTCGACTGACGTTACTGCGCGTCTGGTTGCGCAAAAAGTTTCCGACAACGTGGGTCAGACGGTACTCGTCGAGAATCGTCCGGGCGCGAGCGGATCCATCGCAATAGAGCGGGTACTTGCGGCGCCCGCCGACGGCTACACGCTGATCATGATTTCTGCTTCGGCGACGGTGGAACCGGCGCTGCACACCAAACTGGCATATGACCTGCAGCGCGATCTGGCGCCGATATCACTGGTAACGATAGGGCCGTACGTGCTCGTGGTCCACCCGTCAGTGCCGGCGCGCAATGTCAAGGAATTGATTGCGCTGGCGCGCTCGCGGCCCAA
>CANJQI010000233.1 GCA_947476215.1 Betaproteobacteria bacterium
CGACTGCGGCGGGCGCCGCGGAGTCGGGTTTGTTGCTGGCTTGCGCAGCCGGTGTTTCCTTGCCGGCCATCAATCCCTGCAGATTGAACTGACCATCCGCCGTGACTACCAGACGCGTATAAAAATCCGTAAGCGCGACATCGGCAATAGACACTTTGAGCGGCACACTGGTCAAATCGACGCCACCAAGCTGAAAAGATTTCCAGCGCAGCAAATCCTCGTTGCCGGCCTTGGTCACTGCGGCGAAATTTCCCACCGTAACGTCGCCTTTAAAGGTTGCGCGCGCCGCGCTTCCCTCGGGCACATCCAGCGCGAGGTCACCTTGGGCGGTAACGTTGCCGCTCGATACGATGGCGTTAATGAAACGTTCAAAGTACGGTTGCGCAGGTACAATTCCAAGCTCGCGCGCGTCGATTTTCAGACGCGCCGATAAAGGGGTATTCGTGTACGGACCGCTGATCGCGAGCGTGCCGGTCTTGTTGAGTGTCAGCTTGAGCGCGACCTGCCCGTTCTGACCTTTTGTCGTCGTCAGATTGGTGGCAGTAAGCGCCAGGTTTTCGATATTCGCCGTAGCCGCGGCACCGGCGCCTTCATCTTCCACGGTCGCGGCATAGCGATCGACACTGAGCTTTTTTAGCGTTGCTGTCCATGGTTTGGCGTCCACCGGCGCGGCAGTGTCCGCGGGCGCTTTTGTCGAACTCATACCCGACAACTTCTGAAGATTCAGCACGCCGTCGCGATCGCGTCTTACGTTTATTCGGCCACCACGGGTTGCCAGTTCACCCGCTGTTGCGGTTTGAGCGCGCAGATCCAGCGTGCCGCCGTGTATCGCCAGTTCCGGTATGCGCAGCAATTCCTGCTTGTCCGAGCGTTGCCGCAGTGCAAGCGAACGCAGCGCCAATTCCAACTCCTTCAGGATTACGTTCGGTGTGCCGTCCGCGGCGCTGTAGGTAAAAGCAGCGGCGATATCGATCTGGCCCTCGCTCGCATCCGCCGCGAGGTAGGGTTCCACGTAGGGCCACAGCGCGGGCAGTTGCACACGCTCGACCTTGATCGTGCCCGTAGCCTGCAGCGGTTGCATGCCAAAGGCTCCCGCAAGCGTGATGGCATCGTTGGTGGTGGCGTGCGCAAAAAAATCGAAGCGGCTGCTGGCATCGGGTGCGCTGGAAATGTCGTGCACGGACATGCGGATTTCATCGAACTTCATCCGCACCGGCTTGCTACCGTGCTCGTCGAGTGCGTCCATCCTGCCGCCGGTGACAGCGATCTCGCCTATCATGAAGTTCGGCGCGGACGAACTCGTCGCGTCCGGCTTTTTGATGCGTCCCGCGTCTGTCTTCGGTGCAAGAATGCGCGTCAGGAATGTTTCGCCGTTGTTGCGCCTGTGTACGCGTAATTCCGGTGTATCCAGTGCGATCTTGCTGATTTCAAACCGCCGCATCAGCGGCTCCACGGCCGTCAGATTCAGCGCCAGCCGTGCCAGTTTCAGCAATGGCGCGCCGGACGGCTCCTGTATGTCGAGGTCGCGCACCGCTACCATGCCCGAGAGCACGACGCTGGGCGGTTTGCCTTTGGGCTGGGCAAACGTCAGGTCAAGGTCGGATTCCAGCCGCGCCGAAGCGATCTTGACGGGCAACGCGCCCGGCAGGTATTTGAGAAAGCGCGTGATATCCAGTCCGTGCACATCCACATTCAGAGAAGTATCGCGAGTGTCCTTGAACGGTTTGGCCTTGCCGGCGAGTTCGACCGGTGTGCCATCGACTTTGGCGCTGAACTTCGGCTCCACCGTGATGTCCTGATCTACCGGCAGGCTGGACAGAAATGGAATCGCCAGGTGGATAGCGCTCACCTCGTGTTTCAGTCCTTCGGGCCGGTCGTCAAAATCGATGCCGCCATCCATCAATTCGATGTTGGCCACTGCAAACCGTGGCGGTGGTTCGTTTGGATCGGTCGGTCTGTTCAGAATCTCGTCGATCAAATCCGACCAGTTGTAGCGGTTGGCCTCCAGGCGAACCACACGCGCTTTCAGCCCCGCGACGCGCAGCGCCGACAGCACCGGGGCGAGGCGGAACAAGGATGCCGACGAGACGTCGGCAAAGATCTCGGTCGCCGACAGGACTGAGGTATCGCCGTCGCGCTCATTGACCCGCAAGCCGCTTATCGCCACCGTCAGCGCATACGGATTGACGCGCAGGGATTCTATGGTGACGGTACGATGCAGCGCTTTGGTGAGTTCCTGTTCGAGTTTCCAGCGCACCAGCGGCGGGGCGGCGAGCGCACCCAGCACGCCGATGGCGACAATAATACCGAGTACCCACCATGAATACTTGCAATACTTGCGCGCGCGGGGCGAGCGTAAATAAGCCAGTGCAAAGCCTGGGATGGCACGAAATTCGGCAAGCTGAAGTTTCATGGATTTGAAATCCGCAAAATGGTTGGAAGTATCTGCCCTGTAGCGGCGGTACTACGATACCAATGTTTGGAGTCGCGTATTCGTTGACAAGTTCAAGAGCGGTTTCCCAGAAACTCCGCCAATACCCTGGTTGTATGCGACAGACCGCGTTTTTTTACCAGCGTCGCGGGTGCGCCCTGGGCAACGATGCGGCCACCGCCATCGCCCCCTTCGGGGCCCAGATCTATGATCCAGTCGGCATCGGCCATGACGTCGAGATTGTGCTCGACCACCACCACCGTATTGCCGGCATCGACCAGCCTGTGCAGTACGCGTATCAGTTTTTCGACGTCCGCCATGTGCAAGCCGACGGTGGGTTCATCCAGCACATAAAGCGTTAGCGGTGAGCTGTGAGACGTGAGTTGGGCAGTGGTGCGCACCTTTGCAAGTTCGGTCACCAGCTTGATGCGCTGCGACTCTCCACCGGACAGCGTGGGGCTTTGCTGGCCGAGGGTCAGATAGCCAAGTCCGACGTCCTGCAACAGGCGCAGTGCGTGATGTATCGACGCGTGCGCACTGAAAAACTCAATAGCTTCGTCCACGCTCATCGCGAGGACTTCACCCACCGATTTGCCCTTGAAACGCACCGCCAAGGTCTCGGGACTGAAGCGCGCACCGTTGCACACCTCGCACAATACTTTGACGTCGGGCAGAAAACTCATCTCGATACGCTTGATGCCCTGTCCCGCGCATTCTTCGCAGCGCCCGCCTTTGGTATTGAAGGAAAAACGGCTCGCGGTGTAGCCGCGCATGCGCGCTTCGCTGGTGTCCGCGAACAGGCGCCGTATCGTGTCCCAGAATCCGACGTAGGTTGCAGGACACGAACGCGGCGTCTTGCCGATTGGTGTCTGGTCGACTTCGAGCACCCGCCCGACCTGGTGCCAGCCCTTGAGGTCGCGGCAACCGATGATGGGCGGAGTCTTCTTCTTGTTGTGCTCACCGACTCGGTTGGCGAGGTTGGTGTAGAGGATATCGCGTGCAAGCGTGGACTTGCCGGATCCCGAAACACCCGTGACCACGGTGAGCCTGCCCAGAGGCAGGCGAACCTTGACTTTGCGCAGGTTGTGCAGACTGGCATCCACGATCTCCAGTGCCGGTGTTTGTCGCGTTACGGCTCGCGGCGGATGCAGCGGGTGTTGCAGTGGATGAGCGAGAAATCTGCCGGTGACGGACGCCGGGTTTTTCATCAGTTCGGCGGCTGAGCCGGCAGCGATCACATGACCACCGAGTTTGCCCGCGCCGGGCCCGAGATCGATGACATGCGCGGCGCGGCGTATGGTGTCCTCATCGTGTTCAACCACCAGCAGGGTGTTGCCCTTGGCCTGCAATTTTTCGAGCGTGTCGAGCAGGATGCGGTTATCGCGGGGATGCAGGCCTATGGTCGGCTCGTCCAGGATGTAGCACACACCGCGCAAATTCGAGCCCAACTGCGACGCGAGGCGGATGCGCTGCGCTTCGCCTCCGGATAACGTGGGTGCCGCGCGGTCCAGCGCCAGATATGACAGCCCGACCTGGTTCAGAAAGTCCAGTCGTGATTTCAATTCGGCTAGCAGATCGCGTGCAATCTCCAGTTCGCGTCCCTTGAGCGACATGCTGCGAAATATCGTTTCCACCTTGCCGACTGCCAGCGCAGTTATGTCGGCTATCGACTTGTCGCGGTAGCGCACGGCGAGCGCTTCGCGGTTGAGCCGTTTGCCATTGCAGGCCGGACAAGTCTCGTCGACCTCCAGCCATTCGATCCACGAGTCCAGCACATGATCCTCGGCGCCGGTTTTGGCACGCTCGTCGTCCCAAGTCACGCCGGTGAGTTTCAGGCCGGTGCCATAACACGCCGCGCACCACCCATGTTTGGAATTAAACGAGAACAACCGCGGATCGAGTTCGGGAAAACTGCGTGCGCACGACGGGCATGCGCGCTTGACCGAAAACACTGTTTCTTTCATGACCGCCAGCGTCGCGTCTTTTTTTGCCATCGCGCGTTCGAGTGCCGCCAGCGGCGCCAGCACATGGACGACACCCTTGCCGAGATCGACGGCGCGTGTCAGCGCGGTACGCAGCGCAGCCTCACTGTTGGCGGTGACGCGCACATCGGCCACTGGAAGTTCGATGTTGTGTTCCCGGAAACGGCCCAGACGCGGCCATTTGTCGGTGGGTATGAACGCACCGTCAACGCGCAGATGCGTGTAACCCTTGCCGTGCGCCCACTTGGCCAGATCGGTGTAATAGCCCTTGCGCGCGACCACCAGCGGCGCCAGCAGACCGACACGGCTGTTCTTGTAGTCCCTGAGTATGCGCGCCGCGATCGCGTCTATGGTTTGTGGTTCTATCGCCACATTGCAATCAGGACAGTACTGCGTGCCCAGCTTGACGAACAGCAGGCGCAGAAAGTGATAGATCTCGGTCAGTGTGGCAACCGTACTCTTGCGACCGCCACGACTGGTGCGCTGTTCGATCGCAACCGTAGGCGGTATGCCGAAGATGGCATCGACTTCGGGTTTGGACGCCGGTTGCACGAACTGGCGCGCATAGGCGTTGAGCGATTCCAGGTACCGGCGCTGACCCTCGGCGAATACGATGTCAAACGCCAGCGTGCTTTTGCCGCTGCCCGAAACGCCGGTCACGACCGTGAACTGATTGCGCGGAATCTCGACATTAATGTTTTTGAGATTGTGCTCGCGGGCGTTGTGGACCTGTATGCAGTGATGAGTGATGAGTGATGAGTGATGAGTGGGGGACGGCAATGCAGGATTGATCATCGATTTTTTGGACAGGGCGGCCTCGTAGTCGCGCATTGCCTTGCCGGTATGCGAGCTGGCGTGCGCCATGACTTGCGCTGGCGTTCCGCTGCAGACGATTTCGCCGCCGGCTTCGCCGCCTTCGGGGCCGAGATCTATGATCCAGTCGGATGCGGCGATTACGTCGAGATTGTGCTCGATGACCACCAGCGAATTGCCGGCGGCGATCAGTTGCCGGAACGCGCGCAGCAGTTTCGCGACGTCGTCGAAATGCAGGCCGGTGGTGGGTTCGTCGAACAGAAAAAGCGCGCTGTGAGGCGTAAGGTGCGGCGGCACCGAGCCACGCGGCTGTCTGGCGGCGGCGATAGCCAGACTGTTCTTCCCAGCCATATTCTTGGCTGCCACGGCCAGATGTCCGGCCAGCTTCAGGCGCTGTGCTTCTCCCCCTGAGAGCGTGGGCACGGGTTGGCCCAGGCGCAGATACTCAAGTCCGACATCCGCGAGCGGCTTCAGAGCCGTGCGCACGCCAGGATGAAGGGCGAAAAAATTCAGTGCCTCGGAGACCGTCAACTCCAGGACATCGGCGATGGAGCATGAGACGTACTCGGCGGGAGCGGTACTTGCGCTGCTCGCGGGGTCGCCCGCATCTAACCCGGCACGGTGTGCGGATGCCGGAACCGTGAGACCTTCTATCTTGACTTCCAGCACCTCGGGCCGGAAGCGTTTGCCGTCGCAATCCACACAGCGCAGGTAGACATCCGACAGGAACTGCATCTCGACGTGCTCAAAGCCGTTGCCGCCGCATGTCGGGCAGCGGCCGTTTCCCGAGTTAAAGCTGAAGGTCCCACGTGTATAACTTCGTTCTTTGGCGAGCGCGGTCTGGGCGAACAACTCGCGGATCGCATCAAATGCGCCGACGTAGCTGGCAGGATTGGAGCGCGTCGTGCGGCCGACGGCTGACTGGTCGACCATTACAACATCATCTATAAAAGCTAAGCCTTGCAGTGCGCGATGCCTACCCGGTACTTCAGTGGGTTTGCCCTTGTGTTTACGCAGCGCTGCGTAGAGCACATCCTGTATCAGCGTCGATTTACCGGATCCGGACATGCCGGTCACGCATACCAGGCGGTTGAGCGGAATCGCAACGTCTATGTTTTTGAGGTTGTGCTCGGCGGCGCCGAAGATTTGGATACTCCCTCCCCCTCGCACCCGCACCCGTCCGGGTGTCTCCATCGATCCGGGTGTCTCCATCGAATGGGGCAGGGCAGGGGTGGGGGAGAAAGGCTGCCCCTCCACATCGGTTCTCCCCCTCGAGGGGGGGGGGTGAGAAGTGCCTTCGGTGTAATTGTGGGCGCGCTTGCGGCCCGACAGGTATTCGCCGGTCAGTGAGCGCGGGTGATTCCTGAGTTTGTCCGGCGTGTCAAAACAGACGATTTCGCCACCGCGTTCGCCGGGTCCGGGGCCCATGTCGAGGATGCGGTCGGCGGCGAACATAATCTGCGGCTCATGTTCCACCACCACCAGTGAGTTTCCGGCATCGCGCAGCTTGTGCATGACGCCGATGACGCGCTCCATATCGCGCGGATGCAGGCCTATCGACGGCTCGTCGAGTACGAACAGAGTGTTGACCAGGGAAGTGCCGAGCGCGCTCGTCAGGTTGATGCGTTGCACCTCGCCGCCCGAAAGCGTGCGCGACTGACGGTCCAGCGTCAGGTAACCGAGGCCGACCTGCGTCAGATACGACAGTCGCGTGCGTATTTCCTTGAGCAGCAGTTCGGTGGCCTGATCGAGCGCGGAAGGAAGATGCAGCGTATCAATGAAGGCACGCGTACGATCTATCGGCAGCAACATCAGGTCATGCACGGTTAGTCCGGGCAGCGCGCGCAGTATCTCGTCATCGTATTTGATGCTGCGCGCGCGATAGCGTTTGTTCGCCGGGAGCGCGCCGTCTGCATCCGGTTTGGTGCCCAGCCGCCAAGCGAGTGCGTCCGGCTTTAGCCGCGCGCCATCGCACGCGGTGCACGGCGTGTAGGCGCGATACTTGGACAGCAGCACACGGATGTGCATTTTGTACGCCTTGGTTTCCAGCCACTGGAAGAAGTGCCGCACGCCATACCAGGTGCCGGGCCAGGATTGTTTCCAGTCGACCCACTCCAGCTCGCCTTCGAGCACCCACGTTTTCTGCGCCGGCGTGAGTTCGCGCCACGGGACGTCGAGTGGTATGCCGCGTTTCTTTGCGTAATTGATGATGTCGTCCTGACATTCATGAAAGCTCGGCGTCTGCCATGGCCGTATCGCACCGTCGCGTATTGACTTCGACTCGTCGGGCACGATGAGTCCGAAGTCGATCCCGATCACACGACCAAACCCGCGGCATGTATCGCATGCGCCGACCGGAGAATTGAACGAGAACTGGCTGGGCGTCGGTTCGGCATAGTGAATGTCGCAGTCGGCGC
>CANJQI010000234.1 GCA_947476215.1 Betaproteobacteria bacterium
GAAAATCCCGCCAATATCAGAGGCTCGGCGTCCCCGGTAATTTCGATCAGGCCGTCCGCGACGATACGCGCGACGCTTTCGGCCGAGTATGGCTTGGGAGGCAGATCCGAGTCGCCAAATCCGGGAATATCACCGGCAATGACGCGATACCGCTGCGCAAGAAACTTGATATTGCGTATCCAGTGTTTCCAAGATCCCAGATTGCCGTGCAGCAGCACCAGATTGGGGCCCTTGCCCCATAACCGCCAGGCCATGCTGCCATCGCCGCATCGCGTCTTGCGCAGATCCGAGCTGGATTCAAGGGCGGCTATGACTTGATCTGCGGTGGAAGTGTCCGTATTCATAGGAGGAGGTTTCTGGTAACCGGGTCCGGGCATACGTCGCGAAAATTGCAATCGCCGCATGCGCAGTGTACATTGACTGCATTCTATACAAAAAGCCGAAGCGACGAATGAATCGTCCCGAACGGAGGGAGCATGACGGCAACTAACAGGACGGCGTCGGGCAGAATGATGGCAATGCTGCTGGGTGCTGCGTGCTTCATTGCAATCTCGTTTCCGGCAATCGCACAGGATTATCCGGTCAGACCCATCCGCTGGATCGTTGCGTTCAGCGCCGGCGGACCAACGGATACCGTGGCCCGTCTGGTAGGCGCCAAACTGACCGAAGCGTGGGGTCAAACGGTTGTCATAGACAATCAGGGCGGCGCTGGCGGTACCATCGCGGCCGCAATCACCGCGAAATCAAATGCCGACGGACACACGCTGCTCTACGTGTCGGCATCGCACGCCATCGCGCCCAGCATTTACAAGTCCCTGCCCTACGACACGGTGGCGGACTTCACGCCGGTCACGGTCATTGCAACGACGCCATTCGTGCTGGTTGTAAGCTTGTCGGTACCGGTCAATTCCGTCAGTGAACTGATCGCGCTGGCGAAAGCGAAGCCGGGCCAACTGACGTTCGCATCCTCCGGCATAGGCGCATCGAATCATCTCGCGGGCGAGCTGTTCAAGGCCATGACCGGCACCGATATCCTGCACGTACCATACAAGGGCCAGTCGCAGACCACGGCTGACCTGATGTCGGGCGCGGTGTCCATGACCTTCGGCAGCCCGATACAGACTCTGCCGCTGATCACCGCAAAGCGCGTCAAACTGATCGCAGTGACGTCAAAAGCACGGTACTTCGCGCTGCCCGATACGCCCACCGTGGACGAGTCCGGCATCAAAGGCTATGACTCCAGCACGTGGCACGCGGCATTGGCGCCGCGCGGCGTACCACGCCGCGTGATCGACAAGATACAGAAAGAGATGGCCCGCGCGCTTTTCATGCCCGATGTGCAGGCCAGCCTCGTCAAGATAGGCGTAACCGCGGTCGGCAGCACGCCGGAAGAATTCGGCACGCTGTTGAAATCAGAAGTCCAGCGCTACGCGGAGGTGGCGAAACGTAGCGGTGTGGTGCCGCAATAAAGTGCCGTCAAGTTTTACTCCGCGAACCTCCGCGCCCGCCGCGTCCTCTGCGTTGTGAGTTTTATTTGTTCCACGCCATGATGGCCGACAATTTCCGAAAGGAGCGTGGAATATGGTACGCGTGGTAATGGCGTTAGGCATCGCTGTTTTCTTTCAGTCTCCGGCGGCCGTCTCTCAAGATAAGCGCATAGACTCGTACCCGCAAAAAACCGTACGCGTCATCATTCCCTACGCGGCGGGCGGACCGACCGATGTCGTGGCAAGATCGATAGGCCAGAAACTGACCGAAAAATGGGGTCAGCAATTTCTGCTTGATAACCGTTCGGGAGCCGACGGTTTGCTGGCGATGACCGCGGCGGCCACGGCGCCGGCGGACGGTTACACGCTGCTGCTGGGCGGAACCGGCGTACTCACCAGCAATCCGGCCCTCCATGAAAAATTGCCCTATGACTCACAAAAAGACTATGCTCCGATCGTCTTTATTTCTTCCGGTCCATTCCTGCTGGTGACGCATCCGAAGTCCGGCGTCGGCAGCGTTGCGGATCTGGTCCGACTGGCGAATGCGCGTCCGCGAGAACTGACTTTTGGCTCCGGCGGCGGACTCTCGAACCTCGCCGGGATATCATTCCAGTTCGCGGCCGGCATCAAGACCACGATCGTTCCTTACAAAGGCGCGGCGCCCTCCATGACCGACCTGATCGGCGGGCAGATCACTTACATTTTTACGAGCACGACTGCCGCACTTCCCAACGTGCAGGCCGGCAGGCTGGTCGGCCTCGGCGTGACGACCAGAAAGCGCTGGCCATCACTGCCCGACATTCCAGCCATCGCCGAAACCGTTCCAGCCTTTGACGATATCGTCGTCTGGTACGGTCTGCTCGCGCCGGCAAGAACACCCGGGGGAATTGTCGATAAACTCAACCGGGAGATAAACGCGATCCTGCAGTCCAGGGATATCGCGCAGCGATTCGCCGCCATGGGTAGCGAGGTGGCGGGCGGCGCACCGGACCTATTCACGAATATCATCAGCAGGGAAATTGCGATGTGGACGAAACTGGCAAAGGACGCCAACCTGAAACTGGCGACGCCCTGAGCCTGACGCAGGCTGGAGCAAGACTACGGCGGCATCGATACGCAGCCTAACATAAGCATTAATGGAGATCGAAATGCAGGAAGGCAATGAAAAACAGGTCGATATAACCGACGAAGCGCTGGCGAAGGTGCGTGCGCTGATAGGCACCGAAATCGGCAACCGTCCGCAACCCTATCTGACCGAAGCGACGCGCGATTCGATCCGGCACTGGGCGGAGGCCATGGGCGACCGCAACCGGTTATGGTCGGACGAGGCCTATGCGAAGTCGACATCGTGGGGCGCGCTCATGGGACCGCCTACCATACTTGCGGCATTCGACAAACTGAGCAGCGGATATCGCGGCGGGCTGCCGGGCGTGCATTCATTTTTTGGCGGAATAGACTGGCGCTGGAACCGGCCGGTATTCAGGAACGATGAGATTCGCGTGCGCATCATCTTCAATGACCTGATCGAAAAAGAAAGCAAATTTTCGCGCCGCATGTTCCAGCAGATCTCCACGGTACTGTTTGTCGACCAGAACGATGAGGTGATCTGCGAGGGGGAATCGTGGGGCATGCGCATCGAACGCGGTCGATCGAAGGAAAAGGGCAAGTACAAGCACCTGACGCTGAAAACGTACACCACGGAGGACATCGCGGAAGTCACCCGCGCGTACGATGCCGAGAGCATCCGCGGCGCGACACCACGTTACTGGGAAGATGTAAACGTCGGTGATGAATTGACGCCCATCAACAAGGGACCTTATTCCGCGACCAACGCGGTGGCGTATGAAATGGCGCGCGGCGGCCTGTACATCAAGTCCCACGGATTCTGGTACGACTACCTGAAGCGTCATCCCGCCCTCGGTGTTCCCAATGAACTGGGAGTTCCGGAACCACCGGAACGCGTGCACTGGGACAGCGCCTATGCGCGCAAGGTAGGTGTGCCGGCGGCATACGACTATGGACCGGAACGCATCGCGTGGCTGGGCAATCTGCTGACCAACTGGATAGGCGACGATGGCTTCGTAACGCGGCTCATGGTGCGCGTCAGCCGTTTCAACCTCGAAGGCGACCTGACACGCTGTTATGGGCGAGTCACCGGAAAAGAACAGGTCAACGGCCGCTACGTGGTTCACTGCGACATCTGGTGCATGGACCAGCGTGGGGAACGCAACGCAACAGGGGTAGCCACACTGGCGCTGCCGTCGAAGAACGGGTGGCTGCCCGCCCACGCTTACGGTGGACGCCGACCAGTCGGATGACGCCGCTCACAGCGTCATCAAGGCGGGTCACTGTCAGCCGCATAACCATTTGATATTAAATAGTTTTTTACTCACGCCCAGCGGGCTATCGTAGCAGTAAATGTCTACAGTTCATGCGACGCCTGTCCTCGTGAATTACTCTTCGCGTATGCCGGCTTCCTTGATCATTTTGCCCATGCGCGCGCGCTCGGATCTGACCACCGCGGCGCATTGCTCAGGCGTGCTGCCCACGGTTTCTACGCCGGAGTTCAACAACTTATCCTTGAGGTCCGCGCGCTGCAGCACACGCACGATTTCCTGATTAAGGCGGCCGAGGATGGGCGCAGGCGTCTGTGCACGCGCGAAAATGGCGTGAATAACGACCGACTCATACCCCGGCAGTCCCGAGACGGCTATCGTAGGCAACTTCGGAAACAGTTGCGACGGCTCCGCGCTGGTGACCGCAAGCGCCTTCAACTTTCCCGATTTGACGTGCGGCGCCACCGTGCCCGCCGTGCCGAACGTCATGTGTACGAGGCCACTGATCAGGTCGGCCATCTGTGCCGCGCCGCCCTTGTACGACACGCGCACGATATTCACACCGGCCATATATTTGAACAGCTCCGCCGCAAGGTGATTGGCCGTTCCGGTTGCCGCCGATGCGTAATTGAGCGCGCCGGGTTTAGCTTTCGCAAGCGCAATCAATTCATTGACGGTATTCGCCGCAACCGACGGGTGCAGAACCAGCACACCCGGTGAACTTGCGGCAACGGTTATGGGCGCGAAATCCTTGATCGGATCGAATGGAACCTTGTCCTGCAGAAACGATGCGAGCCAAAGCGTGCTGCTGGTCAGCAGCAACGTATAGCCGTCGGGCAACGATTTCACAACCACGTCGCCCGGAATCACCCCGCCGGCGCGATTTTCCACGATGACCTGCTGCCCCAGCGGACCCGAAATCCCCTGCGCGATCAACCGCGAAACAAAATCGCTGCCGCCGCCCACCGCGGAGGTCACGATGCGTATCGGCTTGTACGGATAGGCCGCCCCCGCACCTGTTGATGAAGATTGAGCATGTGCAACGCCTCCACCCGGAATCACAGCAACGATCAAAAACACATTTATGGCAAACCACGACTTATTCATTCAAGACTCCAAATCTGTTATTCCGCTCGTATCCCCACATCCCTGATCAGCTTGCCCATTCTGGCCATCTCGGACTTTACCGTCGCGCCCAGCTCAGCCGGAGCACTGCCCACGGTCTCTACACCGGTGTTAAAAAACTTCTCCTTTACGTCGGCAAGCGCGAGCACCCGCACGACCTCCTGATTCAAACGCTGAATGATACGCTCCGGTGTCTTCGTAGGCGCAAACAATGCGAAAAGCGAAGGCGCCTCGTAACCTGGTAACCCGGAAGCCGCCACCGAAGGTATGCCGGGAAACAGTGCCGACGGCTGAGCAGTCGTGACCGCCATCGCCCTCAGTCGGCCGGACTTGACGTGTGGCGTCGCGGATGCCGCTGTCGCAATCGCCAGTTGGTTCTGGCCCGCGATCAACTCGCTGATCGCCTGCGCCGCCGCCTTGTAGTTGATATGCACGATATTCACACCCGCCATGAACTTGAACAACTCCCCGGCGAGATGCGGGGAACTGCCGGTGCCGGTCGAGGCGTAATTGAGTTCGCCCGGCCGGGCTTTCGCAATGGCGATCAACTCCTTTACGGAGGACGCGGCAAACGAAGGATGGACGACAAAAACATTGGGCGAGGTAATTGCAAGGGTAATGGGGGCAAAGTCCCTGACGGGGTCATAGGACGCCTGCTGCTGCAGATATGGCGTCAACCACAAGGCACTGCCATAAAGAATCAACGAATGGCCATCCGCCGGCGCGCGCGCCACGATCTCCGCTGCAATTGCGCCGCTGCCGCCGCGATTCTCAACGATGACCTGCTCGCCCATTCTCGCGGTCAAGCCTTGCGCAATCAGTCGCGCCGCTGTATCCACACCGCCACCTGCCGCAGCGGTAACGATACGTATCGGCCGCGTCGGATACTCTTGCCCAACGACAATATTTGCACCAAGACTGCAACATGCCATCGTGACCAACGCAACTATTCGTCGTACCATCCGCATCAAACGCCCCCGATATGGCCTGAACCGCGCGCCCCTGACATACTATAGCAGCAGTCGCTCGACAGAATTCAAATCGCAAGCATCTTCAATCCGGTTGAACTTCATAAGCGTACCTGACAAACTTCAAGCACGGAAGCCATCCCTCTCCCTCGCGGAGAGGGACAGAGGGTGAGGGCGCGCTTGTATATCCTTTATCAATATCCAATAGCAAAAGTTATCATGCAACGCTCAATCTTAGTATTGACTCTGCTCTTCCCGGTCGCTGCGGAAAGCGCTTCCGCGCAAACCTATCCCACGAAGCCCCTGCGCATCGTCACGGCCGAAGCCGGGGGCAGCAACGATCTGGTAGCGCGCATCATCGCGCAGGCGCTTGCGAACAATCTTGGCCAGCAGGTGATCGTCGACAACCGCGGACAAGTCATCGCCCCTGAAGTTGTTGCACGCGCACAGCCGGATGGCTATACGCTGCTGCTCGACAGCACCACGTTATGGATAGGCCCGTTGTTACGGCACATTACGTCGTACGACGCAGTGCGCAGTTTCGCCCCCATTACCCTGATCGCAAGCGCCCCCAATCTGCTGGTCATTCATCCTTTGGTCCCGGCCAACTCCGTCAAGGAACTGATCGCGCACGCCAAGGCCAACCCAGGCCGCATCAACTACGGTTCCGGCCCCGCCGGCGCATCCAATCACCTCGCGGCGGAATTGTTCAGATCCATCGCCGACATCAGTATTGTGCGCATCGCATATAAAGGCGGCGGCCCCGGCCTCACCGCGCTAATCGGCGGCGAAGTGCAGATCATGTTTCCCACCGTATCCTCAGGCATGCCGCACGTGAAAACCAGCCGACTGCGCGCACTCGCGGTAACCAGCCCACAGACATCGTCATTTGCTCCCGGAGTTCCCACGCTGGCAAACGCCGGTCTTGCTGGCGCGGAGTCGTCGTCCGTGCTTGGCATGTTTGTTCCTGCCCGCACATCCGCCACGCTCATCAGCCGACTTAATCAGGAAATATTGCGAACGCTCAATCAACAAGACGTCAGCGAAAAGCTGATCGCAAACGGCACGGAAATCGCCGGCAGCACGCCGCAACAGTTCGCATCCGCGATACAGGCGGATATAGTCAGACTCGGCAAAGTCATCAGAGACGCGGGAATAACAATTGAGTAGACGGGATTCAGCGGCGGAGAAACATGAAAGACCCAACTATTTGTATATGTACTCGCGCATACGGCTACATCTGCCCATGCAAACTTCCCTATACCAGGGTATGGATTGGGCACGTTTGACGCGTCAATTAATTGAAAGTTAGGCTGCTCATGAATCGATGGATTGATGACATCTGCACCGCCCTAGAAAACTTGGGCGGCATAGCGCATCGACACGATTTGCTTGCCGAGATCATGCGTATTCGGCCTGGGCCTCATCCTCCGACAATCGAGATGACTGTCCAGTGAACAATACAAAATCACTCCTCTGACTCCACTGGCTTCCGTGGTGAAGATTTGCTCTACACAGTAAACGGCATTGGGGCGGGCGTTTGGGGCCTGCGGTCGAAACTGAAGCCCACGCCACTGGCGAGCGATATTGAAGAGGCTGAAACCCCGGATCGAGTTCACACTGAAATTTATCGCATTCTTCGAGATACCGCGCTTGCCAGAAAAATTAAGCTACTTCACAAGAATAAATGTCAGCTCTGTGACAA
>CANJQI010000235.1 GCA_947476215.1 Betaproteobacteria bacterium
CAGGGAACTGGTGCTTACGCGTTATCCGTTCACGATCATCTATCGTGTGCGCGGCAGCCGTGTACTCATTTCAAGAATGCTTCACCAGAAGAGGCAGTTTCCCTAACATCAGTCGCATTGTCAGAAGAATCGAAGGCAAAAGGCAAGACCCATGCCCTCGAGTAAGCCCTGCAACTAATCGCGGGCAAGCGCACGCGCCTCATGGAAGGCCGGTTCGCGCTCAGTGTTCTGATAGACTCCGTCGGGCACGAGACCATGCAAACGGATTTTGAGGGTTAGCTGCCTCGTGAAAATAATTCTAACACTATGTTTTTATATGTATTTATCTGAATTTCGGGAGGAATTTTGAAGTCGTCCAGTTTCTTGGCATGCATCTTAACTGTGCTCGCCACCACCGCACCAACGCTATACGCGCAGGATTTTCCGCACAAACCGATACGCATCCTGGCCTCCGAGCCCGGCGGCAGCAATGATTTCGTGGCGCGCCCGATTGCACAGGGGCTCACGGCACGCATGGGCCAGAATGTGATCGTGGAAAACAGACCTGCCATGCTCGCGGCCGAGACGGTGGCCAAGGCATCGCCCGACGGCTATACCCTGCTCGCCGCCGGCGGGTCTTTCGTGCTGGGACCACTAATGCGCAAGTTGACCTACCACGTGCTGATAGATTTCACGCCGGTGACACTGGCCGTGACTTCACCCAACATCGTGGTCGTGCACCCCACATCAGCCATCAAGTCCATCAAGGACTTAATAGACGCGGCGCGCGCCAAACCCGGCGAACTCAATTATTCCTCTGCGTCCGTCGGATCGGCGAACCACCTCGGGGCCGAGCTGTTCAAATCCATGGCGAACGTGAACATGGTGCGCATACCCTACAAGGGCGCGGGACCTGCGCTGTCGGCACTGGTCGCGGCACAGGTTCATGTGTCGTTCGGCAGCGCGGGATCCACCATGCCTCATGTACAAGCCAACCGATTGCGGGCACTCGCCGTCACCAGCGCACAACCGACGGCGCTGGCGCCGGGCCTGCCTACGGTAGCGTCAGCGGGCCTGCCCGGTTTCGAATCGGTGGTCATCAACGGCATACACGCGCCGGCCAGAACACCGCGCACGGTGGTTGCCCGGCTGCATCAGGAAATCGCGCGCATCCTCAGCGAACCCGAAGTGAAAGATCGCTTTTTCCGCTCCGGTTCGGACGTGATGGGCACCACGCCGGCGGAGTCCCTCGCCATCGTCAAATCCGAAATCGCACGCATGGGCAAAGTCATCAAGGACGCCGGCATACGCGAGGAATAAGCGCTGCGAGAATCGGCGCGCAGGAGGGGTCGAACGCAGCGACACTCATCAAATAGTCCCCGTTGCTACTGGCCGCAGCTGATGGGTTTCGTGCCTCAACCCATCCTACGGACTGTCGGCGTTAGTCCAGCACAAACGCCGGCGGTATGACAGTCACGTCGGCCATGCTATCCAGACCCCACAAACTGTCCAACGTGGACTTGACGCGTTTCGAACCCAGAAAATCTTCGGTCAGGCCGCGAAATTTTTCAATGATCTGCGCGTCCGTCTTGGGTGTGGACAGGTCGTCCTGATCGCCGCCCGTTTCACCGACCATGCGCTCACCGCTGTTGGTGACCACCGTAACGCGGGCGCTATGCCTGACCGGCATCTGCACATAAGCCTTGGTGTATTCATCGTCGATGACGACCTCAATCTTCTGCATCAGGGCGATCAGTTCAGGATTTGCCAGATGCGCCTCATTGAATGATCGGGGTGTGACGGTGCCGTCTAACAGCGTCGCGGCAACCACGTACGGAATGCTGTGATCGGCGCCCTCGCGCGTGTCGGGGTGCCAGCGGTGCTCGCCGGTGCCGAGACGGTCTTTCGCGAGTTTGTCGACTGCGACGATGACCTGTTTTACGTCCTTGAGATTCCTCAGCGGCGCAACTTTTTCCGCGGCGAGTATGGACGCGATGGTCTTGCCGCACGACGAGCGGTTTTTGATCAGCGAATGCAATATCTTGAACGGCATACCCGAGTTGCGGCCGCCCAGGCTGATCGTAATACGGTCGCGCGCCACGTGATCGCACCAACCCGCTTTGCCTTCGAACGGCAGATGCGGACCTTCCATGCCGGCGCGCGCCAGCATCGCGGCAAACACGCCGGCACGACCCGCCTGACCTGAAGCCACCGCCTTCCACATCGTATAGTGGTCGGCGCGCACCTGCCTCAAAATCACGTTGGGCACGGCAGCCATGGAAATGCAATGGGCCATCTGTTCGCGATTCAGACCGAACACCTTGCCGGCGCCCAGGCTGGAGCCGAGCGTCGCAAAATTGGTGTGATCGAATCCCATGCCCACATTCTTGAATACGTTGGAGAAGCTTTGATAAACCTCGTACGCAAGCACGACCGCGGTAATCAGATCGCGGCCGCTGGCCTGCGCGTGTTCGGCCGCCGCGAACACCGGCATCAGCACGTCGCTCGGATGGCCGCCAAAGCTGCCGGGCCAGTGATAGATGTCGTTCATCTCGACGTAGCGCGCAGTGGCGCCATTGACGAATGCAGCCATGTCAGGTGCGGTTTTCATGCGCGTGCCTATGATGGTCGCCCCGGCAGGATTGGGCATTGCGGCCGCGACGCTGCGCGCCATACGGCTGGGATCTGAAAAAAAACCGCCCATCAGCGAACCCAGTGTGTCGATGATGCGCACCTTGGTGCCATGCACGACATCCGGTGGCAGTTCCTCGAATTTCAAACCCACTGCATAGTCGACAAGGCACTCCTGTATGCTGTCCACTGCTTTTTTCACTGCGTGCTCAACCGGTTTGTTCATCTTTCTTTCCTCTGGAATCCATTGAATTTGCGTATTAAAAAGGCACACCGCCGGCGATGGTGGTGCGATACAGCATCCGGCGCTGCGGCAGCTTGTAGTCCAGTGTGGCCTTATGCTGAAGGGCGCAATTGTCGCAGATCACCACATCGCCCACCTGCCACTTATGCCGGTAGTAGTACTGCGGCTGCAGACAATGCGCCTGGAGCTGGTCCAGCAGAGGTCGGGCTTCTTCCGGCGCCATGCCCGCTATGGTCTCGGTATAGTTTTCGTTGACATAGATGGATTTGCGACCCGTGTTCGGATGCGTGCGTATCGCCGGATGCGCGCGGTCGGGATGTTTGGCCAGTTGCTCGGCGGTCAGGGGCGCGCGCTTGCGCGTGCCGAGCCGCTCGGCGGAGCGCGGGCGTGTCATGCTGTGGATAGCCTTCAATGGCGCGAGGCGCTGCTTCATCGCCTCGGATAATCCGTCATAAGCGTTCGTAGGACTCGCGAATTGGGTATCGCCCAGGGGCGTATCGCCGTCATGCGGAATTTCCACGGCATAGAACAGCGTATAGGCGTGCGGCGTCTCGAAATAAACACCATCGGTGTGCCAGAAAGGTCCGGCTTCCGCGAGTCCTATGTTTTGTCCGTTTACATCGACGATGTTCGACAGGACATAAGCATCGGGCGCGTCCTTGTGCGAATACTTGTGCGCGCTCTGTTGTATCGTGCCGAAGTACTTGGAAAACCGTACCAGGTCGGGCGCCGTCAACTTCTGACCACGCATGATGATCAGTTGGTGCTCGTCCATCGCGCCCTGTACCGCCTTGATCATCGGCGCATCAAGTTCGCGCGCCACGTCCACCCCGGAGATGAGCGCACCAAACGAAGCATTGTTCAGTCTCTTAACACGCAGATTTGAAACGTCTACCATGGTCTTGCTCCTCAAGCATTTTTTACTCGGCGCGTATGCCCAAGTCCTTGATAATCTTGCCAAAACGCGCCATTTCGCGACGTATCAGTTTATCGAAATCTTCAGGTGTGCTGGCAACGACTTCGATGCCAGCAGCCAGAAATTTCTGCCGCACATCAGGCGTGGTCAGAACGCCGACAATTTCCTTATTGAGCAAGGTGATGATCGGTTTGGGCACCCCCATCGGGGACCATACGCCGAATGCGGAGACAGCCTCGTAACCGGGCAGACCGGAAGCCGCCAGCGTCGGAAGGTCGGGCGCCAGTGGTGTCGGGGTCGCGGTGGTGGCTGCGAGCCCTCTTAGCCTGCCGGATTTGATGTGCGGGCTTAGCGAGCCGGCGCTGGTAATTATCATCTGCACGTCACCCGCGATCAATGCGGTGAGCGCGGGTCCCGTCCCTTTATAAGGCACCCACACGATATTGACGCCGGCCATGCTCTTGAACAACTCCGATGCCAGATGATTGACCGACCCGGTGGATGCCGTCGCATAGTTGAATTCACCGGGCTTCGCCTTTGCGAGCGCGATGAACTCCTTGATGGTTTTCGCCGGCACGGTCGGATTGACGGCGAGCACACTGGGCGTGCTGACGGCATGAGTAACCGGCGCGAAATTCCTCACCGGATCCCAGGGTATGTTGGGGCGCATGAAAGGCAGCAACCAGATGCTGCTGCCGTAAACCAGCAGCGAATAACCATCGGCGGACGCCTTGGCCGCCGTCTCTCCACCGACAAGACCGCCGCGATTTTCGACGATGACCTGCTGCCCCACACGCGGCGCAAGGCCATGCGCAATGATACGCGCGATCACATCCGAACCGCCTGCGGCCTCGGCGGTAATCAGACGTATGATTTTGTTCGGGTAGGTTTGTGCATGCGTCGTTGCCGGGCAGGCCAGCACTATGGCCGCATGAAACACACCGGCAGCCCAGTGTGAAATTCGCAGCTGCCTAGTCGCGGCGTTTTTCCGTAATGGTGGCGCTGACCCTGGACAGCTGGCATCAGCGCCTTCGGTGAAACTTTGCATTTTCCCTCCTGTTCTTTCAGTGTTCTTTCAGCGAATATACAGGAACCGTAAATTTTCCGCTGCCGGCGGCTACAATGTCGCTTCGTTGGTGTATGAAACAATGCGGGTTCGAGCGAGGATAGAGTGCTGGTTATGAAAAGCAATAAAAAGAGTTCGGCAGTTTCGCCTGTCATGCGCACGCTTGCGGCGTACATCGCCGCAGCACGCAGCAAGCCGCTGCCCAAACCGGTGGTGGAGAAAACCAAGCACCACGTACTGGATACGCTGGCCGCCATGGTGTCCGGCTCTAAGCTGCTGCCGGGAAAAATGGCCATCACGTACGTGAAAACCCTGGGCGGCGCGCGCGAATCGACGGTCGTCGCGTCAAAAATCGTCACCAATGCCGTCAATGCGGCGCTCGCCAATGGCATGCAGGCGCACGCCGACGAAACCGACGATTCGCATGCGCGATCGCTGATGCACCCCGGCTGCGGCATCGTGTCGGCGGCACTTGCGATGGCGGAGCGCGAACGGCGCAGCGGCACGGAATTATTACGCGCGGTCGCGTTGGGATACGACGTGGGCGCGCGCATCAACCTCGCGCTGGGCAGCATCAAATTCTGGAATCTGGGGCATATGACGCATTGCTTTGGTCCGACATTTGGCGCAGCGGCGGCGAGCGCGACACTCGCGCATCTGACAGCCGCTCAGGTCCGTCATACGCTGTCGTACACCGCGCAACAGACATCCGGGCTGTCGACCTATGGACGCGACCTGGAACACATTGAAAAAGCATTCGACTTTGGCGGCATGGCGGCTCGCAACGGCGTTACCGCCGCCACCATGGTCGCCGCGGGCTGCACCGCGGTCGACGATGTGTTTTCCGGTGAACGAAATTTCTTTGTCGCCTTTGACGAATCAGGCCGCCTCGGCTTCAAACCCAGACCGGAAATTCTGGCGCAGGGCCTGGGCAAGAACTACGAGATCTTGCAGACCAACATCAAACGCTGGTCGGTGGGGTCCCCGATACAGGCACCGCTGGATGCGCTGCTCGAAATGATGCGCAGCGGCCACGTCAAAGCGCGCGATGTAGATACTCTGGTGGTTCGTGTTTACTCCGATGGCGCGCGGATTGCCGATAACCGCACCATGCCGGACATCAACCTCCAGCATATGTGCGCATTGATGCTGGTCGACGGTTATGTCACGTTTGAGTCCGCACACGACGTCGAACGCATGAAAGATCCCGAACTGGTGGCGTTACGCAAGCGCGTGCGGCTGATCGCGGATGACGAACTGGAAAAACTGCGCCCGGAAAAACATGCCATCCTCGATCTCACGCTAAGGAATGGGCGCACCTTCCATCAACATGTCAAAGCGGTGCGCGGCACCACCCAGAATCCCATGCCACGCGCGGAAGTCGACGAAAAATGCTATCACCTGATGGCATCCGTGCTCGGCAAGAAACAGGCACGTGCGTTGTGCGATACGATATGGACTATTGAGCGTGTCAAGGACGTGCGCGCGCTACGGCCGCTGCTGCGAAAATGAAATCGGTGTCGCAATTGCGGAACACGAACCCGGCGTAGTTGCTCGACACGTCGCCGATGATCACACCGCCGAACCCTCTTGATTATTCCATGGAGAGACATCGATGTTGATCATGTGGTTTAACGCAGCACTTGTGATCGATTCGGCGCTGCTGACTGCCGGCACGATCCGGGCTCAGAATTACCCTAACAAGCCGATACGCTTACTCACGCGTCCCCCGGCGGCGGCAGCAATCTCGCGGCACGCCTGATCACGCCGGGCATGGCGGCAGGCCTGGGACAAAACGTCATCGTGGACAATCGCGGCTCCATCGTTCCCATCGAAACCGTGGCCAGAGGCGTGCCGGACGGCTAAACTCTGATCTACTTCGGCAGCCAGTTGTGGCTGCGGCACCTGCTGCGCGACCGCGTACCCTGGGATCCAATCAGGCAAGAATGGCCAGCGATTCCTGCAGCAGCCGGTACAGTGTGATCTTGACGGGAAGCGCGGCTTGCACGGGGTCGCCCATGGTGTCCAGCTTGACCTTGGCGCCGGTCTTGCCTTCATAGTCGCGCACGGCGCGTGCGGCTACGTCGTATGTTGAAAGCTCAGCGATTTCCGGCAATCGCAATCCCGCGCACACCGCGCGCAGATCGGAAAGCGCCGACTCGAGTCCGGCATGAACCGCGGCCAGATCCTCGCGTAGCCGGCGAAAACACCATCCGCCATCGTCGCACGGTTGGAAAACGAAGTGCGCAAGGCGGTTGCAACGCCAGAAGTGCAGCAACGGCTCACCACGCTGGGACTGATTCCGGTCGGCAGCACCTCGGCGGCGTTTCGCCGCACCGTTGCCGATACCGTCAAGAGCATGAACGAAGCCGCGCGCACCGCGGGCATATAACCCGAGTAAGACGTGCTTCCCATCCACATCCGCCGCATGGATTACGCGCGCGACGAATAAGGATCCGTGCCCGCCAGTTCCCGGCTAAGACCGAATAGCCGCGCTACCCGCGCCTGGCAATATGCGATATAGCGCGCGACGGTCGTATTTGAACTTGATCACGTTGTCATAGGTGGCGGCAATGCTGCGCCCCAGCGAGATGCGGCCGGTGCGGTCGAGCAGCAATTGGCGGCGCAACACGACGACTTCCTCGCCATCTTCAAACTTGACATAGGTGCCGTTGGTGCTCTGGTCCACCAGGTAGAAATGCGTGCGCTGGAGTTCTATCGTGGCATGTATGCGGGACGTGAGCCGGTC
>CANJQI010000236.1 GCA_947476215.1 Betaproteobacteria bacterium
ATGTTCAAGTCCATGGCGGGCGTCGACATCGTGAATGTCCCGTACAAAGGCAATGCGCCGGGCATCGTCGCCTTGCTGAGCGGTGAAGTGCAATTGACCATCATCGATGCGGGTGAACTGATGCCGCATGTGAAATCGGGCCGCTTGCGAGCCCTGGCAGTTACCACCGCCGAACCCTCGCCGGTCACCCCGGGGCTGCCCACGGTGGCCGCCTCGGGGCTACCCGGCTATGAAATCGTCGGCGAAACCGTGCTGTACGCGCCCGGCAAGACACCGGCGACCATCATTAACCGCCTGAATCAGGAATCCGTGCGCTACCTGACCAGACCGGAAACCAAGGAGCGGTTTATCGCCGCCGGCGCGGAAGTCGTCGCGAACTCCGCCGACCAGTTTGCCGCCTACGTCAAGGCGGACATCGCGAAGTGGACGCGGCTGATCAAGGAAGCCGGCATACGCGCCAACTGACCGCCACCACTTGAGGACAACAAAACAGTCAACATGATTTCAATATTGATATCGAAGCGCGTACAACATCTGTACGCGGAGCGCATAGGTGCCGCGACAAAAGCATCGGGACTCACCGTGAGATTTGTAAACCTTCCCGAAGATGCCGCGGCACCGCTCACCACACCGATCGATGCCGCGTTGCTGACGCTGGACATCAGAAAAAACAAACCGGATTTCGCGCGCTTCGTCATCGCAGTCTCGACCATACCGACCTTCAAGTGGCTGCACATCCCGGGCTCCGGTTCCGATCAGTTCGACTGGTTTCCGGCGTTGTTGGCGCGCGGCATCAAGATCAGCACCTCGACCGGCGCGAACGCCGAGCCGGTCGCGGTGACGGCGTTGATGGGCATGCTGATGTTTGCGCGTCGCGCGCTGTTCTACGCCGAACGCCAGCGCGCCCATGAGTGGTACCAACTTTTGGGGCCGGAAATGCCCGGCGACGTACGCGGGCAAACCGCCGTCATCGTCGGGCTCGGTCACGTCGGCGGCCACCTCGCGCGCTTTCTGAAACCGCTCGGCGTGCGCGTCGTCGGCCTGCGCCGCTCGCCGCGCAAACCCGAGGACACGGCCGACATTGTCGATCCGCCGGATCGATTGCATCACTGGCTTCCACAATGCGACTGGCTGTTCATGACCTGTCCGTTAAATGCGCAAACGCGGCATATCATGGATGCCCGGGCATTGGCCTTGCTGAAACCCGGCGCCTGTTTCCTCAATCTGTCGCGTGGCGAACTGGTGGATGAGCACGCGCTGATAGCGGGGCTGCGGTCGGGCGCCATCGGCGGCGCATTCATGGATTGCTTCGAATCAGAACCGCTGCCCAAGACATCCCCACTGTGGGACATGCCCAACGTCATCGTCTCGCCGCATAATGCGTCAGCGGCGACCGGAAATGAATCCAGGGTGGTCGATATTTTTCTCGCCAACCTGCAGCGTTTTGCACGCAACGAACGTTTGGTGAATCAGGTCGGTTAGCGCTGCGCAAGAACCTGCCGCCTGACTGGCGCTATTTTTTGGGTGGTGCGGCGCTGCCCGCGGGCAAAGGACCCGGTGTCCATGTCTTATTGAAATCAGTGGGGTACGGGTACCAGATGGACCGGTAGCCCTCGATGTCGAGCGAAACATCCACGTCTATCACCGTGGGTGTTCTGGCATCCAGAGCGCGGCGCAGCGCTGGGGCGTAGTCCGCCGCCTTTTCCACATGAATGGCCGCGGCCCCCATCGCTTCCGCCCACTTGCACATATCGGGATTCCACAGCTCCTTGCTGCCCTTTTTGCGGTAATCGCACATCGCCTCGCGGCCATAGAGGCGGAACATGAGTTCACGTTCGATCTGGAATGACCGGTTGTTGAACACCACCCACACGATGGGCAGGTCCTGCTCAACGGCCGTGGCGACCGCAGTGCCCCCCATGATGAACGATCCATCGCCGATCAGTGCCAGCGCCTGGCCATTACCCTGCGCGATACTCGCGCCTATGATCGCCGATGCGCTCCAGCCCATGCGATGAAAGAAGCCATTGTGAGCGATGTAGCGCGACGACGTCGTCATGAACGGCGGCGCGAAACTCAGCAAGTGACCGGTATCGAACAGTATGGGCATCTGCGGATTCTTTTCCGCGACCACGTCCGCGGTATCGCTGCAGATGCGCGCGTAGTGCAGCGGCGCGATGTCGGACTTGCGCTGCGGCTCCACCGACTTGAGCCATGTGTCGCGCTCGCCGCCGATTTCCTTCAACCAGTCCTTACGTTCGCTGACGCCGGAAGCGCGTGCCGCGACTGTCAGCGCCGTCAACCCTAGTTTGGCATCCGCGGTCAATGCGACCGCTGCCGGATAAGCGCGGCCCAGTTCGGTGCTGTCGATGTCCAGGTGTATGAGGCGCGTGCGCGCGGGAATGTCGAACAGCGTCCAGCCGCCGGTATCGATGTCGGTAAAGTGCGTGCCTATGCCGATCACGACATCGCTGCGTCTGGCTGCACCGTTGCCATGTCCGGTACCGGCGCGGCCTATGCAGCCGACGGAAAGACGGTGTTTTTCCGGAAAAGCGCCTTTTCCGGTTGCGGTCGTTCCCACCGGTATGCCGGTCGCTTCCGCGAATGCGACGAGCTCGTCCCACGCACGCGCGTTATGTATGCCGCTGCCGACGACTATCATCGGACGCTGCGCCGCGGCGATGATGGCGATTGCATCCTTGACGCCCGCGGGGTCGGGTGCGGGCGGATGCCAGCTCATCCACGGCGTGGGATCGGGCAGCACATCGGATATCAGCGTATTCTGGATATCAAACGGCACCTGTATCACGACCGGACCGGGGCGGCCGGACAAAGCGGTATGGTAGGCGCGCAGAAACATGTCGATGGCGGTATCGGGACGAGTCACCAGAAACGATTTCTTGGTGATCGGTTTGAGTACCGCGACCCAATCCTCGGGGCCGTTGCGATACGCTTCTTCCATGCCGCCGCGGTCGAACCAGTGTGTGGCCCCGGCGCCGGCCAGAACCACGAGACCGATAGACTCATAGAACGCGGTGGCAATGGCCGGCACGATATTCATGTTGCCGGGCCCGACGCTGGTCGTGACGATGGGCAATGGACCGCCGCGGCGCATGCGCCAGTAGCCGTCCGCCATTTGCACGGCCTGATCCTCGGCACGTGCCGCAACGCCGCGTATCGTGGTTTCGTGCACCAGTGCGTCAAGCAGGGCCCAGTTGCCGTGACCGTTCACGCCGAACATGATTTCCGTTCCCATGTTCTCCAACAAGCGGGCCAATGCCCGCGCTACGCTGATCTGCGCCAATTCATGCTCCTAAATTAATCGATCGTTCGACGATCATGCCAGTTTGGCTAACCACGCTTCGTTCGCGCACTGCCACGAAACTTTCGAGCCCACGCTACGAATGAATTGCTGCATTCTGCACGAATATCGTCCTGCATGTCGGCAGCGCCTTCACCGACGACAACGTTTCAACCGACTGCAATTGTTCGAACAAGCGGCGTGCATCGCTTTCGGTATGCGTCAGCGCCGTGCAGTCCTTGAACTTGGTCCACAGCTCCTCTATCGTCAGCGGTTCGTCCGCATGTCCGGCGATCTTCGCAATCGGCCCGCTGTCCAGCACATCGCCTTTCTTGAGCCGTACCACCACGCGCTCGGTCGGCGAATGCGCCGGATCGCGCGTGTCGTATTCGTCGACCGGATTGAGCTTCACTTTCGGGAAGAACGCCTGTATGTCGGCGCGCTGCACGGTCTCGTCGTTGACCTCATTGACGCCCATGCGTCCCAATATCACGGCCGCGGCCATTGCGAACTGCTCGCTGAATTTGCCTTCGAGCCCGGTCTTGGGCCGTTCATTGACGAGCACCGTGGTTTGCCCCCGGCCCATGGTCACTTCGATCTGTTCGATATCGTCCGCCGTGAGGTTGCGCCCCGCCAGCAGTTTGACCGTGGCATCGAACGAACGGTGCATGAAGTAACAGGTCGGATATTTCTTGATACACGTTCTCTGCCTGAGGATGTACCACTCGGTGCCGACGCGCGCCGGTGAAGCAAGATCGGGTGTTCCAGGTGAAAACGCCTGCAGAAATCCCTGCGGATGCTCCAGCGCATCGAATTTCGCAGTCATGCCGGCCGCCGCCAGACGCGCCGAGACGACGCCGGCGCGTGCGCACATACCGGCGTGGTAGGGCTTGGTCATGGTGCCAAAGTTAACGGCCAGGCCACCCGCGTGGCTCGCCGCGATCGCCAGCGCCGTCGCGGCACGCTCGGCCGGCAAACCATGCAACACACATACGGAGGCTGCCGCGGCTATGGATCCATAGACCGACGTCGGATGCCAGCCTTTGCGATGATAGTTGGCGTCTCTACGCAACAATTCCGCCCACACTTCGTACCCGGCCACGTATGCCGCCGACATCAACCGCCCGTCAGCGCCCAGTTTCTCGCCCTCGGCGAGTATCGCAGGCACCAATACCGCGCTCGGATGCCCGGACAATGATTGATCGTCGTAATCGAGTGCGTGCGCTGCCGTGCCACCGAGCAATGCGGCATCTGGCGCGGACGTATATAGCGTCGACAGACAGGCGCGCGCATCCTTGCTGCCGGAGGGCGCTATCATCGTACGGCGCACGATATCCACGACCGGCTCAGGTATGCCGACCATGATGACGCCGACGGTATCGGTGAATCCGTCGCGCACCAAAGTCAGTACGTCCCTGGGCATTCCTTCATACTTGATGTTCGCGAGAAATGTTCCCAGGTCGGCAGTCAAGCCACTCATGTAAGGACTCCTGATCGGATTTTGCAGATTGAATATTAGTCCAGATGGTAGGATAATTTTACTTAGCTGGCAATCGCCAAGCTCATAATTCTGAAGGAAAAAAAGCAAAGACTACGAGACTAAGACGCGATCGGCAAAACATCGATCATGAGTCGCCTCAACTTCTCGGACGAGATTCGCAAGAACCAGGAACTGCTCAAAAAGGTCGAACTCGTCGATATCACGCCAAAGGACGCACGTCGCCTACCAAGGCACAGGGGATCTGGCAACCGCAGTTGTGGCAGGCCAGGTGCAGGTGATTTTTACAATCCAAATGCCGCGATCACAAAGTCAAAGGCAGCACCCGCGACGTATTTACCGCGTTTGAAAAAATAGACCTGACCAAATCGGCCCAAGCGTTGAAGGCGGCGGACATCAAGCCCGCATAAGTCTACCGGCCACCGTCTTCCTTCCTGGATCAACCATTCGCATTGATCCGCGTGATCAGTTTGCGCAGCGTGGCCTCGGCTAGGTCGTTTTCTACCTGGCAGGAACCCGCGGCGATATGTCCGCCACCGCCGTATTGCAGCATCAGATCGCCGACGTTCGTCTTGCTGCCGCGGTCGATGATGGACTCACCAACGGCGAGCACGGTGTTCTTCTTCTGCATACCCCACATGGCATGTATGGAGATGTTGATCTGCGGGAAAAGCGCGTAGATCATAAAACGGTTGGTGGCCCAGATAGTGTCTTCATTGCGCAGGTCCAGCACGACGAGATCCTTATGAATGGTGGCGCAACGCTGGATTTGCCCTTTGGCGCGTTCGGCATGCTCAAAGTAAATCGTGAACCGTTCCTGCACATCGGTTAACGCCAAAATCTGGTCGATGTCGTGGTCGCGGCAATATTCGATCAGGTCCATCATCAGCGTGTAGTTGCCGCTGCGGAAGTTGCGGAAGCGGCCAAGACCCGTGCGCGGGTCCATTAAATAGTTCAGCAGCACCCAACCGCTCGGTCCGAGTATCTCCTCCCGGGAGTATTGTGCCGAATCGGCCTTGTCGACGGCCTACATCATGTCGTTGGTGATGCGCGGAAACGCCGCTTGCGCGCCGTAGTGGTCATAGACCACGCGCGCTGCTGAGGGCGCCTCGACTTCGATGATGTGGTTGCTATGTTCGCCAACATCTCGAATAGACTCTGAAAGGTGGCGGTCGAACGCCAGGTGTGCGCCGGGAACATAGGGCAAATTCGTCGTGATATCGCGATCGCCCACGTCGATCTTTCCGTCCTGCATGTCTTTCGGGTGCACGAACTTGATATCGTCGATAAGATTCATTTCGTTGAGCAACACGGCGCAAACCAAGCCGTCAAAATCGCTACGGGTGATGAGGCGGTATTTCTGCGGATCCATAGATCACTCCATTCCAGGGTTCCAGGTTCTAGGATCAGGCACAAAGCCTGCGCGGCCGCATTAGCCGTATTGCTCCCGTTCATCGGCAACGTTACGGTTTACGGCACCCGATCCAAAAACTGAAGGGCGCGTTTTGAAAAATCACGCACGCTTTCTCCCTGGCCCTGACGGGCCAGGGCATGACCATGCAAACTAACCGGAAACCGCGATTGCCAATTACATGGTGTGCATGTGCGCGGTAAACGCGCGGATCGAGGCGATAGTCTCCAGACTACGCACACCTTCCACGATCGCAGACACGTTGCACGGCGTAGGCGCGAGTGCGGCAAGACGCCGGAACTTGGCAATCAATTCATCATCGGTACACGGGTCGGCGGGTGAACCGTGCGGGTCCAGCGTCGCACCTTCCCTGATCTCGCCACTGTCCAGATGCAGCTGCACACGGCAGCCCACACGCCCCGGATAAACCGCTTCGCTGTCGGCATCGACCTCAAGTTCAACACGCGCCGTCAGATCACGTACGATCGGATTCTTAAGAGCCTCCAGCGTATAGGCAGCCGGGTCACTGGGATTACCTATCGCCGCCAGCGCCGCGCAATACGGCAGGCTGTATTGTGCTTCCATGGTATCGGTCGGCGCGTGATTGCCGTTGTGTTTGACTGCAAATTTGCTGGTACCGACCACGATTTTCCTGACACGTTGCGGCGCCAGCGGCTGTGCCTCTCTCATGCCCAGCAGCAACTGCGCCGGTCCCTGTATCCACCCGCAAGTCGGATAGACCTTGATCCATACGCCGGACAGCGCCCACTGTGCACCGAGTCCCTGGTGCAGCTGCCCGGGCTGCGCCGACTCGCCGCTGAAAACCTCGAGCAGGCCCAGGTGGCCATCCACGGCCGAGCTCGGCCCGGTAAATCCGCGCCGTGCAAGCTGACTGACGCGCACACCCGACTCCGCTGCACGGCCTGCGTGCATGCGCTTGACCATGCCGCCGCCCGTGCCGGCGGCAAAACTCTTGATTCCTGAACCCGTCGAACATGCGAGTCCGACCGCCCACGTCAATTGTTCCACGCTCAGCCCCATCACCACACCGGCGGCAATCGCCGCTGCAACCGGCCCCACCACGCTGGTCTTGTGAAACCCGCGTTCCGAGGGCCCCGTGCCGAGTGCCAGGCTGAGGCGTGCGATCGATTCGTAACCCGCGATAATGCCGCGCAATATCTCGGTGCCGGATGCGTTCACGGCTTCCCCGGCCGCGAGCACGGCGGGAATGATGACAGTACCCGGATGCACGAGCGCCGAGGCAAGCACGTCATCCAGTTCAAATCCATGAATCGCGGTGCCGTTGCACATCGCGGCAGGTGCGGCCGGCAGCGTTTCGCGACGGCCATAAACCGTGCATGGTCCCTGCG
>CANJQI010000237.1 GCA_947476215.1 Betaproteobacteria bacterium
AGCAGCGCACCTCGTTTTCTGCTCGTCTGTCACTGTTACCGGAGCAAGGGCAATGTCGTTCGTATCATCTCCGCACGCAAAGCAATTGCCAAGGAATCCAAATCTTACTAATCGGGTGCCACATGCGCAAAGAGTACGACTTCTCCAAAGCACGAAAAAATCCATACGCATCACAAGTCAAGAAACAAATTACGATTCGCCTTGACGAAGAATCCATCACGTACTTCAAGGCGATCTCTGAAGACATTGGCGTTCCGTACCAAAGCCTCATCAACTTATATTTGCGAGACTGCGCAATATCTCAGCGCAAACTAAATCTCAATTGGAAGTGAGCGTCTTCGTTGTCACAGACGTCTAATTTTAAATGCAACGGACCACCTTCGGCGGTCGTTGATTATTGAAGTTAGAAGTCCGGCTGGCAAGACTCATGACTTTCGACGAAATTCTGCAGATCGTCATCGTGGCCCTTGCCTCATTTGGGGGCGGCGCAGTGATTGTCGTCGGTCTATTGTCATGGCTAGGCAATCTTTGGGCCAGGCATCCTCAAAGGGGAACGGTCGAAGTTCGAAGTTCAGCTTGAGGGTCTTCGACACGAACTAGGAATCGCGAAGTCAGCGTACGAGCACCACCTCGATATGATTCTCGACTACTACGCTACCTTCTATCGTCACTATCGGATGTGTCAGCGCACAGCACATGCTGACGCACACAGAGAATTGCCCGATGGAAAAATGATTCTCACCAAGGACGAGTTTATTGCCGCTCTGGGAAGCTTTCTCTCCGATTGGGCGGCGCAGGAAGGACGTATACGGCTACTGCTTCCCGCGAAGCTTCTCGCCATCCACGAAGAGGCAGTTGGCTTAGCTCGAGAAAGTAGAAGGGGTGTTCCAGTTGCAAGAACGCCATCAGGAAGTGTCGGCAGAATACACGTGATTAGCCAAGTCCACGGCAGTCGCTGAGCAGATGCTGCCGGACTTTAGCAGGTGCGGACGGGCCGGAAGCGTCGTACGATTTTCTATCGTCGTGCGGGCCCGCCGCACAGCAAGACGTGCGCCGGGCATGGCGCGTTACTTCGTAGGTGCAAGTCCTACGGCCAGGTTTTGCCGCACCTGCGATGCGTCGTACCCCGCTTCGCAGAGCCGAAGGCAAGGAGAAGGGCAAGGGTGTCGTCGCGAGGCGGGGTCTGAAGGAAGTCCAATCCAAAACTGCGGGACGACGCCCCGCAGGAAGTCCCCTTGGGGGATGAACACCGCGGTCCCGTGAGGGGGAAAACCGGATATGAGGCTGAGTCCGTGCTTCAACAGTCCTTGCGGACTGTTGAAGACTGGCGAAGAGGCACCGCCTCTGGCGGTGGCGCGGCCTGCAAGGCGGATGCGTCCGGGGCGAGCGGGCACGTGACCGCGAAGCCCTCCATCTGCGGTTGGGATGCATTTTGTCCCACGGGGATTTCCTCTGGAGATTCTAATATGACTTACTCAGGGCAATGCCTATGTGGTGCGATTCGCTATCAACTTTCGGGTGAACCAAAGGTCGTTGCTTTGTGACATTGCAGCGACTGCCGGCGAAGTGCCGACGCGCCGATGGTGGCTTGGGCTATATTTCCCGAAGCTGCCTTGACTCTGACGAAGGGGCAGCCGAAGACGATTAACTCATCAAGTACCGCTATGCGTAGTTTCTGCGCTGACTGCGGGAGCGGATTGTTCTGCCGGAACGCAACAGTGCTCCCGGAAATTGTCGACGTACAGTCCGCAACGCTGGATAATCCTGAGTCGCTTCCACCGACAGTGCATATACAGACGGCCCAACGTCTCGAGTGGATGAAGCATGTTCATGAGCTTCCGGAATTCGAGAGATTTCCGGGGTAGGTCGAAGGGGCCTCCCAATCCACGGAGTTGACGCGGTGACATCAATGATGGGTTTTGGGGACGCTTACTTTAGGCGAACATCGTAGGGGCTGTGCTATCAACATTCCGCTATGCTGCGACCGCGGTCAGTGTTGCACTCAATTTCCGCGTCGCGCCCTTGCGCCATACCTTCAAGGTCACCGACTGGCCTGCTTTGGTGTCGCCGATGGCACGCACTAAATCAGCAGGCTGTTCGATCGCGCGATTGTTAACGCTCAGAATTACATCACCCTGCGCGACGCCGGCTTTCGAAGCAGGACTGCCGGGTTCCACCGCGTTGACCAGTGCGCCTTGCGCATTCTGCAGCCCAAACGAGGTTGCCAGTTCCGGATTGATCGGCTGCACCGATACGCCGAGTTTGCCGCGGTTGACCTTGCCGAATTTTTGCAGATCGTCCTTGATTTTCATGGCGACTTCAATTGGGATCGCAAATGACACGCCCATGTATCCGCCGGTGCGGCTGTAGATCTGCGAGTTGATGCCTATCACTTCGCCATTCGTGTTCAACAGTGGGCCGCCTGAATTACCGGGGTTAACCGCAACGTCGGTTTGCAGAAACGGTACAAAATTCTCATCTGGAAGAACGCGCGCCTTGGCGCTGATGATGCCGGCGGTTACCGAATTGTCGAAACCAAACGGCGAGCCGATCGCGGCGACCCATGCACCGACCTTGACCTGCGACGAATCGCCGATTTTGACAGTCGGCATATTCTTGCCGTCGATCTTGATCAGCGCCACGTCGGTTCGGCGGTCGACGCCCAGCACCTTGGCTTTGAACTCGCGCTTGTCGGTCAGTTTGACCGTGACCTCGCTGGCGTCCGCAACGACGTGTGCATTGGTCAGTATGTGCCCATCGGCAGCGATGATGAATCCAGAACCTACGCCTTGCTGCGGCACTGGTTGAGGGGCTGGAATCTGGAAACGGCGGAAAAATTCGAACATTGGATCAGAGTCATCCATGCCGGGCGTGGCTTCCGCGGTGCGGGCATTGCGAACGACACTGATATTGACGACCGCCGGACCGGCCTGTTCAACCAATGTGCTGAAGTCGGGCAACTGACGGCCCACAACCGGCTGCGCACTAGGGGCTTGCGTCGTCACCGCCTGCGATTGCGAGATAGGCGTGAGCTTGCTGGGTTGCAAGGCCAAGGCCGACACCACCGCAGCTGCGGCGGTGGCAAAAACGAAATGGGATTTTCTGAGCATGGCGCGATCCTTTTTTTGTCAGGTCACGCTTAGTCTGTCGTTCAGGCTGCTTAGTTCCCGACAGGCATGGGAGCTTGGATGAATAATTGAATCACTGCATCGGCAAATTCTGTATACGGGATTGCCGCGGCTATTAAATCAGGGAGGCTCTGGCTGACAGCAAACAGGTGCAGTCGCCGTGCTGTCCCCTGCTCAACCAGCTATTTCTTGCTTTTGGCCGGGTCTTCGGGAAGTGGTGGAACTGCACGCAGGTAGGCGATCAGAGTTGCGACATCTTCAGCCGAAAGGTGGCTGGTAGTATTGCGAATTACCTCATCCATTTCCACGGAAAGGGTGTCATCGTCAGGCGTGACTCCAGTCGAGAATAATTTCTTTAGGTCCGCGTCGCCCCATGATTTAAGCCGCGTCGGTGTCAGATTCGGGACTCGCCGTCCATCCGATCCCCAGGCCCCTGCGAGGAATTTTCCCTTTACAGGGCCACCCAGGAAATTGCGGGGTGTATGGCATTCGCCACAATGGCCAAGCGCATTTACCAGGTAGTCGCCTCGGTTGACCGTATCGGTCACGCCCTGAACATCCATGAATGGGCCGGGAGTGAAATACAGCCATTTCCAGAAAGTCACCAGAAACCGCAAGCCGAAGGGGAATCGTAAATCGTGTTCCTGATTGGCGCGGGCGTTTGGCGGCAGCGTGCGCAGGTACGCCCAGATATCCTGCAGATCGTTGTCAGTGATCTTGGTGAATGACGAGTAAGGAAAGGCCGGGAAATAATTGGCGCCGTCAGGGCGTTCGCCATGCCGCATTGCGCGCATGAAGTCGGCCTCGGTCCATGATCCAATTCCGGCCTTCGGATGCGGGGTAATATTCGGGCCGAAGAAAGTCCCGAAAGGCGTCTCCAGGGCACGGCCGCCGGCGAAAGGCGTGGCGCCTTTTTTGTCTTCAGTGTGACAGCCCAGGCAGCCCCCCAGGCGGACAACATGTTCGCCGCGTTTTGCGTCTCCATCGGCAGCAGCGATCGATGCAGAACATAAGCTTGCCAAGGTGAATACCACCAAGGCAAAACGCGCCAAACTGGAAGGCGCAACTACGAATGGCACTGCCCTAACGCCAAACATGAGGCGAATTCAATCGAGTAAGCGCAGTGCCAAGGGCGTTAATCTCTTACTCTTGGCCCGGTGAACTTCTGATGGCATTCGGCGCAGCCTATCTTGGTCCGGTTGTAACTCCCGGTATTGCCTATCATGTCTACCACGGCGTCCTTGTTTCCCGCTTTGGCAAGGGTCACAAGCTTTGCGGTTTCGGCTGCAAAATTCTGATTGGCTTTTTGGAACTCGGCCGCTTCCGTCCAGATTAAAGGCAGCGCAGTCGTCAATTTGTCGGGATAGTTGCCGCGGCCTGTGTCTTTCGGGAAATGTTCCGGCAATTTTTTCGCAAGGTCTGAGAGAATCGCCGCACTTTTCTCAATTTCAGCGAGTGATCCCGCTCCGCCTTTGCCAAACGCAGCAAGTGTCCTCCACTGGGCTTGCAATTCGTCTTTCATGAATGAGCTTCTGGCCTTGATTATTTCTTCGCCACTGGCAGCCGCCTGTAATGGTCCCGCAGACAACGCGCCGACTCCAGCAATCAAGGCCACGACAAGACTCCCAAAACTACGCCAAATGAGCATAATATTTCCTCATGTTAATTTAGTGTTTGCCAACTGTAATGCGGATGCCGAATTATCACCCACGCTCCAATCAACCCAAGCTAGGAGAGGTTAAAATTGTCAAAAGTTCCGCAGGGGTATCGATTTTTGCAATTCAGAAAAAACATCAAATATTTCCATATGCCAAATGTTTCGGAACTGAAATTGCCAACCTTAAGACACGATTAATGAGACAGGCGAATCGAGACCCCACGCGCAAATGTTTCGGCCTGTAGGTATTTAGCCTAGTTACTTGCTTTCAGGCGGTAGAATTTGTCCGCGAATTTCACCGCCCCGGTTGGCTTCGCTATGTACGTTGACATACAGGCCGCCGGCTCTATACGCTTCATATTGGGCTTGCGTCAATTTGGCGCCCGGTGCCGCAGTCCAACTGTTATCCCCCGACTTGGTAAAGGGAACAATGACTGGGCCATTCTGGCCGCGCGGTGCTATGTGAATATGAGCAGCGGTCGCCATGATGCCGCTGGTTGTAATGTTTACGCTTACCGTCATATCGGCATTGATAGTCACGGTTCCACTGCCAGTTGCGGTGGTCGTTACCGGGGGACTCTCCTCGTAACCTGTCAGAGCCACCATGATCTCGTCGGCAAATGCGGTGCTCGTGGCGAGCGCGTATCCTGTCCCCAGAACCACCGCAAACGTAAATTGCCATTTATTCATTTGAATCGCCTCAATCAGAATTGAACGTTGAGCCGGATGCAGAAAATTCCATCGCATTTCGAAGACCACCACCTGATGCCGTCGGCATTCTATTTCAAGGTCATGGGAAAGTCGATGGCGTAGTTCCCGATTTCCCCTCGTTTATTATGTCACATAAGTATTTGATAGATTGTGTGTTTTACTTTTCCTGAGATGGCTCTCGTCATTCCACGGCTGTCAGGAAGCATCCGAATTTATTCATCGTCGTGCGCTGGCGGTTGCGAGCGGGTACGTTTATTTTCGCCGATTTTGCGTTTGGTTTCGATACGGCGCTTCTTGGCAGCTTTGCTCGGTTTAGTCTTTTTGCGCGGTTTAGGCTTGTGCGTCGCCGCAAGGATCAGTTCCACCAGCCGTTCGCGTGCGTCAGCACGATTTTGTCCCTGCGTACGGTATCGCTGGGCGTTGATCATGAGCTCGCCCGCGGTGTTAATTCGATTGCCCGCCAGTTTGATCAGACGGTTCCTGACGTCCCACGGTAGCGACGGTGACGCGTATACATTGAAGCGCAACTGTACCGCGGTTGAAACCTTGTTTACATTCTGGCCACCCGGTCCCGACGCGCGTACGAACTCCTCGCTGATTTCGCTGTCGTCTATGGTGATGTCGCGCGTTATCCTGATCATGTGTAAAGTGTAGCTGTCTCGCGCAACGGTCACAAGAATTTCCGTTGCTCAATGCTAGAATCTTCGCAGTTCACGCCCGCACGTTGACGGTTTACCTTACTGTTGTCGGCGTTTGGAGTTTTGTGGAAAGAAATTAACAAATGAAACTGTTAAAGTCACCACGCCTCGGGTATCTGAGCGGGGCTTTGGTATGCGCCGGTCTGCTGGGATTTGCGTTGTATCTTCAGTATTTCGAATACCAGAACCCATGTCCCCTGTGCATATTCCAGCGTATCGCTTATACCGCATTGCTGGTGGTGTTTGTGGCCGCTGCCATCCATGCCCCACGTCGTGTGGGCGCGTATATATATAGTGGACTCCTCGTTACTATCGCCTTGATCGGCGCGGGTGTGGCAACCCGTCAGGTCTGGTTGCAGCATCTGCCCAAGGACCGCGTGCCGGAGTGCGGCCCGGGCCTGGACTACATGCTCAACAAATTTCCGCTGACACAGGCGCTGGAGAAAATTTTCCGCGGCTCGGGGGAATGCGCCGAGGTGGGTTGGCGCATGTTCGGCCTGTCGATCGCCGAATGGTCGCTGATTTGGTTGATAGCGCTGGGCGTGTTTGCGGTATTGATTGCGGTGGCAGCGCGCAGCAGATGAAATAGCGCGATATTTGATTGCGTGACGGGTCCGAAGCGCATCACCGGGGGTGTTTTTCCGGACCACCTCTCCAGCAGGTTTAAGCGCGTATGTCGGGCGTAAGCTGTTTTCCGAGCTGCAGAATCTGATCCTTGAGCAGAAGTTTACGCCTTTTAAGGCGCTGCAACTGCAACTGGTCCTGACTCGGATTCTGGGCAAGCTTCGCGATAACGTCGTCCAGGTCGCGGTGTTCGAGATTGAGTTCGTCGATGCGCTGCTGCAATATTTCGGACTCGTTCGACATAAGGCAGCGACTTCGTTCGGATGGCAGAAAAGTATAGCGCTATTGTTTTCGAAACACGAGCGCAACGCGCACCTAAGCCCCGGCGCTCGGAATGCAGGCTAGCGCCGCGACGCCGCGGTACGGTTACGCAGGACAAGTGTAAAAAAACGCCGCGGTTTAGGCGGCGCAAGAGGAGGTTGCTTGAATCAACCGTGCTTATCCGGTTGTCTCCCAGACCCACTACCGGTAGTCTGTTGAGCATCTACGCCAATCTGGGATGGTCATGGTTATCGACGTGCTTGATTGAGACGATTTGCCATTTCCTCGCTCGCTGCCTGAGTTTGAGCAACTGTTCCCGGACGAAGCGGCCTAATCGGCCTACCTTGAGCGCGCCCGATGGAGAGACGGGTTCGTTTGAGGCCACTGCGGCACACCCGGAGAGCCTTATCGCTTCGCCAATCGCCTCGGCGTTTGTCGGTGCCGTCATTGCAACCGCGACACGAGCATCACTGCGGGCACGG
>CANJQI010000238.1 GCA_947476215.1 Betaproteobacteria bacterium
TGACGCCGGTCACCAATCAAGCCATCCAGTTTTTCGAGTAAAACTCGCACACCACGCGTTTTTCAGCGTCGTAAGATAAACCCTCCCCGGACTTGAGGTCGGCGGCGGTGTAGGAGTGATATTCGACGCCCAGGTTGTTGACCAGCACCTGAAACACGTCGGTCAGACGCGCGTTCATCGAAAAGATCCAGCAGTATTTGGACAACTGGCGGCGTTTGTCCGCGTCTCTGCCCAGCGAAATCAACGCTGCCTTGTAGCGTTCGAGCGGCTTGGGGTCCTGTCCGGAGAACGAGAGTTCGACATTGATCATGAAATTCGCCTCGGTAGCGACGTTTGTCGCTTTCCAAAGTTCCTTTTCGCCCTCGTTGAGACCTATGTAGAAGCGTGGCATCAAAAACCTTTCTGACTTTTAGTCCTTGCGTATGCCGGCGTCCCGGATGACTTTGCCCCATTTTGCAGTCTCGGCTTTGATCGTTGCAATAAACTGCTCCGGACTGCTGCCCACGGTTTCAAGGCCGATATTGAAGAACTTGCTTTTGGCGTCAGGCCGATTCAGGACCTGCACGAATTCCTGGTTGAGGCGGTTGACTATGGTGGCCGGTGTTTTCGCCGGAGCAAGTACACCCAGTATCGATGCCGATTCGTAACCGGGAAGTCCCGATTCGGCCACGGTTGGCACGCCGGGTGCGAGCGGCGAGGGTTGTGCTGTCGTAACCGCGAGTGCGCGCACGCGACCGGATTTAAGATGTGGCGTAATCTCCCCGACCGTGGGAAACATCAGTTGCAGTTGTCCGCCGATCAGGTCGCTCATCGCCGGGCCATTGCCGCGATAGGCAACGCGCACGATATTGGTACCCGTCATGGAGCGAAAAAGTTCGGCGGCGAGGTGGCTGGTGGCGCCGGATCCGGCGGATCCATAGTTAAGATCGCCCGGCCGCGATGTGGCGAGGCCGATCAGTTCCTTGACGGACTGCACCGACAGCGATGGATGTATGACGACCATATTGGGTGAGCGCGTTGCCGGTGTGATCGGTGCGAAATCGCGCAACGCATCCCACGGCACGTTGGCGCGCATCAGGGGTTCGATCCAGATTACGCTGCCGTAGAGCAATAGCGTGTAACCGTCCGGCGCTGCCTTGGCTACGGTTTCCACGGCGATGATGCCGGCGCGGTTTTCCACGATCACCTGCTGGCCCAGCGCAGGCGTGGCGCCCTGCGCAATCATGCGCGCTGATATGTCGCTGCCGCCCCCGGGTTCCGAAGAAATGATGCGTATCGGTTTGCCCGGGTAATCCTGGGCGCCTGTCCAGTCTGCCGCCAGTGTGAGCACGGACACAAAAAATATCTCAATAAAAAAAGGTATGATCATCATCACTCGGAACATAGGCCGCCGTCGTCGGGACGCCAGGGGTTGTTGAACGTGCTCAAGGATTCGAGGAAAACAACCAGATCAGATTGCTCGCGTGCGGTGAGTTTCAGCGGCACACCACGCCGCCCGTCTTTCGCGTGCATCCGCACCGGGTCGAGATCCGCGTAGTGGCGCACCACCTCGGCAATGGATTCCACGCCACCGTCGCGACCGTAGGGTGGCGTTAGCACAAGGTTGCGCAGCGACGGCACCTTGAACTCTCCCGCAGTACCTTCGGTGGCCGACGCCAGGCGCGTGTGCCCGGCGCTGACGCCAGTCTTGTCGTCGTTGTGCATGCTCAGCAGATTGAATCGGCTCATTTTCATTTGACGAATGCCGTCGAGTCGTCCGGCATCGGGTTTACCGCCCGGCGCAAAGCGTGACAGTCCTGTGCTGAAAAATTCTCCGTTGGTGAAATTGGGCCCCGCGTGGCAATTCGTGCAGGCGCCCTTGCCTATGAATATTTTGAGCCCGCGTTGCGCTGGTTCCGAGTAATTCCACGACGACGGCGGTGCGCCGCGCGCGAGGGCATCGCGGAACTGGTCGAACGAGGTGCGTCCGCTGATCAGCGTTTCCTGAAATGCCGCCAGCGCCTTGGCAATACCCGCCAGAACAGAGTCATCATCGCCGGGAGACGGCGCGGTCCCGAACGCTTTGCGAAACCGGCACGACAACTGCTCGTCGCTGCGCACCAGTTGTGCCACGTGTTGCGGTGTGGCGGCGAGTTCGCGCGCGTCAACAATGGGTCGTATGCTTTGCGACCACAGGCTGTCGGCACCGCCGTCCCAGCCATACCAGCGTCCGCCGCGCAGATTCATCACCGTCGGTGTATTACGATCCACTTCGGCCATGCCGACGCCGCGCGCCAGATTGTCGGTCCAGTTGCGTTCGGGTACGTGGCAGCTTCCGCACGACACCGTGCCTTTCCCGGAAAGGCGTTCGTCAAAGAACAGGCGCGTGCCGAATTCAATCGCGTCGCGTTTGCCCGACGCGCGGTTGGTCGGATCGCGCGACGCCGACGCCGGCCACGGTCCGTGAGACAGAATTACCTTGATTTCATTGTCGGTGAATACGGGCCTGCCGGTCTCGGATTCACCTGCCGGGCTGACACTGGAAACCAGAAAACAGATTCCGAATATCGCGGTACGGGCATATCGATGAGCGCGGGAATTCATGAACATTGATTCCACGGAATTTTCTGGCGGCAGAGTTCACAATGTTACCAAAAACCGGATGGACTGGCGCAAGGCGCATGCGCCACTATCCGTTCAGGTCAGGCACGGTTTGCGGGCCGAGGCAGTGGCGCTGGTGCCGCACGAAGGTACGCAATCTTCTGGCGCTGGGCACCTCGAAGCGTCAAGCCATCCTGACAGCGATCAGCAGCAAGAGCTATTGGCATCTGTCGAGAATACTGGCGACGCAAACGGGAATGACGAACGAGTGGCTCAGAACGCAGGGCCTGGTGAATATTCGTGCGCTGTGGAGGAAGGCGCACGGATACGCTAAGCGATTCACAGGTGCTTCGCTCTTGTGAACCGCCCGGCCGAACGTCTTGGTCTGCGGCGGGCCAGCGCCGACCGTTGAACTGGCGCGATGCTGGCGGCCCGTCCGCAGCACCTAAAGTTAGAGCCCCATACGCGCCATGCGTCGATTAGCGACATACAGCTTGACCTTGGAACCCATCGCCGCCCTTCAGTAAGTACGGTTGACGGAGATCGCAGTTCAGTTGCACCGGCGTACGCTGGTCGTACGTAGTAACGCCACGATATCCCAGCACGGACTTTTCACCATCGTTTATGCGGAGGGCGAAGACCACGATTGAAACGGGTGCCACCAGCGGCGCATAGAACGTGCAAAATTGGCGCTCCTCTTCAAGTCTGAAATTTCCTTCGGGGCCCGTGCTTCCGACCGGCGATGCCTCAGCGCATGGGTCCTGGCGATAGCTATTCGTCAGCGACAGCGTCGCATTGGGTGCCGGGTTGCCAGAAGCCACCACACGCCCCGATATCTCCGGAGTAAGCGTGACACTATGCGGCAAGGGCACACACGCGCTCGAGAACACGACGGCAGAAAGCAAGGCGCCAATGGTTCGCAGGTTCATTCCCTTGGACTCTAACGTAAGTGCCAAAACCATATACTGGCATATGGAAGTTTACATGGGTAGATATATCCATATGCGTGAGTATATCTACCAATATATGGTTTTTAGACCGCGTGATTTTGCAGTCCCAGTTCACACACGGTTTTCCATCGTGCTTACAACGATGCCAGTGCGATGGCAGTTGACGAGTAAGACTCAGGGCTGCCCTGAGTCCGCGCGCCGTCGCTGCCGCCAGCGGTGCAACTGAGAATACAATATGGCTGTGGCGCCCGATGGGCGCCACTGAATTTCACTATTGAAAACAGGAGACGACATGGGCCTGCAGATACGCCGGCTATCCTACTGTCTGGGCGCGGAGATCATCGGGCTTGATATTCCCGCGATCGATGAGCGCACCTTTCGCGAAGTTCACGCGGCTTTTCTTGAACACGCCATTCTTCTGTTGCGGGACCAGGCATTGACGCGCGAGCAGCATATTGCGTTTAGCCGCCGCTTTGGTGAACTGGACCGCAACGAAGACTCCAACCCCCTGCTGCGGATTCCGGAATATCCGGAAATCCTGCTCGTCAGCAACAAACCCAAACCGGGCGTTGAATCCAATCCGTGCAAGCAGGGAGACGGCTGGCATTCGGATCGGTCTTTTTCGCTGGTTCCCGCCATGGCGTCATTGCTGCGTAGCGTGGAGATTCCCGATCTCGGCGGCGATACCCTGTTCTGCAATTTGTATCTTGCCTATGAGTCGTTGTCGGATGGCATGAAGAAACTCATAGACGGTCTGCACGGCGTGCACTTTGGTGGCAAGGCCCGCGTTGACACGAGTACGCCGGAACGCGCGGCGGAGAGCAAACGCAAGACGCCGCCGGTCGCTCAGTCGAGCGTCCGCACCCACCCGGAGACGGGCCGTAAATCGCTTTATTTGGGAAACAAGATTCAGCAATTGGTCGGTCTAAACGCCGAGGAAAGTAAGCCTCTCATTACGTTCCTGTGCGAGCATGCAACACGCCCGCAGTTCGTCTACCGCCATCGCTGGCGCAAGGATGATTTGGTGATCTGGGATAACCGTTGCACCAACCATATCGCGCTTGGCGACTATGATAAGTCCAAGCTGCGGCATATGGAGAGAACCACGGTGAACGGCACACCTTCCGGTTATGTCTATGATGGACCTTTGCATTACGATGGTCCGAGGTTGTAACCGCAAGCGGCCGAACAATATTTCGCAATTTCCCTGAGGTATATCCCGTTGACGGCGTCGCGTCATTTCGTTTCCTTGACATTTTCCGCGCTCACATTCGTGCCGATCGCTGGCAATGTTTGGGGTCAGGACTACCCGAGCCGGCCGGTAAGGATTTTTTCCGCCGAGGCGGGCGGTGGAACTGATTTCGTGGCACGCACGCTTGCGCAAGGATTGACGGCATCCCTGGGGCAGCAAGTCATCGTCGAAAATCGTCCGAGCGGTGTCGTGCCGGGAGACAGCGTCGCCAAGTCCGCGCCCGACGGGCATACCTTGCTGGTCAGCACCAGCGTGCTGTGGCTTGCTGAATTCCAGAGCAAGACGCCCTATGATGCAGTGAAGGATTTCCTTCCGATCACGCTCGCCGTGAATTCGCCACACGTGCTGGTCGTGCATCCATCGTTACCGGTGAAGACAGTCAGGGATTTGATCGCGCTGGCCAAGGCCAGACCCGGGCAGCTCAACTACGCGTCGGGAGCCACCGGCGGATCGCCGCATCTTGCCGCGGAATTATTCAAATCGATGGCGGGTGTCAACTTGGTGCGCGTCAACTACAAAGGAAGTGCGCAGGGATTCATCGATCTCATCGGCGGTCAGGTGCAGCTGACTTTCGGCACCGGCGGGTCGGTAGGGGCGCATGTAAAATCGGGCAGACTGAAACCACTGGCGGTTACCAGCAGTCAGCCATCGGTCCTATTTCCGGAACTGGCCACGGTGGCGGCATCCGGACTGCCCGGGTATGAATCGAGAACCGTGTATGGGGCATTTGCGCCGGCAAAGACACCAGCGACGATAGTCAGTCGACTGAACCAGGATATCGTGCGCCTGTTGACCCAGGCGGAGACCAAATCGCGGTTATTCAGTGTCGGACAGGAAGTCGTGGCGAGCACGCCGGAAGAACTTTCGGCCGCGGTCAAGTCCGAAATGCAGCGCCTGGGCAAGATAATCCGCGACGCCGGAGTGTAGGTAAACTCGAGGAAATTGGATTGATAGCTTTGAGGATGTTTATGAAGCCATTGTTGAATGCGATGTGTTTTGTGTTTGCTGGTTCATTTGCCGTCGCGGTGGATGCGGCCAGCCGGGATACCTATCCCGATAAGCCGATACGCATCATCACTTCCGAGCCCGGTGGTGGCGTCGACTTTGCGGCGCGGCTGATGGCGCCGGCACTGACCGGCACTCTGGGGCAGCAGGTCATCGTGGAGAACCGCGGTGGCGCTGGTGGAGCGATTGCGGCTGACCGCGTGGCGCGGGCATCCCCGGACGGCTATACCTTGCTTCTATATGGCAGCCCGATCTGGCTGGCGCCTTTTCTGCGAGATAAGGTCACTTATGATCCGGTGAAAGATTTCGCGCCGATCACGTTGACGACGCGCTCGCCCACTGTGCTGGTCGTCAATCCATCGGTGGCGGCGCATTCCGTCAAGGAATTGGTCGCTCTTGCCAAGGCCAAGCCGGGTGCCATTAACATTGCGGTGGGTGGATCGGGCACGGCTTCGCATCTGGCCACCGAACTGTTCAAGGCCACGGCGGGCGTCAACATGGTCGTCGTGCCCTACAAAGGCAGCGGACCTGTCATCACCGCATTGCTGGGTGGAGAAGTGCTGATGACATTTTCAAATGCAGCCGCGATTGCGCCGCACGTCAAATCGGGAAAGCTGCGCGCACTTGCGGTGACAAGCGCGCAGCCTTCGCCGCTGGTGCCGGATCTGCCGACAGTGGCAGCATCGGGGCTGCCGGGCTACGAGTCAACATCGATCTATGGCGTGCTGGCCCCGGCAAAAACGCCGACGCCCATCATCATGCGCCTTAACCTGGAATTGGTGAGATTTTTGATGCAGCCGGACGTAAAACAGAAGTTCCTCAATTCCGGCGTGGAGACGGTCGGCAATACACCCAGGGAGTTCGCGGCCGCGATCAAGTCCGACATGAACAAGCTCGGCAAGATCATCAAGGACGCGGGCATACGCGAGCAATAGCAAGAGCGAACATCATCACTGACTGTCGTCCGGGCGACGCGGCAAGGACGGCCCCGGCAGTTGTTCGTCGAGTAGCCGCGACATCCATCATGTTTAAAATACGCGAGGAGTGCATTCCATGAATTCGTATACGCGGCAGATTGCCGACTTCGCCGCCCATATCAGACTGACCGACGTTCCCAAAGAAGTCATTGAAAAGGCCAAGAACATCATACTCGACGGCTTGGGCTGCGGGTTGTACGCATCCGATGTGGCGTGGACGCGGATATTGGCGGGTGTCGTCAAGCGACTTGAACCGAAAGGCGGGCAAGCGACGATCTGGGGCCGCGGACAGACCGCGTCGGCCGTGAATGCGGCGCTGGTGAATGGCACCATGGTGCAGGGTTATGAACTCGACGACACGCATCTTGGCGGCTCCATACATAGCGGCGCGATCGTACTTCCGGCGGCACTCGCCATCGCTGAACATATCGGTGCTGAAAAGGTAAGCGGCGAGCAACTGCTCCTGGCGATCATCGCGGGATTCGAGATTGGTCCGCGCGTGGGCATGTGCATGAGCGGCGAACAGATGATCATCAAGGGTTGGCATGCACCGGCCGTATCCGCCCCTTTTCCGGCAGCCGTGACGTCCGGGATTCTGCTTGGGCTCACCGCCGAACAGTTTTTTCACGCGCTGGGGATAGCCGGCACGCAGGCCGGCGGATTGATGGCCGCGCAATTCGGTTCGATGGTTAA
>CANJQI010000239.1 GCA_947476215.1 Betaproteobacteria bacterium
AGAGAGTGCTTTCATGCACTCTCTTTTTTTTATTCTGCCTAGACTTCACCTACATTTTCTACTTGCACATTGATCAGTTTGACGTTCGCCTTCGATAACAAACGGCGTTTTCTGAGCAATCCTTTTTTAAAAACTGAATAAACATTTTGGGCTGTCAGCAATAGACCTTTGGTAGACAGTATGCCTTCGTCGCCTAACGTCTGTGCGATTCGTTTAAACGTCAAACCACGACCCAGCCTAAGCTCAGAGACTCGTTTTAGACGGTTTTTTTGATCAGTCGTGTAACGACTAACCGTCAGCGCCTTAGTGGTCAGCCTAAAGGTGCAATGAAGTGCCCTAGTAGAGTCAAAACTACCTACTAGCAGACTTACTCGACGGTTACCGATTTTGCAAGATTGCGCGGTTTGTCTACGTCATTGCCCAGCGCCAGCGCGCAATGATAGGCCAGGAGTTGCAGCGGCACGACGTGCAGGATGGGCGACAATGCACCGTAGTTCTCCGGCATGCGTATGACAAAGATGCCGTCGCTCGACTGGATATGCGTATCGGCATCGGCGAATACGAATAGCTGCCCGCCGCGGGCACGCACTTCCTGAATATTTGATTTTAGCTTTTCTAGCAACGCGTCGTTGGGTGCTATCGTCACCACCGGCATCTGATCCGTGACCAGTGCGAGCGGGCCGTGCTTGAGTTCGCCCGCCGCGTAGGCTTCGGCGTGTATGTAGGAGATTTCCTTCAGCTTGAGAGCGCCTTCGAGCGCGATCGGAAAATGACTGCCGCGCCCTAGGAAAAGCGCGTGTTCCTTGTGCGCGAACTTGTCAGCCCAGGCGATGATCTGCGGTTCCAACGAGAGCACGCTTTGCAGGGCGACCGGCAGGTGGCGCAGATGGCGCAGCTCGGCGGCTTCGGCGGCTTCCGAAAGATGGCCGCGCAATTTTGCGAACGTCAGCGTAAGCAGAAACAGTGCCGCCAACTGCGTCGTAAATGCCTTGGTCGAAGCGACGCCTATCTCGACACCCGCGCGCGTCAGGTAGGTTAGTTTGGTCTGGCGCACCATTGCGCTGGTCGGCGCATTGCAGATTGCCAACGTTTCGCTCATGCCCAATGATTGGGCGTGCTTCAAGGCTGCGAGCGTGTCGGCGGTTTCGCCCGACTGGGAGATAAGAACTACCAGGGTCCGGGGATTGGGAACCGTTTCGCGATAGCGGTATTCGCTGGCGATTTCAACCTGTGTTGGCAGCTTGGCGATCGCCTCCAGCCAGTACTTTGCAGTGAGTCCCGCGTAGTAGCTCGTACCGCACGCCAGTATCAGTACCGAGTCGATGTGCGCAAAAACCGCCGCGGCATCATCGCCAAATAGCTCTGGCGTCACAGCCGCGACACCTTCCAGCGTATCGGCGATGGCGCGCGGCTGTTCGAAGATTTCCTTCTGCATGTAGTGGCGATAGGGGCCAAGATCGGCGCCACTGTCCTGCGCTTTGACGATGCGCACCTCGCGCTCGACCTTCGCACTATTGCGATCGTAGACCGTGACCTGCGTCTGGCGCACGTCGACGGCATCGCCGTCTTCCAGATAGAGTATGCGGTCTGTGGTGCCGGCCAGCGCCATGGCATCGGAGGCGACAAAATTTTCTCCATCGCCCAGACCCACGACCATGGGACTGCCATAGCGTGCCCCGACCACACGGTGCGGCTCATCCTGGCAGAACACCGCGATTGCGTAAGCACCGCGCAATTGTGTTACCGCGGCCTGCACTGCCATGAGCAGGTCGCCCTTGTAAAGGTGGTTCACCAAATGGGCAATGACCTCGGTATCGGTCTGGCTTTCGAACTCGTATCCCGCGGCACGCAGGTCGGCGCGGATCTCTTCATAGTTTTCGATGATGCCGTTATGAACGACCGCGACGGCGTCACGCGAAAAATGCGGGTGCGCATTAACCGTGACGGGCGCGCCGTGCGTCGCCCAGCGCGTATGCGAGATGCCGGTGGTGCCCGCAAAACCGGTTTCGCGAATCTGCGTATCGAGATCGTGCACGCGACGCACCGAACGCGCACGCTTGAGTCCGTCATTGAATACAGCAACCCCGCACGAGTCATAACCGCGGTACTCGAGGCGTTTGAGGCCTTCGATCAGGACCGGAACGATATCGCGACTTGCGACAGCACCGACTATTCCACACATGACGTATCTCCATCGTATGGAAAGTGCGCGCCTGAAAGCCCAATCGCACGCCCCGTTTCATTCCGCGCGATAATTGACTCGTCACTCTTCACTTGTCACCCTTCACTTTCTTACGCGGCCGCTGCCATTCCGGGCGCTGGTGCTGGGTTTTGGCATTCAGTACCAACCCGCCCTGCGCCGTATCTTTCCAGATGGTGGTGCCGGCGGCAACCGTCGTTCCTTTTCCTATCGTCACGGGCGCCACGAGCTGAACATCCGAGCCGATGTGCACACCGTCTTCGATGATGGTGCGATGTTTATACGCGCCATCGTAGTTGCATGTGATGGTACCGGCGCCGATGTTGACGTCACGCCCTACGCTGGAATCGCCCACGTACGACAGGTGATTGGCCTTGGAACCACAGCCGACCGAAGACGCTTTGACTTCGACGAAATTACCGATGTGCACCTCAGAATCCAGCCGTGTATCGGGACGGATGCGGGCATAGGGTCCGATACGACAGTTTTCGCCAATCTCGGCGCCATCAATGGACGAAAACGGTGCGACGAGGGTGGCAGCGCCGATCTTGGTATTCCTGATCACGCAATTGGCGCCGATTTCCGCGCCATCGCTTATTTCGACCTGACCTTCGAAGACGCAATTCACATCGATGCGCACATCGCGGCCGCAGTGCAACTCGCCTCGCACGTCGAGCCGCGATGGATCGGCGAGTGTCACGCCTGCGTCGAGCAGACGGTTTGCAGTCCATTGCTGGTAAATACGTTCAAGCTGCGCCAGCTGCTGCTTGCTGTTTACGCCGAGGATTTCCCGGTCGTCTTGCGCGGCGCAGGACTCGATCTTGACGCGATCCTTGACGGCGAGCGCGACGACATCGGTCAGGTAATACTCGCCTTGTGCATTGCGGTTGGACAGTTTCGCGAGCCAGGTTTGCAAGCGCTTGCCCGGCAACAACATGATGCCGGTATTGATTTCGCGAATCCGACGCTGTCTGGCAGTCGCGTCCTTTTCCTCGACGATGCCAGTGATGGATTTTTTCGCGTTGCGAACGATGCGCCCATAACCGTGCGGATCGGCAAGTTCGGCGGTCAGTATACGCAGTGTTCCGGATTTGCCTTTGATGAGCGCCGACAGGGTTTGCGCGCTGAGCAGCGGCACATCGCCATATAAAACCAGGGTGTCATGGCCGGAATCGAGATGTGGCAGCGCCTGCATAAGGGCGTGGCCGGTGCCGAGTTGCGGTTCCTGCCGGGCGAACACCAGATCGTCGGACCGTAGCGTTTGCGGCACCTGCTCACCACCGTGTCCATAAATGATGCAAATACGCGCGGGGCTGAGCGCGCGTGCCGCCGCGATCACATGGTCGACGAGCGGTTTTCCCGCCAGCGGCTGCAGCACTTTGGGCAGGGACGAATGCATGCGTTTGCCCTGTCCTGCGGCGAGTATCACGACGTTAATGGCCATGGGTGGATTATTACATAAATTTGTGGTTAATCAAAGGTTTACGATGCATTTCTCGACGTAGCTTGCGACTGCTTGCTGCTGTTCGGCATTTAGATGCAGGCCTGCTTTGGTGCGACGGAAGAGTATATCGGTAGCGCTTTGCGCCCATTCGCGGGCAATCATATGGTCGATTTCCCGCGCATACAGGCCAGCACCAAAATGCTGACCCAAGTCGGACAGTGATCGCGCGCCGTTCAACACGGCGTGAATTCGTGAGCCGTGTCGACGTGCCAGCGCACGTCGTCCGTCGTCCGGCAGCCAGGGATAGTCGCGCTGCAGCTGGACCTCGGCAAATTCCGCGAAGCTTACTCCTTTCAAGTCGCCACCCGGCAGCGACTGAGTCGCAGTCCACGGTGCCTGCATGTCCGGAAACCACGGTGAGAGTTTGTCCACGGCGTGCTCGGCGAGCTTGCGGTAGGTCGTGATCTTGCCGCCGAAGACCGACAGTACTGGCGCGCTGCCCGCGTCGTCGTCGCGCCGCAGCGTATAGTCGCGCGTCACGGCCGATGGATTGGCAGTGCCATCGTCATACAGAGGCCGCACGCCTGCGTAGCTCCACACCACCGTATTTGCCGTGATGGGGTTTAAAAGATAGCGGTTAACAGCGCGGCACAGGTAGTCGACTTCGTCGCTGCTGATACGGGGTTGCGCAGGGTCGCCGGCGAGCGCTATATCGGTCGTGCCGATGAGCGTGTAGCAACCTTCATAGGGAATCATGAATACAACGCGGCCGTCGTCGTTTTGCAGGATGAATGCGTGATCGCCCTCATAGAGGCTAGGCACGACGATATGGCTGCCCTTGACCAAGCGCACATTGTCTTGACTTGCCTGATGCAGCGTATCGTTCAGTACTTTTTTGACCCATGGTCCCGCGGCATTGACGATGCCTCGGGCGGTTATGGTACGTTCTTTTCCGCCAGCGGATCGCAGGACGACCTGCCAGGAGTCATTTTCACGCTTTGCCCTGATGCCCTCGGTACGGGTATGAACTTCGGCGCCGAGTTCACGCGCGCTAAGCGCGTTGGCGAGCACGAGGCGCGCATCGTCGACCCGGCAATCCGAATAAATGAATCCGTTGGTCAACGTCGTTTTGAGGCCGGAGTTGTAAGGCAAAACCCGCAAGTCGACACCATGCGAGCCGGGCAATGCGTTACTGCCGCCGCCGGCGGCAAAGGCGCGTTTGCCCAGATGGTCGTACAGAAACAACCCTGTGCGTATCATCCACCGTGGCCGGAGTTCGGGCACGTGCGGCATGACGAAACGCAGCGGCACAACCAGATGGGGCGCGTTATTGAGCAGGACTTCGCGTTCGCTTAGTGCTTCCGCGACGAGACGGAACTCGTATTGTTCGAGGTAACGCAGGCCGCCGTGTATCAGTTTGCTGCTGGATGATGAAGTTGCGGAGCCGAGATCGTTTTTTTCAACCAGGATGATACGCAGCCCCCGCCCGGCGGCGTCGCGTGCTATTCCACTACCATTGATACCGCCGCCGATAATCAATAGATCGTACGGTCGCGTTGCATTCGTAGCTGTTGAGGCCATGATGCTGGAAGTCTAACCAATGCGTGCCGCCACCGCACAAAAAAAAGGCAGCCTAGGCTGCCTTTTCCCCGCGACTGTTGCAGTTACTTCTTGGGTCGCAATTTGCGAACTGCGGCGATTTGCGCCGCCATGGTCGCGAATTCGGACTGCGCCTTGGCGAAATCCATATCGCTCTTGGCGTTTGCCATGGCTTCCTTGGCGCGTTGCTGGGCTTCCAGTGCCTTGGCCTCGTCGATATCGTGGCCACGAATTGCCGTATCGGCGAGAACGGTCACGCCGGACGGCTGAACCTCGAGTATGCCGCCGGCGACAAACACCAGTTCCTCTTCGCCGTCGGGACGCATGATGCGCACCGCGCCGGGCTTGATGCGGGTCAGCAACGGTGCATGGCGCGGGTAGATACCGAGCTCGCCCGCTTCGCCGGGCAATGCCACGAACTCCGCTTCGCCCGAAAATATCAGCGATTCCGCGCTTACTACGTCGACTTTCAGGGTGTTAGCCATATGTGAGTGCCCGCTTACTGCAGCGTTTTCGCCTTTTCCACGGCTTCTTCGATGGTACCAACCATATAAAACGCCTGCTCGGGCAGCGAGTCGTAATCGCCGTTCACAATGCCTTTGAAGCCCTTGATGGTGTCCTTGAGCGAAACATACTTGCCCGGGCTGCCGGTAAACACTTCGGCGACGTGGAACGGTTGCGACAGAAAGCGTTGTATCTTGCGCGCGCGTGTCACGGCCAGTTTGTCTTCCGGCGATAGTTCGTCCATGCCCAAAATGGCGATGATGTCGCGCAATTCCTTATAGCGCTGCAGCGTCTGCTGCACGGCGCGTGCGACACTGTAATGTTCTTCACCAACCACCAGCGGATCGAGCTGACGTGACGTCGAATCAAGCGGGTCCACGGCAGGATAGATACCGAGCGACGCAATATCGCGCGACAACACGACGGTCGAGTCCAGATGCAGGAAGGTGGTCGCGGGGCTCGGATCGGTCAAGTCATCCGCAGGCACGTAGACGGCCTGTATCGACGTAATGGAACCGACCTTGGTTGACGTGATGCGTTCCTGTAGACGGCCCATTTCCTCGGCCAATGTCGGCTGATAGCCGACCGCCGATGGCATACGTCCGAGCAGCGCGGACACTTCCGTGCCGGCCAGCGTGAAACGATAAATGTTGTCGACAAAAAACAGTATGTCGCGGCCTTCGTCTCGGAATTTCTCGGCCATGGTCAAGCCCGTCAGCGCAACACGCAGGCGGTTTCCGGGCGGCTCATTCATCTGTCCAAACACCATCGCAACTTTCGATTCGCTGATGTTATCGAGCTTGATGACGCCGGCTTCCGCCATCTCATGGTAGAAGTCATTGCCCTCGCGAGTGCGCTCACCGACGCCGGCGAATACCGACAAGCCGCTGTGCTGGGTTGCGATGTTGTTGATGAGTTCCAACATGTTGACGGTCTTGCCGACACCGGCGCCGCCAAACAGGCCGACTTTTCCGCCCTTGGCAAACGGCGATACCAGGTCGATAACCTTGATACCCGTTTCGAGCAATTCCACGGACGGCGACAGCTCGTCGAACTTGGGCGCAGACTGGTGTATCTCGCGGCGTTCATCGGTGGGAATAGGGCCCGCATCGTCTATGGGACGGCCGAGCACATCCATGATGCGGCCCAGTGTGGCCTGACCTACCGGCACGCTGATGCCTTTGCCGGTGCCCTTGACCGACATGCCGCGGCGCAGTCCATCCGAGGATCCCATGGCGATCGTGCGCACGACGCCGTCACCGAGTTGTTGCTGGACCTCGAACGTCAGGCCCTTCTCGGCAAACTTGGACGTATCATCAGTCAGCGTCAATGCGTCATACACTCTCGGCATTGCTTCGCGCGGGAACTGAATATCGACCACAGCGCCTATGCACTGGACGATCTTTCCCTCACTCAACACAGCACTCATGGTGTTTCCTTTCTTCTCAATTCGTTAAATTCTTTTCACATGGCTGGCCGGACCAGCCATTGATGCTTGCCTGATACGACGTTGCTCAGCCTACGGCTGCCGCGCCGCCGACGATCTCCGAAAGCTCCTTGGTTATCGATGCCTGGCGCGCCTTGTTGTAAGTCAACTGAAGTTCGTCGATCAGAGTCTTGGCGTTGTCCGATGCCGACTTCATCGCAACCATACGGGCGCTCTGCTCGGAAGCCATGTTCTCCGCC
>CANJQI010000240.1 GCA_947476215.1 Betaproteobacteria bacterium
GCCCATGGGCCAATGGTGTCATCTGGAACCCGGGCAACTGGCCCAACTCGTCTGAGCGTGGCGGTGGGCGCAGTCCACCGCGAATCGCTCTCGACCTCAAATTCCGTGCTGATAGACCTAAACGCGCGGATTTAGCGTTTCGCCCTACAGTTTCGATCGAGAGGTCTTGAAGATTCGCGGGGGCGAGAGGCTAGTCTGCGAGATAGACCGGACCGTATCAGGCAGCCAACGCCGCCGTACTAAGCCCGGAAAAGTCAGGAGGTTTTGAGCTAAACGGGGTTTGAGACGGTTTTTGCGGGCAAATGCCGCGGCCGCAGTCAGGAGCTTTTGGCGCTACGCCCCACAGGAAGCGGTGCCTCAACGCCGCTTGAGCGAGTTGGAGGTCTAGGTACTGGCGGTGCAGAAGATACCAGCGAGGTTCCGAATACTGCTTTCGCGTGTCCTCACGAACCACAGCCGATTCCCATTCAAAGCCCTCAGCATCCGTTGTGCACGCTATGCTTTTTGTGATTACTTGCATCTTTTGCCTCGTCGAACTCATATTCGATCTGGTTATTGTATAAACTTTTGGCCATACGGGAAATTTTCGTCCTCAGATAGGCGCGGTGAGAGGTCGGGACGATCCAAGGTTTGATGGGTCTACGAAAATCGCAAGTATCGGGCCTTTTCCGCGGAACACATCAGGGCTTGCTGCTCCGCCGGGGCACGCCCATGAATCGTGGCATGGATTATTACAGCCCCCCCCTTTACAGCACCACCCCCTCTTCCCGCTCCCCATCCAGCCGGGGCGATTGCACAAGCGCGCGGCTTGACTCTATCAACAGCGCAATGTCCGCGATGGTGGGACGCTCGAATAATGCAGCCAGGGAAAGCTCCAGTTGAAAGCATTTTCGGATTTGCGCCAGCAATTGCGTCAGCGACAAGGAATTGCCGCCCAGCTCAAAAAAACTGTCCTGGGCACCGATACCTTCTATCCCGAGCAAGCGCTCCCATAATTCGGCGACTTGTGTCTCGATCGGCCCGTAGGGTTTCACGTAAGCGCCCAGCATCGCCGGGCGGGCGTGCCTCGCTGTTGCTGTCATCTGGGCGGACGGCGACTCCATTTCCACCCATTGCCGAAGTCTATGCTCAAGATCCCCGGTCGAGAGAACCATCCGATCCATAGGCGGCATCTCCAGAATACGCGCAAACGCATTACTTCCTTCGAAGGGCAACAAGCCCAGCTCCACCTGAGCCGCACCAATCTGATTGCCATCCGGCTGCTCTTCAAAACGCCAACCTTCCCAATTGACGCTGACCCAGCGCGTCGGATAGCGTCGATTATGATCGACGGCCATGGAATCCAGGCAGGCGTTGGCAGCGGCATAGGCGGCAAACCCCAGCCCACCCAGCACCGGCGATAACGAGGAGCAAAGCACGCAGAAATCCAACGCGCGCAGGGCGAGCACCTTTTCCAGTACACGTGCGCCGAAAAGTTTGGGATTGAACTGAGCTTCACAGAATGCACGAGTGCTCTGCCCCACTGTGGCAAACGAATCCTGCCCGACGATTCCGGCCGCATGAATGACACCCTTTAGCGGTCCAATACTGTGTTCAATGTCGGCGATCAGGGCCGCCATCGCTTGTTCGTCGCAGACGTCGACGCATGCCACCCGCACCTTGGCACCCAAGGATTCCAGCGCCCGAACCTGCAAAAGCCGCTCTTGCGTTTGCAAGGCTTGCCGCGTGGTAAGCACCAGATGCACACCCTCGGCCGATTGTGCAATAAGCTTGGCGAGCGCAAGTCCGATGTTGCCAAGGCCACCCGTGATCAGGTAGAGACCATTGGCTTTGAATGTCCCTCCGGCTGACAACGTTGTGGCGCTGTCATTCGAGCCGGACAGCGGATACGATTCGAACCTCTCCAGCCAGCGCAGTCCCGAACGCAACGCAATAGCGCGTGTATCACCACCACATTCGGCGACTAAAGAATCCAGCAGGCGCTCACGCTGCCAAGTCAAGTCAGGCACGCTCACGTCGATAATGCGGCAGCGCAGATTGGGATATTCCTGAGGCAAAACGTGAAGCGGCCCTAGAACGGCGGCCTTTGCCGGCGCCAGAACCGCATCACCCACCGGAAAAATACCCTCGGAGATCACGGTGATGGTTACCGATTCTGAGAACACGCGCCGGCCCAGGGACTGGCCCAAAGCGAGCAGTGAATAAAATCCCGCGTCAAGCGATGTTTCATCCGGGCAATCGACCGCGCAATCGAGCAGACCCATATAAACGATATGATCGAATGGCTTGCCTGCTGGTTCCAGAGCGTTAAACATCAAGTCCCAGCTCGCCGCGCTGGCGCAATCCAATTCAGATACCGAATCCTCGGCGTGGATAAGAACCGCGGCGCCCGCCTTTTTCACCTCGGAAAACGTAACTTCGGCCCCAGCCGCGCTCAATGCATTAAGCAGGGACGGCCCCAGTCCGGCGCATGCGCCAACCACAAGCCATTTTCCATTCAGACCTGCCTTCGCCAGCGGCGGCGCCTCCCGCCAGGTAGGGCGGTAAAACCATTTATTCGGATTCGCCTGCTTGCCAACAATTTCATTGTTCGCCACCAACAACTGCTGAGCTGGCAGGGCTTCGATCCAATAGCGCCGGTGTTCGAATGCGTAGGTGGGCAGGGGCACGCGTTGGCGACGTTCATAGCGGTAGTACTCCGCCCAGTCGATCGCTACGCCGGCCGCCCAGACTCGGGCGATTGCCGTGAGCAGCGCAGGAAGGTCGCCCTCGATGGCCCCTTGCCCGGCACGAGGGTCGCGCAGACTGGCGAGCACATCAAGAGTCGCGGGACGCCCCTTTTGCAACAGCGCAAAACTGGATAGAACCTGACTGGGACCCACTTCCAGCAGCAGCGCGTCAGGCCCGGAAAATATTTTCTCAAACCCCTGCGTCAGTCGAACCGTCTCGCTGGCCAAGCGCAGGTAGTGCTCCGGGTCGGCGGCCTCCTCTGCACGTATCCAATCGCCGGTAACGCACGAAATGTAAGGAATTTTGGGAGGACTGAAACGCACTTTGCGCAACTCGGCGCGATAAGGGGCGAGAAACGGCGCCATGAATTCTGTGTGAAACGGCAGGCCCAAGGGAATGACGACAAACGAGGCCCCCATGGCGGTCAGCGCCTGTTTCAGCTTCACCACGGCTTCGGGACGGCCACCGACCACACACTGACGCGGCGCACTGATCATGGCAATGCCCAGCCCCGGACCGATAAGTGGGCGAAGATCACTCTCGGGCAAAGACACCGCGAGCAAGTGCCCCGGTTCGACCAGGGAAAGCAAACGCCCGCCTGCGATGGCCAGAGACAGGGCGTCGTCCAAGCTCAGCACACCGGCAAGGCATGCACACACGTACTCCCCCAGGCTGTAACCCAACATGGCACGCGGCTGCACGCCCAATGCCATCCAGAAACGAGCCAATGCATACTCAAGAACAAACAGGGGCAACGGATCAATCGCGGATGCCGGTGCATTGATACCCACGGATGGAAACATTCGTGCCTTCAGATCGACCCCGTGCAGGCGGCGCACACTCTCGGCGCAGCGATCCACCTCCGCGCGGAATAAAGCCTCATCCCGATACAGTGTTTGCCCCATGCCGGCATACCAGGCGTCCTGTCCGGGAAACAGGAACACCATCGAGCGCCGATGTTCAGGCACGATACCGGCAAATACCCGTTCACCCCTATCGGCTTGCAGCGCGGCAATAGCCTCGCCCTGATCGCGCGCCAGAATAATTTTTCGATGCGAAAAGGCGCGCCGTCCAAGTTGCAGCGTGTAGGCTGCATCGGCGAGCGGCGCATCGCCATGCTTGCTCAAATGCTCGGCAAGACGCAGGCCATTCTGTCTCAATGCGGCAGGGCTACGCGCTGAAACAGGCAGCAAGTGCCATGCCCGCGCGGGGGTGCAAGCCGCTTCGCTCGTGGCTTCCTCCAGCACCAGGTGGGCATTGGTGCCGCCGATGCCAAAAGAACTGACGCCTGCCCGCCGCGGCGCACCTTTGAGACGTGGCCAGTCGCGCAACGCCGCATTAACGTAAAACGGGCTGCGTTCGAGATTCAACTTTGGGTTGGGCGTACTGAAATGCAAGGTCGGCGGAATCCGCGCATGACGCAGACCCATCACTGTTTTGATCAAACTCACGGCGCCGGCCGCCGTATCGAGATGCCCCAGATTGGTTTTTACCGAGCCCAGGGCGCATTGTTGCATCGAACTCACGCCCGCGCCGCGAAACGCATCGCTGAGGGCGGCAATCTCCACCAAATCTCCCAAATCGGTGCCGGTGCCGTGAGTTTCAACATAGCCAATGGTGTCGGCATCGACCCCCGCCATCGCCTGAGCCTCGCGGATAACAGAGGACTGCCCCTCGACACTGGGCGCGGTATAGCCCACCTTGAGGGCGCCGTCGTTGTTAATGGCAAAGCCGCGAATGACCGCATATATGCTATCGCCATCTTTCTTCGCATCCTCCAGGCGACGCAGCACCACCATGGCCACGCCGTTGCCATCCAGAGTCCCCTGCGCCTTGGCATCGAAGGCTCGACAGTGGCCATCCGGGGACAGAGTTCCGCCCGGATGATGCCAATAGCCCTGGTCCTGCGGCAGATGTATCGAGCAGCCTCCGGCCAATACCATGTCGCACTGATAAGACAACAAGCTCTGACAGCCCATCGCAACAGCAACCAGCGATGTCGAACAGGCAGTACTTACGTTGAGCGCCGCGCCGCGCAAATCAAGCTTATAGGCCACCCGCGTGGCGGCGAAATCCTTATCGTTGCCCAAACTGATCTGCCAGCCCCCCAAGGTCTGGATGAGATCGCCTCGGCCCAGTAAATTTTGCATGAGGTAGCTGTTAAGCCCGACGCCGGCCAATACGCCAACCCTGCCCGCCGCGCCGATACTGGCGGATCCCGGCGCATAGCCCGCATGTTCGAGTGATTCCCAGGCGCATTCCAGCAGTTGTCGATGCTGAGGATCCAGTATCTCCGCCTCGCGCGGAGGCATCTCGAAAAAATCCGCGTCGAAAAGATCGGCGCCTTCCAGCACGCCGAAGGCTTTGACATAGGAGGGATCGCGCAGGCTCGTTTCAGGGACGCCCGCAGCGCGCAATTGTTCATCAGTGAAAAAACTCGTCGATTCGACACCCTCGCGCAGATTTCTCCAGAATGCATCGAGACTCAATGCACCGGGCACTCGCAATGCCATGCCGACAATCGCCACAGCATCGATGGGCTCGGCGGATGCCCCCTCCTCAGGATTCGCTGGTATACCGACCGTATCAGACAAGATTTCGCCTTTGCTCTCGTTTTTGCCGGAAAACCGCGCGTCGCCGTTGGGCCAGTTCATGCGTGTCGTTCGGATCGTGCTTGGGTGTATCGTCCGTCTGCGTCAAAAATTGCGCTTGAGCCGCGACGCTGGGAAAGCGAAAAATGTCCACCGGCGACACCGGTCGCCCGAACATCGACTGCAGTCGCTCGCGCATAGGCAGCACCAACAGCGAATGACCACCAAGATCGAAGAAATTGTCGCCCACCCCTACGCGATCGATCTGCAACAACTCGCTCCAGACGGCGGCAATGCGTTTTTCGGCATCGCTGGCCGGATCGACAAACGCTGCATCCAACTGCCTGCGCGTGCTCTCGGGCAGCGGCAGTGCCGCGCGATCGACCTTGCCACTGGCCGTCAAGGGCAATGCATCCAGCACCATGATCACCCCCGGCAGCATATGTTCTGGCAGGACCTCGGCCACGCAGCGGCGCAACACCCGCTCATCCAGCGACGCACCGGACTCAGCACTCACGTATGCGATCAATCGCACATCCTGATCCGAGCGGCGATGCGCAAGCACCACTGCTTCGCCTACCCCCGGCTGACTCGCAAGCACACTTTCTATCTCTCCCAACTCGACGCGAAACCCGCGCAGCTTGATCTGGTTGTCGATGCGGCCCAGATAGACAAGCGTGCCATCCTCCAAATAGCGAACAATATCGCCGCTGCGATAAAGGCGTGTCCCGCGCCCCTGCAAGGATATGCCGGGCATCAAGCCGGTTTCATCGATATCCACAAACCGCTCGGCGGTCAATTCCGGCCGACGGTGATAGCCGCGCGCCACCCCATCGCCGCCGATATACAACTCGCCCTTGACGCCGATGGGCACCGGCTGAAGGTTTGCATCCAGCACATAAACTTGCGTATTAGCAATAGGGCGTCCGATGGGCACCGAACCCGATAGCTTGCCTTGCAACGCCAGGTCCCCGGCATTAACTTCATGCACGCAACAGCCAACCACGGTTTCTGTGGGACCATATTCGTTGATGAGCCGGGTGTCCGGGGCGTGTTCGCGCCAAGGCGCCACATGGCGATCCAGCAATGCCTCACCGCCCAGCACCAAAAAGCGCGCAAGCCCGGCGAGTTGCTCCGCGGGAATCATTGCGTTAATCAATTCCAGGTGCGCCGGCGTGAACTTGACCAGACTCCAGTTCTGTCCCGACTGCAGCGCAGCGCGGATGTGATCGATCTCCTGCCCGCCTACTGGCAGCAGCGTCAAGCACCGGCCGGCGATCAAAGGCGCGAACAGGCTGGTGATGGTGGCATCAAAGCTGATCGAGGAATGCAGGGGCGAGCCCTGACCCTGCTCCACCTCATAGCGACGCACCGCCCAACAAAGATAGTTGACCAGGCCACGGTGCGTAATCATGGCCCCCTTAGGCTTGCCGGTGGTGCCTGAGGTATAGATCAGATAGGCGAGATTGGCCGGGGTCGTGAACTTATCCAGATTAGCGATTGCCTCGTTGGCATACAGATCACGCTGCGTATCCATACACACCGCTTGCACACCAGCGGGCAAATTCAAGCGAGATTGCAGCGCCACTTGCGTAAGCAGCAAGGCAATCCCGGCATCCTCGATCATGAAGCCAATCCGCGCGGCGGGATAGTCTGGATCTATCGGCAGGTAAGCGCCACCGGCCTTCAGAATCGAGATCAGGCCGATCACCACCTCCGGCGAACGCTCGGCGCATAGTCCGACCACAACCTCGGGCCCCACTCCCTGCGCGCGCAACCAACGGGCCAGGCGATTAGCCTCGGCGTTGAGGTCGGCATAGCTAATGTCTATCGAGCCAAAGCGCAAGGCGATGGCATCCGGGGTGCGCTCCACCTGCGCCTCGAACAATTGATGCACGCAGGATTCGCGCGCGTAGTCCGTGGCGGTGTCGTTCCACTCGATGAGCACCTGCTTTCGTTCCGCGGTGTCGAGCA
>CANJQI010000241.1 GCA_947476215.1 Betaproteobacteria bacterium
GGCGCCCCGCCTTCAGCGCGTGCGTGTCAAATCCTTGGCCGATTCTCATTTTTTATTAACCCAAGCTTTTCAGTATTAACTCCGCCAGCTTTAGATCTTGCGGATAGGTCACCTTCAAATTTCGTGCATCGCCCCGCACCAGCTTGGGCTGCAGACCCAGTTGTTCAATCGCGCGCGCCTCGTCGGTAGCGAGCGCCGGGTCGGTGGCATGCAACGCTTCTAGCAACAGCCGATAACGGAACATCTGCGGCGTCTGCGCCTGCCACAGGTTGTCGCGTACCTCGGTACGCACGACGTAGGAATCGCCATCGCCGCGCTTGAGCGTATCAACCACGGGCAGCGCCAGCAAACCGCCGGTCTCTTCGCCACGCACGCTCTCTATCAATCGATCCAGCAATTCGATCGAAAGACATGGCCGCACCGCGTCGTGCACCAGCACCCAGTCGGCGTCGTCAATTTCATCGTTCGCCGCCATCAATCCGTTGAAAACACTGGCAGCGCGGGTGTTTCCACCGCAATACAACGGCTCCACCCGGGACGTAAACGGTTGCCAGTCGCCGGCCGCGAAACAGGTGTCTCCCGGCGTGAGCACAACAAAGACCCTTTCCACTGCGGCGTGCCGGCACAGAGAGTGCAACGCATGGTAGAGCAGCGGCTTGCCGGCCAGCGGCAGATATTGCTTGGGAATTTCGGCCCCCATGCGCGAACCAGTGCCGGCGGCGGGGATCAGTGCAAAGATTTTGGACATGGGCGAAAAATGATGGCCGTCAGCGATGATTGTAACAGGCGCGAGCGGCGTAACTTTCGCTAATACCCTATCGGGATGCGCGCGTCATGACGGTGATGAAGGCTATAATAAAACGCTGCAGGTTTGAGTTTGTGCTCCTTGCCTCCATAACGAACGTATAGTGAGGTTCTCATGAATACGGTGCGTCCTCCCGCAGTTGCAGGATCATTTTATTCGGCGCAGGCGCCGGAGCTCGCGCGCGATGTCGGCACCCTGCTGGCCGCCGCGGAGTCAGCGGCGATCGGCAAGCCCGTGCCCAAGGCGATCATCGCGCCACACGCGGGCTATATCTATTCAGGACCGATAGCGGCGACCATTTATGCGCGGCTCAAGACCATGCGCGGTCGTGTCAGCCGCGTCGTGCTGCTGGGCCCCGTGCATCGCGTACCGTTCCGTGGACTTGCGCTGCCCGGCGTCAGCGCCATGGCCACACCTCTAGGAACCATCAATATCGATAGCGAAGCGGTGGCCCTGATCGCGCAACTACCGCAGATTTGCGTCAGCGCCGCCGCGCATGCACAGGAACATTCGCTGGAAGTCCATCTGCCGTTTTTGCAAGCCGTGCTGGGGGATTTTTCGCTGGTACCGCTGGCGGTCGGTAACGCAAGTGCGGACGAAGTCGCTCAGGTGCTGGACGTCCTGTGGGGCGGCGCGGAAACGCTGATCGTGGTGAGTTCCGACATGTCGCATTTCCTCAGTTACAACGAAGCACAGGCGATAGACCGTGCCACCGCGCAGGCGATACTCGATCTGCGCAGCGATATCTCGCATACGCAGGCGTGCGGCGGCACACCGGTCAACGGACTGACCTGCCTCGCACGTCGGCGCGGCCTGCAGCCGGAGCTGCTGGATCTGCGCAACTCCGGCGACACCGCCGGCGACCGCAATCGCGTCGTCGGCTATGCTTCATTTGCATTCTACGAGGCGCCGCATGCCCACTGATATCGCAGCCAGCAGTACCGTGTCCAGTCCCGCAATGGCTCAGTTACCCGAAAGCGCCGGCGACGTCCTGCTGCCGCTGGCACGCTCTGCGATCGCTGCGCGACTCGGCGCCGGATCGCTCACCGCAGTCCACGAAGGATGGCTAAGCATCACCGGCGCGAGTTTCGTGACCCTGAAGCTCCACAACAACCTGCGCGGTTGCATAGGCACGCTGCAGGCGCATCGCACGCTGGGCGAAGACGTCAAGGCCAATGCCATGGCCGCCGCGTTCACTGACCCGCGTTTCAAGCCACTCACACAAACGGAATTCGAAGCGATCAACGTCGAGGTGTCGGTGCTGTCGCCCCTTGAAGCGCTGACCGTGCTCGATGAGAACGACGCGCTCAGCCAGTTGCGTGCCAATATCGACGGCGTGGTATTCGTATACGGCCACCACCGCAGCACGTTCCTGCCGCAGGTGTGGGAGGAGTTCAGCGATCCGCACCTGTTTCTGGGTCATCTGAAATACAAGGCAGGGCTGCCGCCCACCTTCTGGGATCCTGCCGTGAAAATATCGCGTTACACGGTCAGCAAGTGGCGCGAATGACCTGATCATGGACTATCCGGGCCGCTGGTGGCACCTGCTCAGTGACGGCCGCATGCAGTGCGACCTGTGCCCGCGCGACTGCCGTCTGCACGAAGGCCAGCGCGGCGCATGTTTTGTGCGCCAGCGGGGAGAAGGCGAAACCCGCGATCAAATGCTGCTGACCACGTACGGGCGTTCATCCGGATTCTGCATCGACCCGATCGAGAAAAAACCGCTCAAGCATTTCTATCCCGGATCGAGTGTATTGTCGTTCGGCACCGCCGGTTGCAACCTCGCCTGCAAGTTCTGCCAGAACTGGGACATCAGCAAATCCAAAAACATGGACCGGCTCGCCGACCAGGCATCGCCCGAAGCGATTGCGCAGACCGCAGTCAACGGCAAATGCAAAAGCGTCGCCTTCACCTATAACGACCCCGTGATTTTCGCCGAATACGCGATGGACGTCGCGGATGCGTGCCACGCACACGGCGTCAAGACCGTGGCGGTCACCGCCGGCTATATGCACGACGCGCCACGGCGTGAGTTTTACGCGAAGATGGACGCTGCAAACGTCGACCTCAAGGCGTTCACCGACGATTTCTACTTCAAGCTGTGCGGCGCCCATTTGCAACCGGTGCTCGACACGCTGGTTTATCTCGAGCGCGAAACCGCCGTGTGGGTCGAGATCACGACCCTGCTGATCCCGGGCAAGAACGATTCAGTTGAAGAAATCACCGCCATGTGCGCATGGATCATGAAGGAACTGGGACCCGACGTGCCGCTGCACTTAACCGCGTTTCATCCCGATTTCAAGATGAACGACCTGCCGCGCACGCCAGCCGAAACACTGCACCGCGCGCGCAGGATAGCGCAGGACGCAGGATTGCATTACGTCTATACCGGCAACATTCATGATACTGAAGGCGGCACCACCTACTGCCCGCAATGCCACGCGGCGCTCGTCGTCCGCGACTGGCATCAGATCAATGCGTATGAAGTCACGCCGGAGTCGAAATGCCCGCGTTGCGCGACCACCATCGCCGGCGAATTTGAAGTGTTTGAAGGGCGGTTCGGGCGGCGGCGAATTCCAGTCGCAATCAATCGTCGCTGACAACCCTGCCGGCCAGAGTTACGCCCTGAGGCGACATCCGCGCGCCCACAACGTAACAGGTAAATGAGGTCACCCGGTATTCCTCGCCAGTAACGGTGATCACCAGACTATAATTCCCCAATGCAACCCTGCCAACTCACTGCTTCGGCGGCCGCCGGCCTGATCAAAGAGCGCAAGCTTTCCTGTGAGGAACTGGTGCGTTCCTGTCTGGGCCGCATCCAGATGCGCGACGGCGAGGTGCGGGCGTGGCTGCACGTGGATCCTGAGCTTGCAATCCGCAATGCGCGCGAACTGGACAAGTCATCCCCCCGGGGTGTGCTGCATGGTCTTCCCCTGGGTGTCAAAGACGTTATCGACACGGCGGATTTTCCGACAACGCAGAATTCACCCATCTATGCGTCCATGCGCGTCGGGCGGGACGCTGCCTGTGTAGCGGTGGCGCGCGGCAGCGGCGCACTGGTACTGGGTAAGACCGATACGGTTGAGTTTGCCTCGAGCGGGCGCAAGGCCCTGACCCGGAATCCCTTTAACTTCGCGCATACACCGGGGGGTTCTTCGTCCGGTTCCGGCGCCGCGGTAGCCGATTTCATGGTGCCGCTTGCATTCGGCACCCAGACGGGCGGCTCGCTGATACGGCCAGCCGCGTTCAACGGCATCTATGGCATGAAGCCCTCGTGGAACGTCGTGAGCCGCGAAGGCGTGCGCATGTCTTCTGTCACATTGGACACCGTAGGATGGTACGGCCGCTGTGCTGAAGACCTTGCGCTGATGGCCGCCGCATTCAGAATACCCGACTTCCGCCAGACGATAGCAGTGCGTGGCTTGCGCGTAGGGTTGTGTCGCAGCCCGGTCTGGTCAAAGATCGAGCCCGCTGGCGCCACAGCCTTGGACGCCGCCGCGAAGCGCCTGTCGGCCGAAGGTGCGCTGATCGATGAGTTGGTTCTACCGGAGCATTTTAACCGGCTGATCGAGGCCCATGCTGCCATATCCCACCGCGAAGGCGGCGCATCGTTTCTTCCTGAATACCTGAATGCGCATGATATGCTGGCGGAGGATTTGCAAGCCAAAGTCGAGAATGCCTTGAACATTTCTGATGCGGAACTGCTGCAGAGTTATGCGCTAGCGGACGCCTGTCGTCCGGTATTTGATGCACTGTTCGGCTCTTCGCTGGACGTCGTTTTGACACCCGGCGCGCCCGGAGAGGCGCCGGCGGGACTTCATGGCACCGGCGATTCGATCTTTAACCGGATGTGGACTTTGCTGCACGTGCCTTGCGTGGCTGTTCCCGTCGGGCGCGGACCGACCCGCTTGCCCGTTGGTGTGCAGTTGGTAGGATCACGCATGTCAGATGCGAGGTTATTGGCCATCGCAAGGGCGATGGCGCCTGTCATCGATGCCGATCCCATCTCTGGTGAATAGGGAATTTAATGCCTGTTTTGACTGTCAGCGGCCATATCGCCGGCCCGACACGCCGTGAATCGCGCGGTGTTTGCTGAAAAATTCCCTGTTGCGTGGAAAACGGCCTTCGATGCGCCACGATCGTCTTCGGCGTTGCCCCTTACGCCGGCACTCTCATCTGCACAAAGAGATGATCAAGACTGTCGAGCTTGTCAAGATTCCACAGGCTGTCCAGCAGGTCGCGCGATTGCTGTGCTGACAGCAGACTGCCTGCCTGTTCGAGAAACTTGGCTTCGATTTCGCTATCGCTCATGGGGTTCGCCGGATGGCCCTTCGGGTTGGCCTGATGAACGACAACCACGGCGCCAGACTTCAAAGTCGCTTCCAGCCGGCAATTGAACGCCTCAGGATAGGCGGCTGAGTAATTCTTGTCTTCCTGCGCCGAAATTTTCCTGGCGAGGGCCAGTATCGTCGGGTCGCGAAAGCGCTGTGGAGTCAGCGTGGCGGCATTAATTTCGCCGTCGACCAACGCCGCGGCAATCAGATACGGCGAACTGTGATCTGCGGTCTCGCGGGTTTGGGGATTCTGCCGCTCGGCGGTGTACGCGCCTGTCGTCAACGCATAGCCGTAGAGGTAGACGACCACAGATTCGATATCCTCGACCCTGACTTGTTTGCGCAGTTGCAGTGCAGTCCATGCCGGCAACTGGGCGGAATACATGACCGCCATGGACTTGAAGAATGTGTTCTCGATCTTGAAGCGGGTATTTCCGCCTCCCAACTCACCCAGCTCAAACGGGCAGTTGAGTTGCTTCATGAATCCCGCTTTGCCTTCGAAAGCATCGGACGGCCCGGTGATGCCATGCTTGGCAAGCGTCGCCGCAAAAAGACCGTTGCGGCTTCCGTTCGGACCCGCCATTGCCTTCCATTCCGAAAGGTCGCCTAGGCGTGTCTGCCATAAAGAAATGTTGGCAACTACCGCCAGCCCAAGAGCGTTGGCGAATTGCTCGCGGCTGAGCCCCAGTATCTTGCCCGCGCCCAATGCCGTGCCGACCGCGTGCATCACCGTGTAGTCCCATCCCTGTGGGTGAAGAACGGTATGATCCACAAGGTGGCCGCACGCTTCGTAGGCCAGAGCGATGCCCAGAATTGCAGCCTTGCCGCTTGCGCCGTTCGATTCGGTCAACGCCAGCAGGGTGCCTATATTGTCGCTGGGATGTGGACCCGCCTGTTTGCCTGTTCCGCCGAAATAATCGTCACTGAAATCAAGATAGCGGATCATCACGGAATTCGCGAACCCCGCCATCTCGGGCGAGCTTCTGACCGCAGTGCCGATCAAGGTGGCGGGCCGCGTCGCGGTGACTTCTGATGCCATGACACGCAAAGCCGCTACGGGTGGAGCGTTGAACGCGCCGAACGCACAGCCTATCGAGTCCACAACCGAGCGCTTGGCGGCGTGTATGGCGCCGGGTGTCAAATCCGCATACGACAACGCCGACGCATAAGCGGCGAATTTTTCGGTGGTCTTGTCCATCTATGAAGTTACCTTCCAGGAGTTGAAAAGGTGTCTAATCGCTGACCAATCCGGCTACCTTGACCAGCTTGGCGTTGCGTGCGAGCTCAGTGGCGATGAATTCGGCAAATTTTTCCGGCGTGGTGGTTTGCGCTTCCAGGCCCTGTCTTTTCAGCAAATCCTTCATTTGAGCTGTGTTGACCGCCTTGTCGATAATCGAACTCATGCGCGTAACGATATCCTGCGGCACGCGTGCCGGCGCGAGCAAACCATACCAGCCCAGGCGGTCGTATCCTGGCAATCCGGACTCGTCGATCGTCGGCACCGCCGGCAACAACGAGCTGCGCCTGGTATGAGTTACCGCCAGCGGCCGAATTTTCGCGGACGCCAGGTAAGGGAGCGCCGATGCGACGCTCGGAAAGCTCGCGTCGATCTGACCACTCGCATTGGCAATCGCGTTGTCTGCGCCGCCCTTGTACGGCACGTGAGTCATTTTCACGTTGGCCATCGACGTGAGTAGCGCCCCGGCAAGATGCAACGAACTGCCGATCCCGTCGCTGCCATAGCTCAGACTGTTGGGCCGCGAGCGCGCCAGCGCAATCAATTCCTTGACATTGCGCGCCGGCACTGACGGGTGGACCACGAGCACGTACGGCCCTATCGTAACCAGTGATATCGGCGCCAGATCGCGCTGCAGGTCATAAGCCAGTTTGGTGTGCAGCGCCGGTTCCACCGTCGCGGACGCAGAGATCATGATCAACGTGTAGCCGTCGGCGGGCGCCGCAAGTACCCGCTCTATTGCGATGGATCCGCTCGCACCCGGACGATTCTCGACGAGTACCGTCTGGCCCACGTTGTCGGAAACTTTTTGCGCAACCAGACGCGCAGTAACGTCAGTCGAACC
>CANJQI010000242.1 GCA_947476215.1 Betaproteobacteria bacterium
CAGGCGGATTTCTCCTTTGACCGGCAGAGCCGCGGCAACAATTACGTCCCGCACGTGACATTGCTGCGCAATGCGCGCCCGCCATCAGCCCTGGCGGCCGTGTCCTTTCACTGGCACGTCAACGACTTCGCACTCATCGAGTCGGTGCGTGGCGCAAAAGGTCCGACTTATCAGGTGCGCGCGCGCTGGCCGCTTTTGCCGGCACGAAGTTCCAGCGCCAAAGTTTCTTCGTGATCGTTTGATACCATAGCGGTCGTTCCACATCATTCCTGGAGGCAAGTATGAAGGTCAGGGCCGCAGTAGCACACCGCGCCGGTGCGCCGTTGTCCATAGAATCCGTCGATCTGGATGGGCCGCGCGCGGGAGAAGTGCTGGTCGAGATCAAGGCGACCGGCATATGCCACACCGATGAATTCACGCTGTCGGGCGCTGATCCCGAGGGGCTGTTCCCGGCCATACTCGGTCACGAGGGCGCGGGTGTGGTGGTTGATACGGGCGCGGGCGTGAAGAGCCTCAGGAAGGGGGATCACGTAATACCGTTGTATGTGCCCGAGTGCCGCGAATGCGAGTATTGCGTGTCGGACAAGACCAACCTGTGCCAGGCAATTCGCGTGACGCAGGGGCAGGGCCTGATGCCCGATGGCAGCAGCCGTTTTTCGCTTGGGGGCAAACCGCTGCTGCACTACATGGGCACCTCGACATTTGCCAACTACACCGTTGTGCCGGAGATCGCCCTGGCGAAGATTCGCGAGGACGCGCCTTTCGACAAGGTTTGTTATATCGGCTGTGGTGTCACCACCGGCATAGGCGCGGTGATCAATACCGCCAAAGTCGAGCCGGGCGCCAACGTCGTCGTATTCGGCTTGGGCGGTATCGGTCTTAACGTCATACAGGGCGCACGGCTGGCTGGCGCTCACATGATCGTCGGCGTCGACATCAATCCGTCCCGTAAGGCTTTGGCGGAAAAATTCGGCATGACGCACTTTGTCAATCCCAAGGAAGTGGAAGGTGATCTCGTGCCGTATCTCGTCAATCTTACCAAGGGCGGCGCCGATTACAGTTTTGAGTGCATAGGCAATGTCGATGTCATGCGCCAGGCGCTTGAATGCTGTCACAAGGGTTGGGGCGTGTCGGTGATCATAGGTGTGGCCGGCGCCGGGCAGGAGATAAAGACGCGCCCATTTCAGCTCGTCACCGGCCGCGTGTGGAAAGGCACGGCATTCGGCGGCGCCAAGGGGCGGCGCGATGTGCCCAAGATAGTCGACTGGTACATGGATGGCAAGATCAACATTGATGATCTGATCACGCACCAGCTGAAGCTGGAAGACATCAATCAGGGTTTTGACCTGATGCACGCCGGGAAGTCGATACGCAGTGTGGTGGTTTTCTGATCCGCTGTTTCGACCGCAACAGCGATTTGAGCGCGTTCAGCGATCTTACGGGCGTCATGAAGCAATGATGACCAGACTGCGCGCGGAGTTGCCCTATCGTGAAGACAGCGCCGCGCTGTTCGAGTCGGTTGCCGATCTGCCGTGGGCGGTATTCCTCGATAGCGGCCGCCATCATCTGGCGCAGTCGCGCTACGACATCATCAGCGCCGAGCCGTATATCACGCTCACGACACGCGCAAGTCTGACCGAGATGCGCGGGGCAACGTCGGAATTGTCGCGTGAGGATCCGCTCGCGCTGGTGCGTCGTCATCTCGCGATCGACCCTGCGGCGCACGGTGACTTGCCATTCAGTGGCGGCGCAATCGGATATTTTTCGTACGACCTCGCGCGTCGCTATGAGCTCCTGCCAGTGCTGGCGGAAGACGCCGAGAAAATGCCGGAAATGGCGATCGGCATTTATGACTGGGCGGTGGTGGTCGATCATGTCGAACGACGCACGTGGCTGTCAGGCCATGGGCGCGATCCTGAAACCGAACGAAAATGGGCGCAGCTGAAAACGCGATTCAGCGTCACGTCCGCGGCGCGTGCCCGGTTGCCGTTTCATATTACCGCAGCACTCAATTCGAATTTGTCGCGCGATGCGTACGCTGAAAAATTTAATAGTGTAATCAAATATATACGTGAAGGCGACTGCTACCAGATCAATCTTGCACAACGCTTTTCTGCGCCAGCGACCGGGGACGCATGGCTCGCTTATCAGGCGATGCGCATCATGAACCCGGCGCCCTATTCTGCGTATCTGAACTTTCCGTACGGCGCCATACTTTCGGCGTCCCCCGAGTGTTTCCTTACCCTGCGCGACGGCGTTGTTGAAACGCGGCCGATCAAGGGCACGCGGCCCCGCGCCGGACATCCGCGGTTGGACGCCGAGCAGATCGCCGCGCTGCAGGCGAGCGCCAAAGACCGCGCCGAGAATCTCATGATTGTCGATCTGCTGCGCAATGATCTGTCCAAGAACTGCGAACTGGGTTCGGTCAAGGTCAGCAAGCTTTTTGATGTGGAGAGCTTCGCAACCGTGCATCATCTTGTCAGCACCGTCAACGGCAGGTTGCGCCGCGACCGCGATGCGCTGGATCTGCTGGGCGGCTGTTTCCCCGGCGGTTCAATTACCGGTGCGCCCAAACTGCGCGCCATGCAGATCATCGAGGAACTCGAACCGCACCGGCGCGGCGTGTATTGCGGTGCGATCGGCTATGTCGGTTACGACGGCAATATGGACCTCAACATTGCGATACGCACCATGGTTTATGCGAACGGCAGCATACTATTCTGGGCCGGCGGCGGCATCGTTGCCGATTCAACGCTCGATGCGGAGTATCAGGAAACCTTTGATAAAGCGGCCGCGATGTTAAGGTTGCTGCAGCAGGGCGCCGCAGGTCAAGTGAGCGGCTGAGTGCTGTTCGCGTCATCTGGGGCAGGTTTTGATTGCCACTTGATCAATCCAATCGCGGGTAAAATCGCGGTCACAAACCAACTCAACAGGAGTTTTCCATGGCAACAATAGAAGTCCTGAACGACGGTCCGCTGAAAGTCACTGGGGTAAAGCAGTTTCTGAATTCGCGCGGCGTAGCCATTGCGATTGAGGACACGGCATTCCTTTGCCGTTGCGGCGCTTCGGCCAACAAACCGTTCTGTGACGGTTCGCACAAGAAAACGGAATTCAAGTCCGAGTGTGGAAAACCAGCGTCACCGGCGGCGACCTCGCAACAGGCTGGTGAATCACGCATCGACATCAGAAAGAACGGTCCGTTGGGCGTGACCGGCGTGCCGGATCTGGTATGCGCCAAGGCACCGGCCGATGCTGCGCGTTATTCGCTGTGCCGGTGTGGCCTGTCGCAGAACAAGCCGTTTTGCGATGGCGCGCACAAGAATTCGGCTTTCAGCGACGACAAGAACTGATCTGAAAATTGCAGCGCGGATTACTGCGCTTATGCCTTTTATGCAACGGGAAACTCAATGCCGTATCTTGATTTGCCGCCGGACCTGAAACTCCATTACAAGGTTGACGACTACACGGATCCTTGGGCGCGGCCGCAAACCGTGCTTTTAGTACATGGCGCCAACGAAAATACTGAGGCATGGCGGCCGTGGATGCCGCACCTCTCGCGCTACTACCGGCTGATACGCATCGATCAGCGGGGATTCGGCCTGTCGGGGGCTGTTCCCGACGGATTCGAATATACGACCGAGCTTTTTGTCGACGACTTTGTGCGCGTCATCAGTCATCTGTCGGATGAGCCGGTGCATGTCATCGGCGGCAAGAGCGGCGGCATCAATGTCATCAAGCTCGCCGCGACACGGCCCGATCTGGTGAGGACGCTGACACTGGCGTCAACGCCGATATTGCCGCCCAAGGCCAAAGGCTGGGTCGATCACATGGCGAATCAGGGCATGCGCAGCTGGGTGCGCAGCACCATGCGCGGCCGCCTTGGCAGCAACATGCCCGAGCGCGGCATAGACTGGTGGGTAGATCTCATGGGGAGCACGGCGCTGTCCACCATGCAGGCGTATCTGAAATGGGTGAGCGGCATTGATGTCAGGCCCGACCTTGAGCACATCAAGTGTCCGGTTCTGGTTCTGACCACTGAATCACCTTATCGTCAAAAGGCCGAAGTTGAGGCTTATCAGAAACACATCGGCAATCTGGAGCTGAAGATAATGTCGACAGACGGCTATCACGCCGCGGGCGCTGATCCCGACAACAGCGCGCGCGCCACTCTGGACTTTCTGAACCGGCATCGCTGAAAAAGATCGTGAACACTCGTCGCATGCACGGAGTTCTGGTATTGGCAGTTGCGCTTTCGGTGTCGTTGCCGCTGCATGCACAGATGTTGTCGAGTTATCCGACAAGACCGATCAGGCTTATCGTCGCACAACCGCCGGGCGGATCGACGGATATCACGATGCGTTTGTTCGCACAGAAGGTCAGCGAACAACTGGGTCAGCAGATCGTCGTCGATAATCGTGCCAGCGGCGGCGTGGGCAGCGTGACGACATTGACCACCGTGGCGAAAGCCACGCCCGATGGTTATACGTTGCTTGCAGTTACGCCCAGTTTCACTTTTGCGCCGGCCCTCGTCAAAGATCTTGTGATCGATCCGGTGAAGGACTTTGCCGCGGTCACGCAGTTGACGCGCTCCCCCTATCTGTTGGTGGGCTTTCCGGGGTCCGCGCTCAGATCCGTGAGGGATCTCGTGGCTTACGCAAAATCCCAGCCCGGCAAACTGAACGTAGGCGCGACCAACGTCGGCAGCGGCACACATCTCGTGACCATGCGCTTCCTGACTGCGGCCGGCATACGCGGCGAGTCCACCTATATTCCTTACAAGGGCGTGGGCCCGGCGCTGCTCGACCTCATGGCAGGCCGCATCGATGCATCGATGGCGGGCATGATCAGCGCCGGTCCGTTGGTCAAGACGGGAAAACTGCGGGCGCTGGGCGTGACCAGCGCAAAGCGGTCGGCGCTATTGCCCGATTTGCCTACCATCGCGGAACAGGGTGTCCCTGGCTATGAAGCAACAGCATTCGAAGGCTGGGCCGCGCCTGCGAAGACGCCGGTTCTGATACTGAACAAACTGAGCACCGAAGCTGCCCGAGCCGCGAAATCAGCAGTGATTGCGGACAAATACAAGGACGAGGGCGCCGAGGCGCTGGGCAGCCGGCCCGATGAGTTCCAACGCTTCATTGCGCAGGAAGTGCCGTTATGGCGCAAACTCGTCAAGGAACTGGGGATTAGCGCAGCCGCGGAGTAGTAAGCGTTCATTCCCCGATGATTTTGACCAGTACGCGTTTCTTGCGCTTGCCGTCAAACTCACCGTAAAAAATCTGTTCCCACGGACCAAAGTCCAGCTCTCCTGCCGTAATTGCCACGACTACTTCGCGCCCCATGACCTGGCGCTTTATGTGAGCGTCGGCATTGTCTTCGCCGGTATCGTTGTGGCGGTACTGGTCGACGGGTGCGTGCGGCGCGAGTTTTTCCAGCCATACCTCCAAGTCGTGGTGCAACCCTCGCTCGTCGTCATTGATGAATACCGACGCGCTGATGTGCATCGCGTTAACGGGCACGAGCCCTTCACGAATTCCGCTTTCCAGCAGGCACGCTTGTACCTGCGGCGTGATGTTGATGAAGGCACGGCGCGAAGCAATATTGAACCAGAGTTCTTTGCGATAGCTTTTCATGGCAGCCTTCCATCACAATTCGCGAATTGTCGGCACGGTAGCGCGCGCTGCAATTATCGATCGAATCGAGCACCTGCGTGCACCATTTCGTACTCTGCACTCATCACTCCGCACTTTTGCCTCATCCCCTCCGCGCTATAATCATCCGCCTATATTCCCGGAGGAAACATGTCGCATAGCCGCCACGGCGCATGGGCGCTCGCTTTTCTGACGCTGGCATTCGGCGTGTTGACTGCATGCGCGCAGGAGTTTCCAAATAAGCCAATACGCATCGTCACGTCGGGCGCGGGCGGCGGCGGAGATTTCGCTGCGCGGCTGATTGCGCAGGGTTTGCTGTCACGCATGGGGCAGCAGGTCGTCGTCGACAACCGTCCGAGCGGTGTGATTCCGGGCCAGATCGTATCCCAGGCGTCGCCCGACGGTTATACGCTGTTGTTCGCCGGCAGTACGTTGTGGATAGGTCCGCTGATGCGCGCCGCGCCTTACGACCCGGTACGTGACTTCGCGCCTGTGACCATGGGCATCAGCACGCCCAATATTCTGGTCGTGCCGCCTTCGCTGCCGGTAAAGACCGTGAAGGAATTCATCGCGATGGCGAAGGAGAAGCCGGGCGGACTCAACTACGGTTCGGTCGGCACCGGCGCGTCATCCCACCTGTCGATGGAACTGTTCAAGGCCATGGCGGAAGTGAATATAGTGCGCGTCGCCTACAAGAGCGGCGGCTCGGCGCACATAGATCTGGTCGCCGGTCAGGTGCAGATGATGATGCCGACGGCCAGTGCGATATCTCCCCATGTAAGGTCCGGCAGACTGCGGGGGCTGGCAGTGACAAGTGCACAACCGTCGGCGCTGGCGCCCGGACTGCCGACTATTGCGGCGTCGGGACTACCGGGATTTGAAGCGGTATCGCCGTTTGGCCTGTTTGCTCCCGCAAGGACGCCCGCGGCCATAATCAGGCGCCTGAATGAAGAAGCGGTTGCGGTGCTCAGGACAGCCGAAGTTCGGGAGCGCCTGTTCAACAACGGGGTTGAAGCGGTGGGCGGCACGCCTGCGGAACTCGCAGCTGCGATGCAAAGTGAGCGCTCGCGTCTGGGCAAGGTCATCAAGGACGCCGGCATACGAGAAGAGTAAGCCAAAAAACGCCGGTTTGCATCAGTCAACCCTGATGCCCGCCTGCCGGATGACTTTTCCCCATTTTGCAATCTCGGATTTTACGAACGCGCCCAGTTCGTGCGCCGGACCGGCGGCAACCTCTGAACCGGCACTGAAGAATTTCAGTTTCAGATCTTCCTTTGCCAGCGCACGGGCAATCTCCTGATTCAATCGATTTACGATGGCGGAAGACGTTTTCGCGCGCGCGAACACCGCATCCACCGATATCACTTCGTAGCCGGGCAATCCCGTCGCGGATACGGTGGGCAGACCG
>CANJQI010000243.1 GCA_947476215.1 Betaproteobacteria bacterium
CTGGGCCCGGTCAAGAACTACATCAACTACACCGACGGTGGGCTTTTGATCAATGAAAGTCTGCAGGTGCTGGATGCCAAGGGTGAACCGATTCCGCGTCTCTATGCGGCAGGCTCAGCGGGGCAGGGCGGACTGTTGTTGAAGGGGCACGGGCATCATCTCGGTTGGGCGTTTACGTCGGGGCGGATCGCGGGTAAGACCGCCGCGGGACTTGCGCCCAGAGCCGGTGCGTAGCAGCGAGTCTTTCGACTAGGTTTTATACAGTCCTACCCTGCCCGAATGTTGCCGTCCTTGATGACTTTGCCCCACTTTGCCATTTCGAGTTTGACGGCGGCGAGCAGGTCTTCGGGAGAGCCGGCAATGACCTCCATGCCTATGTTGAACAGCTTCTCTTTGACATCGCCTTTGTTCAATGCAAGCACGATATCCTGATTGAGTCGACGTACCAGCGTTGCAGGGATACCCGCTGGGGCAAACAGGCCCAGAATAATATCGGCTTCGAATCCCGGAAGTCCCGAGGACGCTACGGTGGGCACGCCGGGCGCGACAGGCGACGGGCGGGATGTCGTCACCGCCAGGGCGGTCAATCTGCCGGACTTGATATGCGGCGTGACCGATGCGGCATTGGCGAACATCATCTGTATCTGATTGCCGATCAACCCGGTGATGGCTGCGGCGGTGCCTTTGTAATTAACCGGCACTACTGATATTCCAGACTGTGAGTTGAACAGCTCGGTTGCGAGGTGAGTGGAAACGCCAAGTCCACTGATGCCGTAGTTGAGTGTGCCGGGTTTGCTTTTGGCGAACGCAATCAATTCTTTAACACTGGTGACAGGCAGCGCGGGATGTACAACGACAATCATCGGCTGTCTTACCGCCAATGCGACGGGAGCAAAATCCCGGAGCGGATCCCAAGTGGCGCCCCTGCTCAGAAATGGCCACAACCACATCGCGCTGGCGTTGCACAGCAGGCTGTAACCATCCGCCGGCGCCCTGGCTGCGACCTCATTTGCAATAATGCCGCTGCGGTTGTCGACAATGACTTGTTGTTTCCATGCGCTAGTCAGTCCCTGCGCCACGAGACGCGCGACGATGTCGCCGCCGCCACCCGGTTCGGTGGCGACGATGCGTACGGGTTTCCTGGGATATTCCTGCGCAGCCAGTTGAGTTACGGTCCATGCCGCGATCGCAATCGCCCATGACCATGCAGATATGCGCGGCGAACTCACTTTTTACCTTCGATCAATTGCCGCCACTTGCCGGGAAGTTCTATTTTCGTGGTGACCGGGTAGCCGAGTTGTCCATTGTGCGCGAAGACGTAGGCGTCATTGCGCAGCAGGTCGCCGGTGACCGCGATCATATAGTCCTCTGCCCGGGCGACGAGGGGAACCATGCGCTCAGGATCGTCAGACACATGAAAGTCATTCGGGATATGTCCGTGCTTGACCTCTTCGGTGAGATTCCACACCGTCTTGCGCGTCCAGTCGCGCAATTGACGTTCAAAACGCCACGCCGGAATGCGCGCGTGATCGTAAAGATAACGTTTGACGTCGAGTTTGGACCAGCCCGCGCGCGCGATGGTCTCGGCCATGATAGGCGTCAGCAGTATCAGCGGGCGCAGAGTTCCGGGGGCATTTCCCACCGTGAACATCAGTTGCCACGACGCCGTCAGGCGCATGACTGCGTCGGCAAGAAACGGCATGACTTCTTCGGGCGTGCTGCCGCTGACCGATGCCATCACGTCGCCGCCCGTATAGCGGGCTAGCGTCACGGCGTTGTCGCCCAGGGTGCAGCCATTTTCGGCGCATACCGGTTCCCAGCCGATTTTCGTCAGGACATCTTCGTTTTCCGCGCCGACCACACGCCAGGTATTGCCATAGGTGGCTTTGTCGGTTTTTTGCGGCAGGAACCCGGCGACGTTGCGCAGATACAGCCGCCAAAATCGGCCCATGGACGTGTTGGGCAGATATCCGTCGCGCAGCACACACCCCTCATAGTTGATGCCGAGATCCTTGACGATCGGACCGTTGACCAGGATGAGCGTCTCGCCCGACGGCGTGTTGCCACTGTGCTCCACGCCATATCCGGGAGCTACCATCGCCCGGGCGATGGCGATCAGCACCGGCATGTACGCGGGCCGGCAACCGGCCATTAGGCCATTGACCGCCACGCTCCACACGGTCGCTGCACGATTGTCGGGCTTGACGATGCCGAGCACGGTGTCGGAAGCAAGGTCGGTATAGCGCAGAAACTCCTCGACGTCCGTAATCGTCGGCGGAACCACAGGCAGGCCATCGCTGAGTTCGTTTTCAATGAAATACTGATTCACGGCCTTAAAGCCGCCGGAAAAAACAATGTCGCGTGACCGGGGTTCCGATTTGACGCCCGTCACGGCAGCGGGATTCCTGGTAAGGTTCTCGATGACCTGGGCGAGCGTCACTTCGAGGGTATTGCGCTTGAATTCTTTCGTGGTGATGGCCGTGGGATGTCCCGGCACCACGGCGACCGGCATATTGCGCAGCCCCAGGCCTATGGTTGTGGCCGCGGCCTGACGCAGAAACCCCTCACCGATCAGCGACGAAGAAGGAATGCCGGCAGTTTCACATACCGCGCTTGCCCGCAACACGGCGGGCGTGCAGCTGCCTCAATTCCCCATCGCCGAGATCGCGGCATCGACCCCGAAATCCTTGAGACGTTGCGGAAGCGCCGCCAGGACTGCATGCTCGTCCTTGCCATGCGTGCATCCGAACTCGCGCCAATTGATGAATCGAACGCCGGGAAACCGGGCTTTGAGGGCCACTTCCATCCACTCGTAAACATCATTGCCGCGGTAGGCGTAGTCCCACAATTCCGCGATTGTTTTGCCGTCCAGGGAATCCAGGCGCGGCGCCAGTGCTTTGGTTGCAATTTGCAGAGCGGTGCGCGGCCAGACCACGTCATAGTGGCCATCGTTTCCGGGTATGGGCATGCGAATCTCCCTGTAAGTGCGGGCTATTCTACATGGACTGACTATTCCCGTATGCCGACATCCCTGATGAGTTTCCCCAGCTTTGCCATGTCAGACTTTCTCACCGCGTCCAATTCGTTGGGCGAGCTGGCGATGACTTCCGAACCGGCGCTGAAAAACTTTTCCTTCACGTCCGGCCTGCTGATGACTTGAACGATCTCGCGATTGATGTGGTTGATCAGCGCCGCCAACGTTTTGCCGGGCGCGAACACGCTCAATATTGACCCGGACTCATATCCTGGCAAACCGGACTCGGCCACGGCTGGAAAGCCCGGCATCAGCGCGGAGGGTCGCAGGCTGGTGACCGCCAGTGCCCTGATCCGGCCGGTTTTAACGTGCGGGATGACTGCCGCAGCATTGGGGAGCATGAGCTGAATCTGCCCGGCAATCAAATCATTGAGTGCCGCACCTGCGCCCTTATAGGTAATGCGCACGATATTGACGCCCGCCATGGAACTAAATAACTCGGCGGCCAGATGATTCGATGAACCGGTCGAACCCGACGCGTAATTCAGTTGTCCAGGTTTCGATTTTGCCAGGGCTATGAGTTCCTTGACGGACCCGGCGGCGAGAGAGGGATGCACCGCGACGACATTGGGCGAATTGACCGTCAGTGTCACCACCGCGAAGTCCTTGACCGGATCATAAGGTATCTTGTCACGCAGGAATGGCAGCAGCCATAGCGCGCTGCCATAAAACAGTAAGGTGTAGCCGTCTGGCGGGGTCTGGCGGGGCCTTCGCGACGATTTCACCTGCGATCACGCCGCTCGCACCGCCGCGGTTATCGACGATGACCTGTTGTCCCAGATTGGCGGATAGTCCCTGCGCCACCAGCCGCGCTGCAAAATCGACACCGCCTCCGGGCTCGGCGGTTACCAGACGTACCGGCCGCACTGGATAGTTTTGAGCACTCGCCCACTCGGCAGCGGGTGCCAGCACACCCGCCGCGATCACGGATACTACAAGACGTTGCATCATGGGGAGAAACAGTCGCGAATTATCATACGACTGCCGAAGCAGACCAGTTGACGGTCGTGCGATGCATGCGGCGCCGCAACGGCAAGGCATAGTCAAAGGTTGCCTTGTGCTGAGGTGAGCAGCCGTCCCACATAATCAAATCGTGCACGCGCCAGCGATGCAGATAAACGAACTGCGGTTGTATGCAGTGTCGTTTCAATTCGGCCAGCAGGTCCGCGCTTTCATCTTGCGGCATGGCGAGTATCCGCGCGGTGAAAGCCTCACTGACGTACAGACATTTCCGGCCTTAACTATGCTCTCTGCACCCAAAATTGCAATTGACCCATGATGCGTTGCTCCCGTCATGGGGCTGGGCTTGGCCGGAAGGGTCAGCACGGCACCACCATGGGTGGCATGGGTTAGAATTCAGCCCCCCCCTCTACCGCGAAGGCGGGGGGCGCGAAATTCATATATTGTTAAATTAAATCAACGGGTTATAAATGAGAGAACTGTTGCTGCTGGCGCTGCCGGGAATACCTGAAATCGTGCCTGGCAGCGATCTGGCGGAGACGTTGATCGCAGCAATCGGACGCGCTGGGAAAACGTTGCAAGCGGGTGACGTGATCGTCGTGGCGCAGAAAGTCATATCGAAAGTGGAAGGACGGCAGTGTCGATTGTCTGATGTGCAGCCGTCGCCGCGCGCGCTTGACCTTGCAGAGAAGGTCGACAAGGATCCCCGGCTGGTGGAACTGATATTGCGCGAGTCCAGGGATGTCGTGCGTTTTAAGCCGGGCGTGCTGATCGTCGAGCATCGCCTTGGCTTTGTGACCGCGGGGGCGGGCATCGACCAGTCGAATGTGCCGGGCGGTGAGGACATAGTACTGCTGCTGCCCGAGGATCCCGACGCCTCGGCGCGGCGCCTGCGGCACGGCATGTACGATATGTGCGGCGTCGAAGTGGGGGTTGTAATCAATGACAGCTTTGGTCGGGCATGGCGCAATGGCGTCATCGGCTGCGCGATCGGTGTCGCGGGCATGCCGGCGTTGATCGATATGCGTGGTAAGCCTGATCGCGAGGGCCGTCCGCTGCGCGTGACACAGATTGCGGCTGCCGATGAGCTCGCCGCCGCGGCGTCGCTCGTCATGGGGCAGGCGGCTGAAGGCAGCCCCGCCGTCCTCGCGCGTGGATTTCCCTATGCAGGTCAGACGGGTGCCGCTGCGGATCTCGTGCGCCCCCGCGCAGAGGATTTATTCCGATGATTATTGCTCTCGCCGGCGGGGTCGGTGGCGCGCGCATGGCGATGGGGCTGGCGGCCGTGTTACCGCCATCGAAACTGACTGTGATCGTCAATACCGGCGATGATTTCGAGCACCTCGGGTTTTCGATATCGCCTGATCTCGATACCGTCATGTATACGTTGGCGGGTGTCAACAATCCGGCGACGGGCTGGGGTCGTGTGCATGAAACCTGGAACTTCATGCAGGAACTTGCCGGTCTGGGTGGCGATGACTGGTTCCGGCTTGGGGATCGCGACCTGGCGGTGCATGTGCTGCGCACCATGGCATTGAATAACGGCGTCGCGTTGTCCGATATCACGATGACATTGGCGCGGCGTATGGGCATCAGGCACAGGCTGTTGCCGATGAGCGATACGCCGGTGCGCACCCGTGTCGTGACCAGCCGCGGCGAGCTTGCGTTCCAGGATTACTTCGTGCGCCTCCGATGCAAGCCGCGCGTCCAGGGTTTTCGTTTCGCAGGCAGCCGCCGGGCGCGATTGCCCGCCGCATTGCAGTCCATCATACATTCGGGCAAGGTTAGTGCGGTGATCATTTGCCCGTCCAATCCGTATGTGAGCATAGACCCGATATTCAGCGTGCCTGTAATTCGTGCGTGGATCAAGCACCGCAATTTCCCTGTCGTTGCCGTTTCCCCAATCGTCGGCGGTGCTGCGCTCAAGGGGCCGGCGGCTAAGATGATGAGTGAGATGAAGTGTGAGGTGTCGCCACTGGGCGTCGCGCGCCATTACGGTGCTCGCGTGGACGGCTGGATTATCGACCGGCAGGACGCGAAACTGAGCCCTCATCTGGAACGTGAGGGCAAGTCCGTAGTGGTCACGGATACGATAATGAGTACTCGCGCCAAAAGCGCAAATTTGGCGCGGTGCACGGTGTCGTTCGCGCGCTTGCTCGCGGCCGATCGCGCCTAACGCGTGTTGCGAACTATTTCCCTCATCCCTTCCCCTTTTTCCGGTGCGTGTGCATTTGCGGCGTAGGATGGGTCGAGCGCAGCGACACCCATCGAGCAGCCCTCGTAGCAACAAGTCGCAGCTGATGGGTTTCGTGCCTCAACCCAGCCTGGTGCTTACGTTCGCGATCAACGGGATTCCGTCTCTCGATATGCAGCCGAAATAGTTTCTACCGGATGCCCGGTTGCCGTTTCCGGCTTTGCCGATGCGCGATGGGCGAGCTTGCGCAATGGCGAGTTGACGCTGGCGGCCAGCGGTTGCGCACGGTAGGAGGCGGCTACCCTTTCCGCGGGTGCACTGGCGTAGAGCGTGGTGCGCTGGTACGGCTGGCGGCCGGCACTTTCGATGAGTGCGTCCATCTTTGTCGGAGGCAGTTCCTGTCCATGCACGGCGCCGGCGGCGCGGGTAATCGATTCATTCATGAGCGTGCCGCCGAGGTCGTTGGCGCCGGCCTGCAGGCACGCACGCGCGCCGGCCTCGCCCATTTTTACCCATGACACCTGGATGTTGGGTATGAGCGGATGCAATACGAGGCGCGCCACGGCGTGCATTAGCAGTGATTCGCGAAAGGTCGGGCCGCGCCGCGCCGCGCCTTTCCGGTAAATCGGCGCTTCCATGCCCACAAAGGGCAATGGCACAAACTCGGTAAAGCCGCCGGTGCGGGCCTGCAGGTCGCGAACCCGCAACAGGTGCCGCGCGCAGTGCAGCGGTTGTTCGATATGTCCGAACATGATGGTGGCGGTGGTGCGTAAGCCGACCCGGTGCGCGGTTTCCATCACGCTCAGCCACTCTCCGGTGGACAGTTTGTCCGGACACAGTATGGCGCGCACCGCGTC
>CANJQI010000244.1 GCA_947476215.1 Betaproteobacteria bacterium
CTGGGGAAAGTAATACGGGAGGCGGGGATACGGGCGGAGTAGATCGTGTAATCGTCAAACCGACGACCGATATTTCTTTACTATTCGTTCTGGAATTCCCACATTGCCGGCATGAAATCAACTAGCTCGAAAAAAGGTCAGATCACGATCCCGCAGGCCGTGCGCAAGGCGCTGGGTTTGCGCCCCGGCACCGTGATCGAAATCAGAGCGCAGTGCGGCGTGTTCATCGGCAAAAAGGTCGGCGCTGAAGACGTGTTCGCGAAGTGGCGCGGGCGAGGTGCGCTGCCGCAACGCTTGTCGGTTGACGCTTATCTTAAGCTTACCCGGAGTGGCGGAGCGAACAGCCGTTGACCCGAAAATTTTGCGGAACGTTGTCGTCAACGATCCGGAATTCGCGTCCAGTCCCGAGCCAGCGCCAGCTAAATTTTTGGGTCACATCTTCTAGTTTGAATTTGTTGGGCGCGCTGCGTTCTTCGAATGGCCGAGACCAGGCTTTTCCGCCCGGCAATATTGCCGCTCTGCGAATAGCTATAATTCAGCGCAGTTTCATGCACAAGGGAGTGAGCAACAATGAATTACGATGTCATCGTGGTCGGAAAAGGCAATGCCGCGCTGTGTGCCGCGCTGTCGGCGCACGAGCACGGCGCGAAAGTCCTGATGCTGGAGGCCGCGAACGAGGCTGAATCCGGCGGCAACAGCCGCTTTGCCGGCGGCCAGATGCGCTTTGCGTATTCGACGGTGGACGATCTGAAGCGCCTCACCGATCTCACGGATGAGGAAGTCGCCAATACCGATTTCGGCGCCAACACGCGCGAGGAATTTCTCGACGACCTGTTTCGCCTGACGAGTTATCGCACCGACGCCGATCTCGCGGACGTCCTCGTCTCGCAGAGCCTGGACATCATGTGCTGGCTGCGATCCAGGGGCGTGCGCTTCCTGCCGAATTACCGCCAGCAGTCGGGCATCTCCAACGGCAAGCGACGTTTTTTCGGCCGCATGCCCATGGAAGTGTCGGGCGGCGGCGCGGGTCTGGTTCAGTTTCTGGATACCACCGCGAAAAAATCCGGCATCGAAATTCAATATGAAACACGGGCTGCTTCCCTGATCCACGACGGCGTGCGGGTGCTGGGCGTGCGCGCGCAATGCGGCGAAACGCTGATCGAGTATCGCGCGAATTCGGTCGTGCTCGCGTGTGGTGGCTTCGAGGCCAATGCCGCATGGCGCGCCGCCTATCTCGGATCCGGCTGGGAACTGGCCAAAGTGCGCGGTACCCGATTCAACGTCGGCGATGGATTACGCATGGCACTCGACGTGGGCGCGGCGCCATACGGCAACTGGTCCGGTTGCCATGCCACCGGCTGGGATCTCAATGCGCCCGACTTCGGCGATGTCAGCATCGGCGACCAGTTTCAGAAACACAGCTACCCCTTCGGCATCATGGTCAACAGCGAGGGCAAGCGTTTCGTCGATGAAGGCCAGGATTTCTTTCCGTTTACCTATGCGAAGTACGGCCGGGAGATACTGAAGCAGCCGGGTCAGTTCGCGTGGCAGGTTTTCGATGCCAAGGTCAAACCGCTGCTGCGCTCCGAATACGGCATCAAGCTGGTGACCAAGGCGAGCGCGAACTCGCTCGAAGAACTGGCGGGCAAACTCGAAGGCGTGGACCCACAGGGGTTTCTCAGAACCGTGGGCGCATACAATGCATCGGCGCGCACGGATGTCCCCTTCGACCACATCGTGAAGGACGGAAAGTGCACGGTCGGCATCGCACCGGTGAAGTCCAACTGGGCGCAGGCTCTCGACACGCCGCCGTTCGACGCCTACGCCATCACGTGTGGCATCACGTTCACCTTCGGCGGCCTGCGCATCGATCCCGAGAACGGACAGGTGCTGGATGTGCATCTGCGAAAGATTCCGGGCCTCTACTGTGCTGGTGAAATGGTCGGCGGGCTGTTCTTTTTCAATTACCCCGGCGGCACGGGACTGGTTTCGGGCGCGGTATTCGGGCGCATTGCCGGACGTGGCGCAGCGACCGTCGATAAAGGATGACGAGTGAAAATCCGCGTCATTCGCGCGCTTCTGCCTGGCGCACTCATCGTATCCAGTGCAGGACAGGCCACGGCGCAAAGTTATCCCAATAAACCGATACGCGTCGTGGCTGCCGAGGCCGGTGGCGGTGGCGACTTCTCGATGCGTGTGATCGCGCCTTCGCTGGCCGAATATCTGGGGCAGCCGGTGGTCATCGACAACCGCGGCGGCAGCGTGCTGATACAGTCCGGCATCGTGGCCAAAGCCGCGCCGGATGGCTACACGTTGTTGTTCGTCGGCAGCGCACACTGGATGCTGCCACTGATGCGCGACCGGCCGCCCTATGATCCGATCAGGGATTTTGCTCCCATCACGCTCGCGGTCAATTCGCCCAGCATACTGTCGGTTCCGCCTTCCCTTCCGGCCAAATCGGTAAAGGAGTTGATTGCATTGGCCAAGGCCAGGCCGGGCCAACTCAATTACGCATCCGGGCCCACGGGCACATCCAATCATCTCGCGGCCGAACTGTTGAATTCGATGGCCGCCATACAGATCACGCGCATTGCATACAAGGGCACGGCGGCCGGCATCAACGACGTGATCGCGGGACAGGTTCAACTCATGTTCGCCAACGCCGCGGCTATCATGCCGCACGCCAGATCCGGGCGCGTACGCGCGATGGCGGTCACGAGCGCGCAGCCATCGGCACTGTATCCGGAACTTCCAACCATGGCCGCCTCCGGGCTGCCCGACTATGAATCGGGATCGGCATTGGGCATGTTCGCACCGTTGGGCACGCCGAAAGTGCTGGTCGACAGGATCAACCGCGACGTGGTGCGCGCGTTCAACCGGCCGGACGTTAAAGAGCGCCTGTTCAATGCAGCAGTCGAAGTCGTCGCAACCACGCCGGAAGGGTTTACCGCCTACCTAAAATCGGAAGCAGCAAGATGGGGTAAAGTCATCAAGGCGGCGGGCATCCGTGACGAGTAAAAGCGCCGAACCCACGGTGACGACGCCACAGAATTTCGTGAGGTTATTTTCAAAACCCAGTAGCCAGGAGAACAGCATGGCAGAACCCCTATTCCAGAGCCCCGACCCCCATCCGCGCCCGCCATCCGGCTACCGCATGCCGGCCGGCAGTTGCGATACGCACGCGCACGTCGTGGGCCCCAATTCCAAGTATCCATTGTCCGGCGGACGGCAGGGCGTGGTGCCGCCGGAAGCGCTGCTGCATGAATACAAGCACATGCTGTCGTCGCTGGGCATAGCTCGCTGTGTGCTCGTAACGCCGACCGTATATGGAACGGACAATTCCTCGACGCTGGATGCGATTGCCAGCGCGCCCGATCACATGCGTGGCATCGCGCTGGTCGACGCTTCCACATCGGATGCCGAATTCAAACGTCTGCACGCCGGCGGTATGCGCGGCGTGCGCTTTAATACGCGCGGCAGCATGGCAACTTCGGCGGGTACAGCGCCGGCGGTATCACTCGATGCCGCACTGGGTTTCGGCGATACGCTCAAACGGATGGGATGGCATGCGCAGTTTCTGCTGCTCGCCGACCAGTATCCTGACGCCGACCATGTATTCAAGGACTACCCGGTGGACGTGGTCATCGATCACCTGGGATACCTCGATCCCGCGCGCGGCATCGACTCACCGGGCTTCAAGTGCCTGTTGCGCTGGGTGGAGACCGGATGCTGCTGGGTCAAGCTGTCGGCACCCTATCGCCACTCAAAGCAGAACCCGCCTTACGCCGACATCGCGCCTTACGCGAAGAAACTCATCGCGGCCGCGCCCGAGCGCATGGTGTGGGCCAGCGACTGGCCACACTCCGCTGTCTTCACGCCGGATACCGTCGGCAAAAAGCGCCTGCCCAACTGCGGCGAACTCGCGGACCTGCTCGCGGATTGGGCGCCGGACGAAAAAGTGCGCCACAAGATCCTGGTCGAGAATCCGGCAAAGCTTTACGGTTTTGCATAGTGCGATACGAGTATTTGTATCGTATCTATTCATCCCAATCGATATACAGGATTCCCGTAGCCCGGAAGGAGTCCGCAGGACGTATTCCGGGAAAAAGCACCGTGTATCGAAAGCACGTGAGTTCGCGTACCCGTGCTTCCCCGGAATACAGCCATGAAAAAAAACATGGCCTTCTTCCGGGCTACATTCCTGGCGCCACACGAAACAGTGCGCCATTAGATCCCCGAAAGGAAAGCCGTTGAAACCAGCCGCTCCCTCCACGGAGGGCAATCCTGACACCGTCGATCGCGAATTACGCGCGCTGGTCGATTGGGCGGTGGCCATGCGGGCTGAAGACATCCCGGATCAAGTCCTGGCACGCGCTGCCCTCGGCATCGCTGACAGCATCGCGGTGGCCGTCACCACTTGCGACGAACCGGAAGTAGCCAAGTTTCGGAAGTTCGTGCTGTCGCGCGGCTCACGCCCCGAATCCACGGTGTTCGGCACGCCGGCCGCGAAGACCGACCGCGAATCGGCGGCGACCGCCAACGCCATGGCGATGACCACCGCAGAGTTCGACGGCGGCTACGACCAGACCTCGTGCCATGCCGCGCTTTATACGATACCGGCGTTGCTGGCGGAATCGGAAGCCGCGGGCCTGACCGTGCGTGACGTGCTGCGCGCCGAAGTGCTGGCCTACGAGCTGGTCGCGCGCATTGCGCTGGCGTGGGCACCCAGCGGCGGCTCCTACCCGCCGCTCTACACGCATTCGCGCTTCTGTGCGGTGGGTGCCGGTGCCGCCAGCGCGCTCGCACGCGGCGCCGACGGCGATGAATTGATACGTGCCATCGGCATTGCGGCCACGCTGATCACCGTCGGACCGCGAAATCACCTGATGCAAGGCGCGCTGGTGCGCAACGTGTGGCCGGCCGCGGGAACCCGCAACGGCATGATGGCCGCGCAATGGGCGGCGTGCGGCGTCGGCGGTCTCGCCTCCAGCGTGCGGGACGTCTACAGCGGCGTGCTCGGCTTCCCGGCCAACGCAAACCGCCTCACCAACGGACTGGGCGACGAATGGGCGGTCACCCACAGCTACGTACGCATGCATGCGTGCCACTTGTTCTGCAACACGATGGTGGAAGCGCTGTTGGAACTGCGTGCTCAATTGATCACAGACGGCAATCTGGCCAGGATCGACAGCATTGTGCTGGAGACTCACAAGGAAGCGCTGGGCTTGAGCGGCACGCGACCCGATACGTCGCTCGCCGCGCGCTTTTCCCTGCCGCATCTCGCGGCGGCTACCCTCACGCTAGGCGCAGCCGGCCCTGCATCGTTCTCACACGCGACGCTGGACTCGGCGCCGATAGCGTCCCTACGCGACAAAGTCAGCGTAAAACCGTTCGACATGTCGCAAGCGCACGACCATCACTGGCCGGCGGGTGTGCGGATACAGGCCGGTGGCAAGACCTACCATGCCGTACACTTGAGCGCGCGCGGCGGCCACGGTGAACCGTATACCCGCTCGGAAACGCTGATAAAAATCGACACCCTGACTCAGACACCCTATCCGCGATTCGGCGAAGTTTTCCGCGCGGCGATTTCGCTGGTGCCGCAGTGCCTGAGTGAGAGTTGCTCGCAGTTTATCGGGCGCGCCTGCGGTCACTAGGCGAGCAATGGGCCCGGGTTTGCGGATACTCGCCATCAATCGGCGCGCACGTTCGCCGTCTTGATGATGCGTGCCCACTTGGCGATTTCCGATTTCAGAAATGCTGAAAATTCCTCGGGTGTGCTCCCGACCGACTCCGCTCCCTGAGCGGCAATAAGTTCTTTCATGTCCGGAGAACGCACGACCTTTACATATTCCTCGTAAATACGCTTCTGGATCGCGGCGGGTGTGTTGACGGGCACAACCAGTCCGTACCAATTCGAAGCCACGCAGTCAGGCAGCGATTCGGACGCCGTCGGCACATTGGGAAGCAATGCTGCACGCTTGGCACTCAACAGCGCAACGGCGCGCAGCCGGCCGCTCTTCACGCTAGTCAATCCCTGCACCGTGCTCTGGACCATCATCGGTATGTGCCCGCCCAGCAGATCCGACAACGCAGGCGCGCCGCCCTTGTAGGGTATGTGCGCCATCCGGGTGCCCGCCGTGTAGTTGAACAGTTCCATCGCAAGGTGCGGTATGCCGCCGATTCCGGTCGACCCGTAGTTGAGATCGCCTTTGCGCGCCTTCGCGAGCGCGACCAGTTCGCCGACGTTTTTGACTGGCAGCGATGGATGAACGGTGAGCATCATGTCGACCGACACCACCTGCGTGAGCGCCGCGAAATCCCGTTCGATATTGAACGGCACCTTGCTGTACAAGGTCTGATTGATGGCCAGATTTCCAGCCGTTCCGACGAACAGCGTATAGCCGTCAGGCGCGGACTTGGCGACAAGATCCGTGCCGAGTATGCCATCCGCGCCGGCGCGGTTTTCGACCACCACCTGCTGCCCCAGCGCAGCGCCCAGTCTCGGCGCAATCAGTCGCGTAACGATGTCGGTACCGCCGCCCGGCGGAAATGCGACCACGATCCGGATCGGTTTGACGGGATACGTCTGCGCGCCTGCGTACTGGAAACACATAGCTGCAGGCACTGCGCATAGCCAGAAAATTCTCGACGACTTCATGATAGTCCACTCCTCCGTTTACCGTTCTTTTTATATACATATATATTTAGCCTCGTCGGCGGAATTTATGGGTGGTTTTCCCCCTGCCGAGCGATTTTAGCTGTTGAGTTTATGAACTTATAGAGCTTGCGGCAAGTGGCGTCGAAGGAGTTCTGTTCGGCTTCAGTGATCCGAGGCCAGATCAACGGGCCGCC
>CANJQI010000245.1 GCA_947476215.1 Betaproteobacteria bacterium
AACCAGAACGCCGGCGATGGTCATCGCATCGTGGTGGCACGGACTGGGCTGATATCCAACCACATTCTGGGCCTGACCCCGCTCAGCTACACCGACATGACACCCATTGCATTAATGGGCTTTCAGGCGATGGCGCTGGTAGTGCGTTCGGACTCGTCGATCCGTAACGTCAAGGATCTGATTGCGCGCTGGAAAACGGACCCTCAGTCGGTCAGCATTTCGCTCGGCGGTACACGCGGCTCGGCAACGCATTTCGTGCCGGCGCTGATTGCCAAAGCGGTCGGCGTGGATCCGCAGAAACTGAAGACTCTCATATTCGCGGGGTCCAACGATTCGATGATCAATCTGCTTGGCGGCCATATCGACATGATGGCGACCAGCCTGCCGGTGGAACACCACAAAGCCGGTAAAGTGCGGGTAATCGGGATCGCGACGGACAAGCGATCCAGCATACTGCCGGACATTCCAACGATAAAAGAACAGGGCTTCGATGTGATCGTGCCCTCATGGACCGCAATCGTAGGTCCCAAAGGCATGAGCGCGGCGCAGGTTGCCTATTGGGAAGGCATGATGGAGCACGTCAGCAAAAACGAGTCGTGGAAACAGGACCTCGCCAAGGAATCAATCGATTCCGTATTCATGAAATCGCAGGCCACGCGCGAATTTCTCGCCAAGGACGACCAGATGACGCGCAGCGTGCTAGTCGATCTGGGCATGGCGAAATAGTCAACGAATGACATGTCGATAGCGCGGGAACTTGCGCAACGCGTATGCGCGATGCGCTATGCGGGCTTGCCGCCCGCCGCTATAGAACAAGCGAAGATCTGCATACTCGACACCGTCGGTGTCACTTTGGCCGGCAGCCGCGAAGACGCGGTGCGTCTCGCCGCGCGAGCCCTCGGAGCGGGAACGGGACCCAGCCTGATTTTCGGAACGAGTGTCCGCGTCAGTCCATTGGCTGCGGCGCGACTTAATGGCACGGCTTCGCACGCGCTCGACTTTGATGATTCGAATAACCGCGCGGGGTTGCATCCCTCGGCCCCGGTCCTGTCGGCGCTCTTTGCGCTGGCCGACGATATTGGATGCAGCGGGTCGGAATTCATCACGGCCTGCGTCGCCGGCCACGAAGTGTCATCAAAACTGGCGTTCGGCCTGAATTTCCATCACTACACCAAGGGGTGGCACCCTGCGGCGACTCTGGGCGTCTTCGGCACCGCGGCAGCATGCACGCGACTGATGGGGCTCAACGAAAAGCAAACCACAACCGCGCTGGCCATCGCCGCTTCGCTCTCATCCGGCATCAAGGCCAACGTCGGCACCATGATGAAGCCCATGCATATCGGCCACTGCGCAAGCAATGGCCTGTACGCCGCCTTGCTGGCACGCGAGAATTACACCGCAGCAGGCGTTGACATTTTTGAGCACAATCATGGATTCTTTAATGTATACAATGGCTTATGCAACTACGATGCGTCGAAAATCCTTCCCGGCTGGGCTCGTCCACTGGAAGTCGTGTCGGGAATTTCCATCAAACAGTATCCGTGTTGCGGCAGCATCCATGCGCCTATCGATGCGCTGCTGATGCTGACGCGCCGGCACGATCTCAAGCCCGCTCAAGTCATGCGCATTGATGCCTGGATACACGCTCGACGCCTTGCGCATACCGATAGGCCAGACCCATTAAGCGCGCTGGACGCGAAGTTCAGCATCCAGTATTGCCTCGCACGTGCATTGGAGGATCGCAAGATAGTTCTTGAGCAGTTCGAAGGTGATGCCTTTCGCGACAAGCATATACGCGCGTTGATGGCCCGTGTGCACGCGGCTGCGGCCAGCGAAGAGCAGTTCCGGAACGGGAATGCGGACGGCGCCGAAGTCAAGGTCACCCTCAACGATGGAACCGTGCACACCGCGAAACTTGAGGATCGTGAACCTCTGTTGCGACTGTCCCTGGAAGACAAATTCCTGAATTGCGCGTCGCGTGTGTGCACCACAACCTGCGCGAGCAAGCTGCTGACCTCGATCACGAGGTTTGGTGAGATCACCGATGTCAGGGAACTGACGGCCGAGATAGCGTCAGGCTAGCCCACTTCGCAGTTCGACTTACTTTTCCATGCCTATTTCGCGCAGCAGCCCGCGAATATTCTCGTAGTCTTTCCTGAGGAATTCACGCGTCGGCTCGGATTTCATGAACACCCATTCGACGGAATCCTCCTGCAAGGCTTTTTTCCACGCCTCATCGTTGACGGCACGTTCCAGCAACTCTTCCCAATAAGCGATCTGAGCCGGTGTGAGTCCCTTCGCGCCCATCACTATGGTCCATGCCGGAACGACGATGTCAAAGCCCTGGTCCTTCAGCGTCGGCACATCGGGCAATGCCCAAGTGCGCCGCGTAGTTGCCGTGCCTATCACCCTGACCTTGCCGGCCTTGTGTTGTTCGACCGCGAGATTCATGGCGGTAGACATCATGTCGATGTGACCGCCCAGCAGATTGGTCATGGCCTCGGACGCGCCGCCAAAGGTCAGCAGCTTGAGCCGGCGCGGGTCGACGCCGCCAGCCTTGGCGAGCAGTGCAATCACGTAGTGTGTCGTCGAACCGCGCGAACCGCCCAGGGAAATACTCACAGACTGGGGATCCGCCTTCCAGCGCGCAATCAGATCCTTGAGGCTTCTGATCGGTGAGTCCGCCCGCACGACGAGCGCCATGGTCTCGCTTCCTATCATCGCGAGCGGGGTCATTTCCGTATAGTTCAACGGGCTGATCCCGAGCAGATTGTTGGACAGCAGTCCGGTGCGCGCGGCGACGACACGGTGCGCATCGCCGGGATTTTGCGCGGCGTAGGCATAGGCTACCGCCCCGCCGCCGCCTACTTTGTTTACCACCGCGACGCGGTCCAGCAATTTAGCCTCCTGCCAGATTTTCTGCATGAGACGCGCACCGCGGTCATTGCCACCGCCCGCCGCGGTTGTAACAATAACTTCCACCGGCTTGTCAGGCTGCCATTTGGACTGGGCATGGCATTGAACACCCCAGCCCACGAATAAGAATCCCATCAATACAATTAGGTTGAACGACCATCTGGCCGTAGCTAAGCGTGTGTAAATCATTGCTGTGTTTCCTTCGAAGTGATGATACCTATTGAGCTTCCAAAGGTAGCGCCATGGACGCCCGGTCCGATTAACTTTTGAGCTCATGCAAACACCCCACCAGCATGCCGACGTTGGGCCTGCGATCGAGTTCGCGTATCTCGGTGGCGATCCGCGCCTGAACGTCGCCGGTCATGTTGTGCCGTGTCATCGCGTTGAATTTTTGAACCGCCTGTTCCCAATTCATGGCAATAGTCCCCGGCGGCATCGCATCGGTGGCAGCCCTTAATTCCCGGCCATCACGCAAGGTGACATCCACCGACGCCGATTCGTAGCGTTTATGCGCCGCCCCCATGACTCCCAACATGACAACCTTTTTTGCAAGCGCGTCGACGTCGGGGTTGCCCAACGCCTTTTCGACCGCGGGCCAGTCGAACTTTCCGGATATCAGGGCTGTCGCCACGGCGAACGGGGCGCTCATCAGCGCCTGCTCCACGGTCTTGAATGGCCCCGTAAAAATATATCCGGTATTCCGGTCCCACCACGACTGACGCACCAGCACCTGGGTCACGTCCGCATGCGAAAACTTCTCGCCGAGATTTATCTTTTCCGCGCAATACGTGGCCGCGATATTGAGCGCCGCGGTCGGATAGGGTTTGTAGATGTATGTGCCGCGGGTATCGACCGAAAGCCACGTAGTGCCCAACCCGCCGCTGATCACATCGACTGGTGCGTCCGCGCCCATGTATGCGGCATAGAAGCCACAGTCGCCATCCAGAGCACCATCCGCGCCATCCAGGCCCGCCCACGCCAGTTCGGCGGCGAGAACACCACTGCGCGTGAGTTGCCCCATCTGGATGCAGCGCTCGAAACTTCCGACGTTCAGAGGTTCCTCCACGCCCGCCGAACATAGCGAGGCACAAAAGGCGATTGCGTTCTTGGCATGGACTGGCGACAGCTTCATCAACCGGGTGGCGGCCACCGCCGCACCAAAAATCCCGGTCATTGCCGTCCACCGAAAAGCACCAGCCCGAGCATGTTTGTACACGGTGCCACGCGCGGCGATACGTGCCTGGATCTCATAGCCCAGCGCAATTGCGGCGAGCACCTCCACGCCGCTTGCCCCCTCCGACTCCCCCACCGCCAATGCACTGGGCACAACGTTGCATGCCGGGTGTCCGCTGGAGCCCGCATCTTCATGCAGTATGCTGTGCACGAAAATGCTGTTGGCAAATGCGCAATCCTGCGCCATGCCGTGCTCGCCGCTGAACCAGTAGGTGCTTGCACCGGTGCCTGATGCACGGTGCGCCCACTTTTCAGCGTGCTTGGTCGTTACATTTTTCGCCCCCGCAATCGCACAGCCCAGCGCATCGAGGAGCCTGATCCGGCTCTCTTCAAGTGCCGCCTCAGACAAGGTTTCAGTACGTACCGTGGAAACAAATTCGCCGAGAACCCAGGCCAGACTCTTATTGGGCACTGCTACCCCCCTGTGGTCAGTCATTTATGATAAGCCATCCGCTACTCCCGCACATGGCATCCATGTTACGCTAGAAAGCCACGCTGCCAGACAGAGCAGTCTGCGCAAGCGAGTACTTGTTCTCGAGGGTCCCACAATGATGCAGAAGTCATGGCAGAACGCATTCCGGTTGGTTGTCGGAATAATTGTTGGATGTGCGAACTGGATTGTTTCGGATTCGAACGCGCAAAATTATCCCGTCAAAGGCGTACGCATGATCATGGGATTTCCGCCTGGTGGCGGCACCGACACCGCGGCGCGATTTCTGGTTCAGAAGTTATCCCAACCTGACTACCTGGGTCAACCTGTCATCATAGAAAATCGCCCCGGGGCCAGCGGCGCCATTGCAAGCGAGATGGTCGCCAGGTCTCCGGCGGACGGATACACGCTGCTCATGATGGCGTCGGCCGAAACCATACAACCCGCATTGCGCGCCAAATTGCCTTATGACATAGAGCGCGACTTCATGCCGATTTCTCTTGCCGGAACAAATCCATTTGTGCGCGTGGTGCACCCTTCCCACCCGGTGCGAAATGTCAAGCAGCTGATTGCACTCGCAAGGGCACACCCTGGCGAACTTACATACGGAACATCAGGCGTTGGCAGTCTGGCGCACCTGATGTCGGAATTTTTCAACTCGTCGGCCCGCACGAAATTAACGCAGGTGCCCTACAAGGGATCAGCACAAATCGGCGTCGCCGTTGCGTCCGGCGAAATTACCATGAGTTTTGTCGCGATTCCCGCAGTGAAGCCCCTGCTCGCGGACGGCAGAATCAGAGCGCTTGGAATCAGCACCGCACAGCGTTCATCGTTGTTGCCATCTGTTCCCACGCTAGACGAGGCTGCCTTGCCAGGTTTCGACATGATAGGGAGCTGGTGCGGCGTGGTCGCTCCTGTCGGCGTGCCACGAAGCATTGTTGCGCAGCTCAACACACTGATAGGCAAGGCGCTCAGGGCACCCGACATCGTGGAGTCGCTGAACAAACAAGGCATAGAACCCCAACCCAACACGCCCGAACAGCTTGCGACGCTCATACGGAGCGAGATCGCGCTGAATACCAGACTGATACGATCCCATCGGCATCAAGGCGCAGTAAGGGGCACTCACGCTCCCGCCATGCGATCAAAGTCACTCGTGGGGGACAATTTTTTTGGGCGCGGGCCATAGGCAGTCCGTGCTCAAGCATTGCGTTGCGCAAATTTGATCGACGATGCAGGTAATGATGTCAAATGAACCATGACGAGGTGAAGGTTATGTTGCTGATGCGTCTTGTTGCCCCAATCACCTATGCCGCTGTGCTGGGCGCCGGCAATACCGCCGGCCAAACAACGTCGACGGGTTCGGGACAGCCCTATCCCAGCCGAGTGGTACGTATCGTCACCGCGGAAGCGGGCGGCGGCAGCGACTACGGCGCGCGCCTGATCGCGCAGGGGCTGACCAGCAGCTTCGGCCAACAGGTCATCGTTGAGAACCGGGGCGGCGGCGGAGGAACAGTCGCTGCGTTGGCGGTTGCAAAAGCGCAGCCTGATGGATATACGCTGCTTTACTACAGCAGCAACGTATGGCTTATGCCCTACTTACGGGATAACGTACCGTACGACCCGGTCAAGGACTTCAGCCCCATTACCTACGCGGTCTCTTCGCCCAACATACTCGCCGTCCACCCTGCACTGCCTGTAAAGTCGGTCAAGGAATTGATCGTGCTGGCCAAAGCCCGCCCCGGCGAGCTTAACTATGCGGCCAATGCGCCTGGCTCGTCGCCGCACCTCGCCGGCGAGCTGTTCAAAGCGCTGGCCAAGGTCAATATCGTAGCCGTTCCCTACAAGGGCGCGGCGTCCGCGATCAACGACTTTCTCGGCGGTCAGGTGCAACTGATGTTCGCCACGCCATCGTCCGTGATGGCGCACGTCAAATCGGGACGGCTGCGGGCTCTGGCCATTACCAGTGCAAAGCCGTCCGTCCTCTTGCCTGGCATACCGCCGATCGCGACGGTCGGTGTGCCGGGCTACAACTCCGTGGCGGCCTATGCCGTATTCGCGCCTGCCGGCACGCCGACGGCGCTCATCCATCGCCTGAGCCAGGAGATTGTTGTTGTCCTCAATAAAGCCGACGTGAAAGAGAAGTTTTCAAACGCCGGCATAGAAGTCGTTGCGAACTCTCCGGATGAAGTCACCGCGATGATCAAGTCAGAAATGGCGGGCATGGGTAAGGTCATACGGGACGCGGGGATACGCGCGAAC
>CANJQI010000246.1 GCA_947476215.1 Betaproteobacteria bacterium
TGCTGGACACCGTGCCGTGGTCAGGCTTTTTGAACGCTTTGATCTGGCTACCAGCAGCCGCGTGCAACAAGAGATTTACGGCTGGTTTTTCTTGTGCGACCGCCGAAACGAATCTGCATTGAAGCTGCCGGGACGAACGTGCATGTGCTTCGTAGTCCGTTTTCTTCAGACTGTGCCTGAGGGCGAGCGCGTGGCCGATGGGGCTGCCTTTCTCGACTCTGTCGAGGAGTGGTTATGGCGCAGGCAGGACAGCGTAAGTGTTTGTGTTGCGCGGTCGAAGAAAATCGACGAAGAAAAACCAACACTTTCAAACCGCCAAGTTCAGACGACTTTCAGAACGCCGCTGACACATCGGCGAACATGCACCGGAATACGTCGATTGGTGGGCGCAGATCCACTTGATTCCCATCAAGAGAACCAGCCAACCGCAGATCAGGTATCTCAACAAACCGGAAATGGATGCTCTCCTCGCTGCATCCGACGCACCTACTGCGCAAGGGCGCCGAGAACATGCGTTGCTATTGTTCATGTTTAACTCCGGCGCGCGCGCAAGCGAAGCAGCTCAGCTCAGGATCGGTGACATCGACTGGCACACGCGATCGGTCAGCATTACGGGCAAAGGGAGCAAACAACGCCGCTGCCCGCTCTGGCAATCCACGCTCGACGAGTTGCGCTCGCAAACCGAAGGAAGGACCACACCCGAGTCGGTGTTCCTCAACCGGTTCCGCCAAACTATAACGCGCTCCGGCATCCATGCGCTGGTCAAGCGCTGCGCTGCCCGCGCTTGCACCATGGCGCCATCAATGGTTGGCAAGAACGTGCATCCGCACGTCATACGCCACACGACCGCCTCGCTGCTGCTCCAAGCTGGAGTCGACATCAACACGATACGCGGCTGGCTTGGACACGTTTTGCTGACGACGACCAATATTTACGCCGAGATTTACGCCGAGATCAATTTGGAAACAAAGGCGCGGACGCTGGCGGCATGTGAAGTGGAAGGCTATGCAGGAGAACAAAAGCATTGGCGCGACCAGCCCGACCTGATGGCCTTCCTCCGCACCCTGCAGCCAAATATTATGTGCTGTTCGATTTCCGCAATGTCACTGCCTTGGCCAAGATTGCTATCGAACAGCACATATTTTCGACCACACCATACTTATTGTTATGAGCTCAAGCCCATAACAATGAAAAAGGGCGGGTTGAGAATGGAGTTGGCTACGTTAAAAAAATCTCCTCGCCGGCCTCGAGTTGGCTGACTTCGCCGCGATGCAGTCCGCGGCTCAACTGTGGGTAGACACGGTGGCCGACGTGCGCATGCACGAATCGACCCACCAACGTCCGATCGATCGCTTTGAAGAAGAGCGCGCTCATTTGAAGCGGCTCAACCCCGCGGGCTTTGATCTGGCGCGCGTGTGCTCGCCGTAGACGTGCATCAGGGCGACCAGCGGGAGGGTAAGGCTGAGGCGGCGCGTCATGGTCGGCATGGGATTCTCCATCGGTATCCGCAATCACTACCCGATTGGACGAATTTGGCAGCCGGCTTTTTTGGCTTTGGTGACATCGCTTGCTCCCGCCATCGGCGATGGTTGGTCGGGTTGCCGCTCGCCGTTCGGCCGTCCGGATTCCGGGACGGTTGGGGGCGTCCGAGGTGCGTTCCCGGATTTTTCGGAATTTTGGCGGGCTTGTTTGGTGAAAAAACCGGCTGAAAATTCCGGAAACAACACCAGGTAAAATTCAACACCCCCCCCTGAATTATGCGGAACAATACTGGGCAACTATTGGTCTATCTCTTGCAACCCGCTTAGCTACATTACGCTCCGTAACGCGATGTCAACCGAACCACACAATATTCGGTCTGCTGTGGGGCAAGGAGGGAAGCAATGGCCATGCAGCGCGAACGGACGATGCCCCGTCAGGTGCCAGTTCAGGCCGGGATTTTTCGCCTGAGATTGCGTGCGGAACGTGGAGTTGGCGGCACCGGCCTTACGACCTGACACAACATGCGGGACCGGAATTTCGGTCCACGATCATCCCCGGGTGACGCCGAAACACGGCGCGTTACCCGGAAGCGACATCCAGTAGCCTCTGTAATTTGCGCACGGCACTGTCCGGGGTGGTCAGGACGAGCCGGCCGGTTGCCTCGGCTACCAGGGACGCGGCCCGCGCCAGGCTGAACTGGCCCAGGGAGATAATGTCGCAGTCTTTCAACCGGGTTGCGGCGGCGGCGGCCAGCCTGTCATGTTCGGCGAAATCACCACGATCCAGCGCGGCAAGCGAGCCTTCCGCGAGGCACGGGACCACGGTTATGCCCGAGGCCGCCGCCGCGAATTCCGGCGGCATGGAGGTCAAGGTCGGCGCAAACGTCGCCAACAGGCCAATCCGGGCCGAAGCGCCCCCCAAGGCGACGGCTTCGTCGATCATTGCCTCATTCGGTTTCAGCACCGGGACCGGACCCAGGTCGCGTGCGCAGGCCTCGATGCATGGGCCGAAGGCGGAGCAGGTGAACAGGATCCCGTCCGCACCGCAGCGGCGAGCATAGCGGGCAAGCGCTAGGAACCGCTCGGTCATCGCATCTGTCAGGGCACCGTCACGCGCCAGATCGGCGGAGAGCGAGTCGTCCAGCAGATTGGCGATGGTGGCTTGCGGCCAGAGGCGGGCGAAGGCTTCCTCCACGGGGACGACAGAGTGCTTGAGAGCGTGGATCAGGGCGATGCGCATGGCGGTGTCCGGTTGGGAGGGGGGCAGCTACCCACAGCCCTGAATGCTGGAGCCGTCCAGCATGAGGCGTTTATCGCAGATTTGTGACTTTTGTCGCGGAATGGCGCGGGATGGGCGGTGTTTGCCCAAAATGAATGAATTAGCGCATTGATACTAAACAGGGTTGGGGAAGCCATGCTTTTACGGTAGATACGCATTCCCAGCAGAATATTTTGGGAATGTATTTGGGTATGCTTTTACGATAATGTATCGTAAGTAATTGTTTTTATTGATGTATTGGCGGAGAGAGTGAGATTCGAACTCACGGTACGCCTTGCGGCGTACACACGCTTTCCAGGCGTGCGACTTAAACCACTCATCCATCTCTCCGGAGAGGGGGCAGAGTATATCAGAATGCTACTCCGAGCCGCCTAGCTCATGGCGCCACGCGCCGTTACAACGGTCTGAGCGACGATACCCGAGACGCAGTCATGAGGCTCCGCCTTGGCGCACGCCAGTGCCGTGGCTGGGTGACTGGAAGCCCGTCGGCCATGCGGAGCGTCAAATCAACAAGCCGGAGCGTTTCGCTGTCTCATCCGACGGCCGCAGCCAGGTAAAGCCGAATCTTCAGCAAGATCAGGATCGTTTCCAGCAACAGCAGAAAAAACAGCGCGAGAAATCCGATGTGCTGGTCCACGATAAAGCGCGGGGCGATCCAGCGGGTCACCTTCATGATGGGCGCGGTAATGGACTTCAGCAATGAGTAAACGAAATTGCTGTCGCGCCTGGAGCCGGCCAGGATGTAGAGTGCGCCTTGCCCCAAAAGCGCCATCAGCGCAACTTCGTTTACACCCTTGAGTATGATCACCAGCTGGTACATCGCTAGTTCCTTGTTTGAGCAGCAGTAGTTGTCGTGCGGGCTTCCTGTGTCGACGTCGCCGAGTGGGCTGTTTCGGTAACACGGGTCAGATGCACAGCCATTTTTGGATCAAACCGGTTCAGATGCGCAATGACTTCCGCGAGTTTGTCGCGGCGGTTCAGGGTGTGATAAGCCATGCCCAACTCATACCATGCGTGCCCGTTCATGGATTGCAGTGCGGAGGCTCGCTCCAGCGCTTGCGCGGATTCCTCATGCTTGCCCGTGGACCCCAGCGCGAGCCCAAGGCCGTACCAGGCGCGGTTGATTTTAGGATCGCGCCGCACGGCACCCTGGAACGCCGCGATCGCCTGTTCATAGTCGCGCTGCATATGATAAATATACCCGAGATCGAAATGCAGCACGGCATTTTCCGGCGCCAGGCTCAAAGCGCTGCGAAACTGCTCGATTGCAAGTTCATTGCGACCGAGGGTGGCGTAAAGAAATCCCAGCGCACTTGCGGCACGCAAGCATGACGAATCCATGCGCAGCACCTGCTGGAGGTCAGCTATCGCCTGATCGTAGCGCTTGAGCAGGGTGTACACGCGCGCGCGCGCTGGTAGTGCATCCACGAATTGAATTTCATGCGGGCGCGTTCACGCAAGGTTGTTCAAACCACAAAGAACAAAGCCCGCTACGGCGGGCTTTGTTCCTGCAACAGACCACGCATGTGCTCAGGTCGCCTGGGTGCTGGTGTCGCCGCGCAGGTGCGGGTAGCGCACGTGGTCGACGAGTTCCTGCACCTGCTTCGACGGCGCGGGCGTGAGCAGACTTACCACGATGATGGTGATAATCCCGATCGGCACGCCAAACACGCCGGCGGAGATCGGCGCCATGTTGAACCACTGGTTGGCGGCGACACCGCCGAAGAAGGGGTAGGTCTGCACCATGTAGTACATGCATACTCCAAGTCCCGTGACCATGCCGATGATGGCGCCCCACTTGTTGGCGCGCCGCCAGAACACGCCCAGCACCAGGGCCGGGAAGAACGCCGATGCCGCGAGCGAGAACGCGGCACCCACCAGGAACAAGATGTCACCGGGCTTGAGGGACGTTATGTACGCGGCAAACAACGCCACGAACACCAGCAGAGCCTTCGAAACCGAGACGCGGCGGGAGGTCGTCGCGTTGGGGTCGATCATTTTGTAGTAGAGGTCGTGCGACAACGCGTTGGCTATGGTCAGCAATAGGCCATCGGCGGTCGACAGTGCCGCCGCCAGACCGCCTGCCGCCACCAAACCGGACACCACGTAAGGCAAGCCCGCGATCTCCGGGGTTGCCAGCACGATGATGTCCGTGCCCAGGGCAATTTCTGCAAGTTGAACGATGCCGTCCTTGTTTACGTCCGTTATCGATAATAGCAATGGATCGACCTTGGCCCAATTCGCGGCCCATGCAGGCAAGTCCGCGAACGTGCTGCCCACCAGGAAATGGTAAACGTCGTATTTGGCGAGCACGGCGAGTGACGGCGCGGTGAAGTAGAGCAGGAATATGAAGAACAGCGACCAGAACACGGACTGTCGCGCCTGGCGCACGCTCGGTGTCGTGTAATAGCGCATCAGGATATGCGGCAACGCGGCGGTGCCGAACATCATGCAGAACACGATGCCGAGGAAGTTGTTGCGTGCAATGTCTCGCGCAGCCTCATCCTTGCCCGGGAACGGATCGGCGTGCGGGCGCGGTGGCGCCGCGCGCGCCGCCAGGCCTTTGTCCTTGTCCCATTGAGACTTGGCGGCGGCCGCATCTTTCGGGTACGCATCGCGTGCTTTCTGGGCCGCGGCAAGTTGCTCAGGCGATGCGTTTTCGGTTTTCAATTTCTCCAGATTCTGATCCAGATCGGCCTTGCCCTTGGCATAGGATGCAGCCGGGTCCTTAAGATTTGTGTTGGCCGCGTCCGCGCGCGCCTTGAATATGCCGCGCACCTCGATCTCTTTCGGATCGTTGGTCAACACTTTTTCGCGCTCGGTTACTTTCTGGAGTACCTGCCCGTACATGATCTGCGGGACGGGCACGCCGGTGTGTTTCATGGACAGCCACACGACAGGCGTCAGGTAGGCGATTATGAGAATAATGTACTGTGCCACCTGAGTCCAGGTGACGGCGCGCATGCCGCCAAGGAAAGAGCACACCAGGATGCCGCCAAGGCCGACGAACACACCCACCCCGAACTCGAGCCCGGTAAAGCGGCTGGTGATCAGTCCCACGCCATAAATCTGCGCCACGACGTAGGTAAACGAGCACAGGATGGCGGCGAAAATGCCGACACTGCGCACGATATTGCCGCCGTAACGTTCACCCAGGAAATCGGGAATCGTAAACTGACCGAACTTGCGCAGGTAAGGTGCAAGGAACAGCGCGACGAGCACATAACCTCCGGTCCAGCCCATGACGAACGCGAGACCGTCGAAGCCGGATAAATACAACGTGCCGGCCATGCCGATGAACGACGCCGCACTCATCCAGTCGGCGCCGGTGGCCATGCCGTTAAAGAACGCCGGTACGCGGCGTCCCGCGACATAGTATTCGGCCGCATCGACGGTGCGGCTCATGATGCCTATGCCGGCATACAACGCAATGGTTGCGAACAGGACGCTGTAGCCGATCCATTGCCGGGACATGCCCATCTGTTCGGCAAATGCGAGGCCCAGCAGGAAGAGTATGAAACCGCCGGTGTAGAAACTGTAGTATTTCTTCAGTTGGGCGTTAAACGCCTTGTGGCCCATCACCGGTTCGCTCATTCGTCTTCTCCTTCCTGAACACCGTACTCGCTGTCGAGCTTGTTCATATAGCGAGCGTAGATTCAGATCAGTAGCACGTAGGCAACCAGCGACCCTTGTGCCGACATGTAGAAGCCGACAGGAAAGCCCAGGAAGGTGTGGGTGTTCAACTCACGTGCGTACCAGCCCTGGACAAAGGTTACGACGAACCAAATGGACAACAGGATTACGGTGATAAACAGGTTCTTGCGCCATTACTCGTGATGCTTGGCAGTCAATCCCATGAAAACCCTCCCGATTGAAGTTGCCGGCGGAAAAAAGGCAGGTGCCGCCCCAATTATTTGGAAATATCGAATTCCCTTATAGTTAGTGCCTGACCGAAAACGTTAATTCTAGCCTTTGGTGCGCCGTAGCAGCGCGGATTTTGTGACTAGAATGGGGACGAAGATTTGCGTGGAATGGTTGTTTTTTGTGGATTGGTGTGGGAAAGAA
>CANJQI010000247.1 GCA_947476215.1 Betaproteobacteria bacterium
CTCCCGGCTTCTCACGTCGCCGATGAAGAATTTGAGACGCGTGTCGTGGTATTCGATCCGCATCGTTTCCTGTTTCAGCTCGTCGCGGCTGAAAATCCGGATTTCCTTGACGCCGCGCGCGAACAGCGGCGCGACCACCGCCTTGCCGAACGAACCGGTGCCGCCGGTGATCAACGCGACTTTGTTCTTGAAAGGATTGGCCACTATTTTTCTCGGTAGTTCCAGGAGTGCCTAACTCTGCTCATCAGTCGCCGATGTTGACGGCACGCTTTCGTGGTTTTCGTAGGGTGGGTTAGCGCAGCGTAACCCACCGGCATCACTGGGCGAATCTCGATATCAGCGCGCCTAGCCGTTATCGCGGCTGGCATCGCCGGCTTCCCGCATCCAGCCTTCAAGCGCGGTAATAAGCAGTTCCCGGTCAAAGTGAGCCTCATAGTATGCACGTGCTGATCGCCCCATTTGTTCGCGCTCGGCCGCGGAAGCACGGTAAAGCGACATGATGTTGTCGGCCAGTAACTGATGGTCTTCCGCAGGCCCTGCTTTTCCCGCGCCTGCTTCAGTCACTATGCGCGCGCCTTCGCCATCGAGCATCGCCACGACAGGCCGGCCGCTGGCCAGATAGGATTGTACCTTACCGGGTATCGTGAGCGCGAAAATAGGCTCGCGCTTAAGCGTCACGAGCAGACAGTCGGCCTGTGCATAAAACGATGGCATGGCTTCCACTGGAAAACTTCCAAGCAGGTGCACCTGGCCGTCGAGTCCGCGCGCCGATATTTCGCTCTTGACCCAGTCGGCCATGCGGCCGTCGCCGACCACGATCCAGTGTATGTCGGTGCGAGCTTTCAGTTGCTCTGCCGCCCGCAGTATGGCGGGAAAATCCTGCGCCGCGCCTACGTTGCCGGCAAACATCACGCGGAATCCCCTGGGCAGCGCGGGAAGTTGTGCGTCACTGCTGGGGGGCGCGCAAGCAAATAGGTTCTCCGCCCAACTTGGAAAAAAATGGATCTTTGCGGGATCGGCACCCAACCTCGCAACGGAATGGTTGAAAGCCAGAGACTGTACCAGCACGCGGTCGCAGCGCCGATAGATGAAGCGCACCAGCCGTGACACGGCACTCAGTATGGTTGCGGCGCGTACCCCGGCCGCGGCGGTAATGCTCTCCGGCCACAAATCGAGAACCCACAGCAGCACCGGACCGCGGCCAAGTGCCCGCAGCACAACAGCGGGCAATGCGACGGTAATCGGAGAGGGTGCATAGACAAAAATGGCATCGAAGTGTCCGCGACAGCGAAACGGCGCCATCACGCTGGCGCTCACCGCGAAAGAGAGGTAGTTCAATGCCAGACGCAACTTGCCGCTGCGACCTCTAGGCAACAGGGGGCAGCGCAGTACTTCCACCCCGTCGCGGTCTTGCCTCCACGGACCTGACCATCCATAACCTTCAAAAAACCGGCCGGCCGGATAGTTCGGCTGCCCGGTCAGCACCGTGACCTGATGCCCGCGCTCATGCAGGCTGGCGGCAAGATCGTTGATCCGAAAGTTCTCCGGCCAGTAGTATTGCGCAATGATCAGGATGCGCAGTTGTGTCCTTGACGATAGTCCGGGGGTTCCCATAATGGACGCGCGGCGACCGTGGAGCGCTAGCCCAACAGAACCAGGGTCGCACCGCATCGATTCATCACCTCGTCCCGGTGCCGCCGCGAGATCGCAAGTACATTATCCCGCATCTTCCAGGGCTCGCCGCCGATACGCAACTCGTGCATATCCGCATCATAGAGTCCCAGATCGTATCCGCGTTCGCCGAGCCAGTCAGCCAGTCCCTTCTCGGTGTATCCGAAATTGTGCAAAAGGCCGTTTAGTTCGAGCAACCACACTTTGGGGTCGCTCCGGGCAAGCAGGCCTGCGCCGCCGCTTAAAGCCAATGGTTCTGCCACCTCGATGTCCATCTTGACCATAGCGAGGTCGCCATCGGGATAGAGGGTGTCCAGCCGGCTGCAGGAAACCGTAGTTGTCGCGCAGGCCGTATGCTCCTTGCCCAGGATTCTGTTTGTCGTGTCCTGATCCATGCTGAAAGTGACTGTGCCGTCATGCGCGCTTACCGCTGCCTGCCTGATAGTCACGGTCTTTAGGCCGTTCAACCGCACATTCTCCCGCAGTCGCGCGGCCGCCCTGGCGTCCGGTTCATATGCGTCTACGGCACCGTGCTCGCCGACGACACTTGCCGCCAACAGCGCGTAGACACCAACATTGGCACCTATGTCGACGAAGCGATCACCAGGCTTGAGGTAGTCGAGCATAAAGCCCATCTCATGGTAGTCGGGGCGCCCGTTGCAATAGAGAGCAGCGCTGGCCGACGTACTGTCCGGATGGCAGCGCAGCTTGATATTGCCAGCGATGGAAATGTCCCACGGACGGCCACTTGCACGCTTGAAGATCTGCCAGCCGATTGCACGCGCGAGCGCTGTACCACGGCGGCCACGATTCGCCGGATGACGCCAGATATATGACAGCGTGTCAGTGATCTGCATACTGGACTTTACCGCTCAATTCGTTTGCGAATTCGGTTTAGGAAATAACAGGATGTAACCAGATACGCAAAAAAGCAAAGGGCCCGGATTCACGGTTTGAGCGGTTGTTTAAACATTCGCAGAGAGTGACGCTTATTGCATTAAGCATGGGCCATATTGCGGCTATAAAACGCTTGCAACTCGCGAGTGAGAGTAGGTAACGAATATCGTTCTATAGCGAGGCGGCGTGCGGCAGCCGCAAAGTTCCGGCGGACCCGTGCGTCGGTGCATTGCAATATGGCTTTCGCTAGTTGCTTCGGATCTCCAGCCGGGATCACCAAGCCAGCATTCGCTTGGGCGATTTCTGCGGCAATTCCTACTTGGTCCGAAACCACAACGGGTACCCCATACGAGAGTGATTCCGCCACCGCTACACAAAAGTTTTCATGCAAGGACGGCAGGACAAACACGTCCGCTGCCTGGTAGGCGGCCGCTTTTTCGGCACCCTCTAGAAACCCGCGCATGGTTACATAAGAACGTAAACCCATTACGTCAATCTGCGCCTCAATTTGCGAAACGTAAGATAATTCGCCGCTACCCACGATATCCAGGACTGCAATAACACCTGCACTGTTGACGGAACGTAACGCGGCCAGCAATGTCGGCAAGTCTTTCTTCAGGTGTATCCGCGACAAATACAAAAGTCTGAGCGGACCATTGGGTCGAACGACGGACTCACGCAAATTTGGAGTTTCGACGCATAAAGTGGTAATGGATATCTTATGTCCAAACCCCAGTTTCGTGAGGCTGTCCTGTTCCATTACAGATGTCACGTTAATGCCGCTGCAGAACTTGAGAAAAGTTCGCTCGACTAGCGAATAGTATATCTTCTTCTTGATGCGTTTGTGGGAAAGACTCCATGGGTCCAAGCTACCGTGCGGCATAATCGCATAAGGCTTTCCAGCCGCGCGCGAATGTCGCGCTCCTGCGAACATTGGATATGTAAAGGGAACGTGCAAATGCACGAGGTCATAATGACATACGTGGTGTTTTAACCAAATGTTTAAATCCGGCGCGAAGAACCAACTGCGCGGCGCCGCTACTGGAAAACGATAAACTCGTCCCTGTGCAGATGCGAAAGCCTGTTCGATGCGCGCCGGACTGTTCTCGTTTGCAGATACAACTGCTGCCAGGTCGCACTGGATGTTCGTCCGCGCGGATGCTAGTGCAATTTGTTCGATTGCAACTGGAGGACCACCGAAGCGAGCGTCAATGTAAGGGGCGACATGTAATATTCTCATATAGTTTTCAATACCAGGGGCAAATGGGACGTGGCGCGCCCTTGGTATTCGCCTCGAAGCAGTCGAGCATGTAGCGAGCTGCTACCGAGGGAAGCAACGTTCTTTGAAACGTCAGTATCCGATTGCGTGCAGCGGCGAGAATCTCCGGTACGTTCGCGAGTTTCTTAATCACCTCCGCGAGTGCCAGCGAATGGTCAGATGGAAATACAAATCCGACCCCATTTTTCTGGATCATGGCAGCGGCACCCACCGCATCACTGGCTATCACGGGGACCGATTGTAACAATGCTTCGTTTACCACTACCGCCCATCCGTCAAACCTGCTCGGAACAACAAGAGCATCGTAGGACGCGAGAACTTTCTGCACGTTGCCGAAGGCAATAACGCCACAATTCCGGATTGATGAACTCGTTGCTGGCATATACGGATGAACCTCAGGTCCATAGACGTGCAGACATACATCGACACCATCAGCGGTTGCCGCGCGCACTGCTTCACAAGCAATGTCAAGGCCCTTTCTGTGCAGGGCCCCGCCAACAAATGCGAGCCTCAATTTCCCTGACCCAGAACGTACCGGACTGGCTGCTGTTACGGAGGGAGGTACAAAGTATCCGAACGGACAAATTGCCTGATGCCGGAAGCCTGCTTGCGTAAACTGTGCGACAGCCTTAGGCGAAATAGCAAACAAGGGCGAGACCACGCTACCGAAAAGCATGCCGGCCATTCGGTAGGCAATGCGCCGCAACCATGGTTTTATCTTGCTTAGGGCTTTAGATTGTTCTCTTAACAAGCCCACAGCCACGTCGGCGTATGGTTCCGTCATCACAGATATCCTGTAGCCCGCAATCCTCGCATAAACCAGTAACGCAAAAAGACGGCGATCCGCCCACAAACCGCCAAACAAGTGATGAGCCGTGCTGTTCTGCCGCAGCATGCGCAGGCCCTCTACCAGCCATGGCCGCAAGGGAAGCGTTGTAACATCCAAACCCGATAGATCAGGGGGCACCCAGCCTTGGGCCTGTCGGGTTTTGAGTTGGTGGCGGGATGTGACAACACGAAGACGAACGCCCGGTAGCTGTGCGAACTCCCTAAGTAGATGCACCTGATGTTCGGTCAGCACGCTTTGCCAGTTGACGATATCCATGCGCGCCTTTCAGTTGCCCACATCAAGAAACTGCCGGATGGTGTCGGCCACGCGCTGCGGATTGCAGACTGCGCGTATGCGCGCGCTGCCCCGGCGCGCCACTTGCGCGGCAGCAACCGGATTGGAACACAGATCTCTCAGCGCCGCGGCCAGCGCCTGCGGTGTTTCGTCGTTCAGCAGCACGCAGCCGTCACCGAACAGCGCCGGAACATCGCTGACGCACGTGGAGATGACCAGCAGCTCCGCGGCCGCGTATTCGAGAATTTTGGAAGGAAACGTGGTGTGGCTCATGTCTGAGCCGGTGAGGTTGAGCATCAGCCCGGCATGGCAGGCACCGAGTATCTCTAGGTAGCGATTCCTGTCGACCAGTCCCTCGAACTGCACCCATCCGTCACTCGCCTCGGCAAGCTGTTTCAGCTCGGCGCACATCGGGCCGTGCCCGGTGATGAAGAATCTGAGATGTTTGCGCAAATCCGCTTCCTTCATCAGCAACCGTACCGCGCCAATGAATATCGCGCATCCTCGCTCCTGGTTGAGCGTGCCACCCAGCATAACGCCCAATGGCCGCGTCTGCCAGTCGGGCAGCGATGCTATTGACGGTGTTGTGCCATACCAGACGAGAGAGCGCCGGATCGAGGTCTGCGTCTGCAATTTGCCGTTCGCGAGCAGCACGCCGTCGTTGCACAGTACATCGAAACAGCGCGCTAAGACATAATCGAACAGGCGCAGTATTACGGACCGACCGCGGCACACCGCCCCATCTTCGAGGTCCAGATAGCAGCGTGTCCCGGCCAGACGCGCAATCAGTAACGCTGGGACGTAGTGCCACATGCAATTATATGCAATTAGCAGATTATTACCGCGGCGCTCCAAGCGCATCATCAGACAAGCCATGGAAATCGCGGAAACGAAATGCGTGGCGAGCGGACTGTGCATGAAGTGCGCATAGACTACCGCGATGTTATCTACGCGTTTCGCGATCGCGGAAAATACGCGACCACTCCCATCCTGTCGCCCACGGCCCATGCTTAGTGCAAGCGGCTTTGCATCGATTGCGCGCATGGCTTTGCAGAAGTTCAGCACTTTGTGTGTGGCCGCAGGATTGGCATTCGAGATCCCGCGGTTCTGACGGGTGTTGTCATCGATAATGCCGCAGAGATAAATAATTCGTACTCGCATGGTTATAGATACCGGAACGGCAATAAATGAGACATGCGCAGTTTCAACTGGAGTATGGCATGTAGAAGCAGGACGGAAAGCGCAAGTTTGAAATACCAGGCGCCGCCCAGCCATTTTTCCACCACGAGGTGCGCTATGTTGTTGGTGTAAGGATGGGCGACCATGATCAGCAAGGTGTTCGTGCCCCAGTCGAGCACGGCGTTGGGTATGCCGGAAAAGGGTGCCAGCGAGCACGCCGATATGAGCAGTATGCTGAAGAAAGTCGCGAACACGTAGTTGTTCAGCGGCGAGGGCAATTCGCTGCTGGCCAGATTGAGCGTGGGTATGCCGACGTAGGCGTACACGCTCACCACCGTCGCAGCTGCCACCAGATAGTTCATGCGATGGCCGGTAAACCGCAATGCCGGATGATTGAAGCAGAGGTAACCCACCCACGTCCACGGCAGTGCGATCAGTATCTGGTTGAGCGCGAACGGCAGCTGCGACGGCAGCATCAATCCGCCGGTGGCCAGTGCCGCCACCAGACCTGTGGACACCAATATATGGCGCGGGTGACGGGCAAGCATGAAAACGAACAGGCGCGTGGCGAGCAGCGCGGGCAGGAACCACAGTATGTGGTGATAGCCCGTCATGTGGCTGTAGTCCATCCAGAACAGCAG
>CANJQI010000248.1 GCA_947476215.1 Betaproteobacteria bacterium
ACATGAACTCCGAAGATTTCCACCGCATGGTCCGCACCTCGGAGCGCTGCCAAATGCGTTCAGTGAGAGCAGTGAATGCTGCCTCAGTCCCAATGAAAGTGCAAATAGGCGTTGACTGCCCATTTCCATGAAATCAATATGATCAATATGACCATAGTGATGGGGACTCTATGATAACCGAAACCAGTGCCGTCAACTTCAGGCAGAACTTGGGTGAAATACTCAATCAGGTGCAGTACTGGCACGACAGCGTGGTGATCAACAAAGATGGCAAACCGGTAGCCGCCTTGGTTGACGCGCGACTGTTCGAACGCATACGTCGCATGCAGGGCCGTTTCGGCGCGCTATGCAAGCGCATCGAAGCTGGCTTTGCGAACGTTTCGGGGGCCGAAGATCTGGCGGAAATCGATGCCGCCGTGGCAGTTGAACGCAAGCAGACACGTTCGGCCACGAAGAAGCGTTGAGTCGGCATGGCCACTCTGAGGGTGGTTCTCGACACAAGTATGCTGCTCTCCGGAATTGCGTATCCGGCAAGCGTACCGGGCAAAATCATTGCCGCGTGACGGCATGGATCTGTGGATGTACTACTTTCTACTTTTATTTTGGAAGAGTTGCGACGTGTAATGCCTCGACTGGCCCACCGTCACGGCCTAACATCCGAGGAGATAGCCGGTTTGGTTGATACGCTTTCCATACAAGCCGAAGTCATTGATCCGCTGGCAGGCGTGGAACCGGACTTGCGTGACCTGAATGACCAGCCTGGACTGAACACTTTGCGGACCGCGCCCAAGACTTCAAGTGCCGACTATCTCATCACTGGTGACAAGGATATGCTGGTGATGGCCGATCGTTACCCTATCGTAACTCCTGCGCAATTTTGGGCAACATATGCAGGCCTTTGACATGGGGACAACAGGTGATTCTTACTGTGGCTGCCCATCGTCGCCAGCGTGGCGCCATCTGATGCATACTACCGGCATCGCATCATTCAACAGGAGTGCAATACATGGCACGTATCGGCTTGTTAGTACCCTCTTCCAACACCACGGTAGAGCCGGAGTTTTATCGCGCGCTGCCAAAAGAAGTGACGCTGCATACCGGCAGACTGTTGCTCACGCGCATTGCGCCGGAATCCATCCTCAAGATGGTCGAGGACATGGAAACGCAAAGCCAGTTGCTGGCGTCCGCGGACGTGGATGTCATCATACTGGGCGCGACCGCGCCGAGTTTTCTCAAGGGGCTCGGATATGACCGCGAGATCATAGCCAAGATCGAAGCGGCGTCCGGCAAACCGGCGACCACAACATCCACGGCGCTGCTGCAGGCGCTGCAGCATCTCGGCGCGAAGCGTGTCGTGCTCGGGTCGGCGTATGACGACAAGGTCAACGCAATCGCGAAGTCGTTCCTGGAAGCCAACCAGTTCGAGGTGCTGGACGCGCAGGGACTGTCTCTGGTCGACAATCTGGTGGTCGGCCGGCTTGCGGTGGAAACCGCTTACGATCTGGCGATGAAAATCAACCGGCCCGATGCAGATGCGATCGTGCTGGCGTGCACGAACTGGAAGAGCATGGACGTCATCGAACGCATCGAGCGCGAGACCGGGAAACCGGTCATCTCGACCACGCAGGCGAGTGTGTGGGCGACGTTGAAGGCGATCGGCTGGAAGCAGCCGGTCGCAGGTTACGGCAGGTTGTTGCGCGACTTGAAGTAAAAAGGGCCGAACTTTACGTTCGGCCCTGTGGGTAATACAGATGCGCCGCTACGCCTGGGATGCCTCCCCGAACGTCTTTACTGCTTACTGCGCGGTCAACAGCTTGGCGAGCTTGGCGGCGTCGTCGAGCTTGTCCAGACCAAGGATGGTGTCGCGGATCTGTGCAACCTGATTGTCCGGAAACACGTGTTTGACCAGCATTTCGAACTTGCGCACGACGTCCGCTTCGCTCGCGAAACGGGTTTCACTACCGCGCTGCGCTTCGATGGTTTCCTCCATGCGCGTGCCGTCCTTGAGGAAGATTTCAACGCGCACGTAATAGCGCAGACCCATCTTGGTGATCTCGGGCTCGGCGATGAAATTAACTTTTTGCGACACCGCAATGCGCTCCGGATCACCGAGCATGTCATCGCGCACCTGATCGACCATGAAATCGCCTTCGAGCAGCAGCGTTGCAACGACGTAGGGCATGCAGAACTGCGCGTTGGTGGTGCCGGTGTTTTCGTATTTCCAGAACACGTGGTCCTTGGTGACCTGCGAGCCGTGCACGACGATCTTGTCGAGTTCGTCTATGGTAAACGGACGTTTCTCACGCATGATGCGTATGGCATCGAGCGTGGTGTGGTTGCTCGCCGCAGCGGAATAGAACTTGAGCGAATCAAGCATGGTTTCCCAGCGCTCGCCGAGGCCATCGGTCAGCTGTTTGATGTCGAAGCGATCCTTGGAACGCGAAAAGGTGGTGCAGAAGCCGCCGTATTCGCTTTCGAAAACGTTCTCGATGCCGGTAAATCCGGTGTCCGCCAGCAATGCGCCATAAACACCGGCCTGCGCGCCGCGGCCGTGCTGCATGCGTTTCACCATCGAACCGTATTGCGCCGCCATCAGGCCCGAGGCCATGGTGCCGGCGATGCCCAGCGTATGCAGCGTTTTTTCTTCGGAGAGACCTAGCGCGGAAGCAGCGGAAGCGGCGCCGGAGAACACGCCGATGACCGCGCCCGAGTGCCAGCCATCGCCGAGCAGATTGGATTCACAGATACCGACGCGAGGTCCGATTTCATAACCTGCCACGGCGGCCGTCATGAAACGCTTGCCGGTCATGCCGGGACGCGATTCCGCGATCGCATTGATGGCGGGCAGCGTGGTGGAACCAATGTGCATGGCGCCTTTGCGGTGTATGTCGTCCAGTTCGAAGCTCTGGATCAGCGTGCCGTTGACGAGTGCGGCGTGTGGCGCGGAGGCGCGCTGTTTCGTACCCCAAAGACCGCAGGTGGGACTGGTGTCCGTACCGGAAATCGCCTGGATCACCATCTTGCTGTGCTCTTTGCACGATCCGTAAACACCGCAACCTATCGAGTCCAGGATCAACAGTTTGATACGCTGGCGAACTTCCTCAGGAATCTTGTCATATGTCAGCGAGGAGGTGAACTGCGCAATGCGCCTGCTATAGGGATTCGGGGTTACCTGTGTTTGATGTTCGTTACCAGCTGCCATGTGTCACTCCTTTTGAAAAAGTTGTAAAACGTAATCTAGCTCTTCGCATGCTTCGCGGCGTTGCGGCCCGCGATACGGCCAAATACGGCGCCATTGGTCAACCCGCTGCTGCCGGGATAATTGAAGTAGAAAATGCCGCCGACCATTTCACCCGCCGAATACAGCCCGGTGATCGGCCTGTCCCGCATGTCCAACACCTCGGCTTCGGTGGATATCTTCACGCCGCCAAAGGTGAATGTCACACCGCAGGTCACCGCATAGGCTTCGAACGGCGGTTCCTCCAGCGTATTGGCCCAATTGCTCTTCGGCAGCGCAAGTCCGCACGTGCCCCTGCCGTCACGCGTGTTGGGCTGAAACGGCACGTCCCGGTTGACCGCGCCGTTGTATTCGCGCAGCGTCTTCAGCGCCTGCTCGGTATTGATACCTTCCATCTTGGCAACGAGTTCCTCGAGCGTGTTGGCCCGGACTTTGGTAATACGCTTGATGTGATACTCGGAGCGCAGCAGCGGAAATATCTTCGAATCGAAAATCTGCCATGCGCACTGTCCGGGCTGGGCGAGAATTTCGCGGCCGTACTTGGCATAGGTGAGCGAACGCAGGTCGGCGCCTTCGTCGACGAAGCGGCGGCCTTCCGCATTGAGCATGACGCTGTAGTGATAACTGTGTTTCTGGAACTGGTCACCGATGTCGCGGTCACCGAAGTCAGGCGCATTGACGTCCCATTCAGTGGCGTGGCAACCGGCCCAGTTGCCGTACGGCTGCGCACCCAGGTCGAGCGCCATGCGTATGCCGTCGCCGGTGTTGAATCGCGTGCCGCGCACCTTGGCAAGGTCCCAGCCCGGTCCGAGATAACGCGTGCGCCACTCGACATTGGACTCAAATCCGCCGCACGCAAGCACCACCGCTTTCGCATGGAAATCAACCGTCTTGTCGCCGGACAACGCCCGCACGCCGCGCACCACGCGATCGGACTCGATCAGCGACAACGCCTGGGTTTCATAATAAATATCCACACCGCGACGCTTGACCGCCGCATACAGCGAATCGACCAGCCCTATGCCACCGCCGGCCGCAACGACTGCGACCCCACTCGTAAACGAATGCTTCTCCCCTTCCTGCAGGGAATAATACGAATACGCAGGAATGAAACGCAAACCCTGCTCGCGCACCCACCTTACAGTTTCGCGGCTGCGCGTCACCAATACCTCGCACAGGTCAGGGTTGGTGCGATAACGCGTGACGCGCGCCATGTCGTCGAAGAAATCATCCTGCGTGTAAGAACCGAAATCGGTGTTCTTGATCTCGTCGGCGCTCATGTCCGGCACCACGATCTTGATATCCTCGACGCCGTCGTAGACGTGGCGCATGGTCCCGGCGGTGAACGCGCTATTGCCGCCGCGCGAATCTTCAGGTGCGCGTTCGAGCAACGCAACGCGCGAACCATGTTCAACCGCGGATAGCGCGGCGCACAAGGCCGCATTGCCACCGCCCACTACAACGACATCATATTCCGTGGAACCGCTCATTGTTATCCTTTATGATCCGAACACCTGCAATTTACGATACGGCGTCGGGCAAAGATTTTTGCGTGCACCGAAACCGGACGTCGCCCGGCACTCACCCTTCAAATCCGGCTTGAAATATCGCTGCACGCAAGCGCGCAGGGACGAATTCAACAGCGTCAGGACCGAACCGGAAAGTACGGCAAATCCAGTCCGACAGATCGGGGGAGTTGACAGGAAAAGGCCGCCGGAATTATACCATCGCGATACGCCTGCCATGCCCCGTCTGGATTTCATCTGATGGAACATGAAACACGGGCACGTCCGTCACCCATCGGCACCGGGGGTGCCGCTAGTCGAACATCATGGCCAGGACATCGCTTATTTGTCGCGACGTGAATAGCCGGTGTATGATCAAAAACTCCCGAAAGTATTATTTACCCCCCTCGTCTCCGAGGCTCCACAGGAATCCCACCATGAATGACGTCAATCCTGCCGCAGTCGCCGTGCCGTCGCAACAACTGGTCCAACACCTCGCACAACTCACTTTGACCAAACTCGGTTCCGGCGTCGTCCGCGAAGCGCGCATACGGCTATTCGACGGCCTGGGATGCGGCATCTACGGCGCGCAGATGGAATGGGGCAAGATTATCGCCAATGTCGCATATGCGGAAAAATCACAGGGCAACGCGACGGTACTGGGCAGGCGCGATCCGATAGCGCCATCACGGGCGGCGTTGTGCAACGGCACTGCCACCCACGGCATCGAACTCGACGATATAGTCGAAGGCGCACATGTGCATCCGGGATCTGTGGTCATGCCCGCATCCCTCGCCGCGGCCGAACACTGCGGCGCATCGGGAGAACGTCTGCTGCTGGGCATGGTCGCGGGTTATGAAACCATGGCACGCGTGGGCAAGGCAATAGGCGAAGCGGCGTGGGGATTCCATATCACTGGCGTTGCGGGGCCAGTCGCGGCGGCGGTTGCCGCCGGCGTGGTGATGCAACTCACGCACGACCAGATCATGCGCGCCGTCGGCATTGCGTGCTCGACAGCCGCCGGCATCAAGAGTTTCACGCAGGGCAGCGGCGGCATGGTCAAGCGCATGCATGCAGGCCGTGGCGCGGAAGCGGGCGTGCTGGCGTGCCTGCTGGCACAAGAAGGATTTACCGCGCCAGTCGCAGCCGTCGACGGAAAATTCGGACTGCTGGAAGCGTTCGGTGGCGACAAGGCCAATCCGGCATGCCTGGTGGAAAACCTCGGCAAAGACTACGCCATCGCCAATGTGTGGACCAAGGTCTATCCGTGTTGCGGCGTGCTGCACACTTCGGCACAGGCGCTCAAGGCGCTGTCGGACAAATACAAGATCGACCCGGCGGCGATCGACAAGATACGCATAGGCACCAATCGCCGTGCGGTGGCGCTGAACGGCGCGGTGTCGCCCAAGGAAACCATGGCGGCACAATACAGTCTGCCGTTCGTCGCAGGTGTTGCGCTGTCGGGCGACCCCAAGAATCCACGCTCGTTCGAGGGCAACGCGTTCGATGATCCGACGGTGTGCGGCCTGGCGCAACGTGTGGAACTGATTGCCGACCCGGAAATTGAAGCGCTATATCCGCGCTACGCCACAAAAGTCGAAGTGCTGCTCAAGAACGGCACCAAATACGATTCCAAGCTCACGGACGCGCACGGCACGCCTGCAGATCCCTGCAGCGAAGACGAGGCCAAGGAGAAATTCCGCTGCCTGGCCGCGGTATCGCGCGACGACAAATCGATAGCCTCCATACTCGGCATTGTGGAACGCATCGAGAAACTGCCCAATGTAGAGCTGCTGTCAGCAGCGTTGCGCGATATCGCGTAGCGCACGATAGCGTCGCGACCTTTCTGAAGACCGGCAGCGGCTCAGGCCGCTGACGGAGTCTTATCCCTGCCTTTCGGAACGAACTGCGGCACTCGCGCGGCGCGCACGTACACTTGACCGTCGAACAAGCGGCGTGCGGTGCGGTAAAAGCCACCGAGTTCGGCGTGCCATGTGCCGTTCACCTGATTGACGATCGCTGCGACCGTCAAG
>CANJQI010000249.1 GCA_947476215.1 Betaproteobacteria bacterium
CGGTCAGTATACGCATCGGCTTGTTCGGATAAACCTGCGCGGCAGCACCGGTGATGAGCAGACTCAGCCCGGTTGCCGCGATCCATTTTTTTCTAACGTCAATACGCATCGCTGCTCCCGCGCTTGTGACTTGCATTCAGAACAATCCGCAATCGCACCGGCTAATCGGCCCGTATCCCAGCATCGCGGATAACCTTGCCTATACGTGCCATTTCTGCGCGCACGGTAGCCGCCAGTTCCTCGGGCGTGCTGCCGAGCGTTTCCACACCTGCGTTGAAAAAACGCTCACGGATGTCCGGCCGCTGCAGGAACGGCACGATTTCCCGGTTGAGCCGCCTGATTATCGCGGGTGCCGTAGCGGCGGGGGCGAAGATACCCTGTATCGAAACCAACTCATAGCCGGGTAATCCTCCAGCGGCAACAGTGGGCAGGCCCGGCAACAACGCCGAAGGCTGTGCGCTGGTGACGGCGAGTGCATTGAGTCTGCCCGATTTCATATGCGGCGCCACCGCGCCTGCATTCGCAAACATCAACTGCACTTGATTGCTTATCAACTCGCTGAGCGCCAATCCACCGCTCTTGTAGTTGACTCTCACCATGTTGAGACCTGCCATGGACTTGAACAATTCTGCGGCAAGATGACCGGAAGCGCCGGTTCCCGACGTTGCATAGTTCAGTTCGCCGGGCTTCGCCTTGATCAGAACGATCAGTTCCTTGACCGATTTCGCCGGCAGCGCCGCCGGGACCACCAGTATGTTCGGCGAGGTTACGGCCAGCGTGACCGGAGCGAAGTCTTTTACTGGATCGTAGGAGGTCTTTTGCAGGAACGGCCCTATCCACAACGGCGCGGCGGAAAGGCACAGCGTGTAACCATCGGGCGGCGCTTTTGAAACAATCTCGCCCGGTGCCGTCCCGCTGGTCCGATTGTCGACGATGATTTGCTGACCCAGCGTAACTGAGACACCGGCGGCGATGATGCGTGCCGCGAAATCCCCACCGCTGCCCACGCCGGTGACTACGATGCGTATCGGTTTGTTCGGGTAGGGTGCCGAACTTGCAGATGCGGACTGTGCGCTGGCGCAACCGGCGCCCATGACCATCGCGAGAGCCAGCAAAACTGAACCACAAGAAACTGAAATACGCATCACACTATTCACCGCGTATGCCCGCATCGCGGATGACCTTGCTCCAGCGTGCCACGTCAGACTTGATGTACGCCGCGAAATCTTCCGGAGAACTTCCAACCGCCTCCAGTCCCACGCCCATGAAGCGCTCCCTGACGTCCGCGGATTTCAGAACTCGCACACTCTCGCTGTTGATACGTTCGACCAGAGCTCTCGACGTTCCCGCCGGCGCCCACAGACCTATCAGTGATATGGCTTCGTAACCAGGCAGCCCCGAAGCCGCCACCGTGGGCAATGCAGGGAATAATGGTGTCGACTGCGCGCTGGTCACCGCCAGCGCTTTCAGTCTGCCGGCCTTGACGTAAGACGACACAGCCCCGGCGTTGGCAAACATCATCTGCACCTGACCACCGACGAGATCAGCCATCTGCGTGGCGCCGCTCTTGTAAACAATGCGCACCACGTTGACACCCGCCATGGACTTGAACAATTCCGCGGCCAGGTGATTGGATGCACCTGTGCCGCCGGAAGCGTAGTTCAGTTGTCCCGGCCGGTCTTTCGCGTAAGCGATCAGTTCCCTGACCGTGCCTGCTGCAAGCGACGGGTGCAACACGACCAGATTAGGTGCCTTGGTCAGCCATACCACCGGGGTGAAATCACGGAGTGCATCATAGGGCGTCTTCTGCAGCAATGGCCCTATCCATAGTACGCCGGTGTAACACAGCAACGTATAGCCATCGGGCGCGGCGCGTGAAACGATTTCACCGGGGACTACACCGCTGCTGCGATTGTCGATCACTATCGGTTGACCCAGATGGAGCCCGGGCACGAACAGGCGCAACCCGATGTCGCTGGCGCCGCCGACACCGCCGTTGACTATGCGTATCGGCTTGTTGGGGTAGGCATGTTCAGACGCGGCGCCCGATACGGCAAGCGCGTAGCCCATCAAGACCACGGCCGCCGCACATCGCGACAACATCGTCCGCCTCCTATTCGTCGCGGATATTCGCGTCCTTGATGACCTTGCCCCATTTGGCCATGTCGGCCTTGATCGCGGCCGCGAATTCTTCCGGCGAGCTACCCACTGCTTCTGCGCCCTGAGACAGGAAACGCTCCCTGGCCTCCGGCGTTCTCAGATACCTGATCATCTCCTGATTGAGACGATTGATGATCGCATCGGGCGTTTTGGCCGGTGCCCAAATGCCGGTAATCGTCCCTGACGTTTGAAAACCGGGCAGGCCCGAATCGGTGATCGTCGGCACGCCGGGAACGACCGTCGTGGGTTTGGGCGATGCCACGGCAATCGCTTTCAGCTTGCCGGCCTTGACCTGTGGCAGTACTGAAGCGGAACTGCCGAAGGTCATTTGCACGTGTCCGGCGATCAAGTCCGTGGTTTCCGCACCGCCGCTCTTATACGGTATGCGGACGATTTTCGTGCCCGCCATGACGTTGAAGAGCTCACCCGCGAGATGACCTATGGTGCCGGCGGTGCCAGTGGAATAGTTAAGCGCGCCTGGCCGTGCTTTCGCCAACGCGATCAGTTCCTTGACATTTTTTACCGGCAACGAAGGGTGTACGACCAGAACGATGGGCTGAGAATTTGTCCATGTAACAGGCGCGAAATCACGCACCGGATCGTACGGCACGTTGCTGCGTAGAAACGGCGTAAGCCAAAGTGTATTGCTGGTCGCAAGCAACGAGTAACCGTCGGGCGGAGACTTGGCGACGACATCACCGGGAATCACGCCACTGGGTCGATTGTCGACGATCACCGGCTGGCCGAGCGGTCCCGTGATCGCCTGCGCAATCTGGCGCGACGTAAAGTCACTGCCGCCACCCGCCCCCGCGGTAACGATGCGTATGGGTTTGCTCGGAAATGTCTGGGCCTGCACCAGTGCGCTGCCGGTCCATGACGTCGCCAGCAATGCCACCGCCACATGTATATGCGTCATATTCATAGAGATCTCCCACAAGTCAAACAAATTCCATTATAAATCAAAGGCATGAATAAGCATCTCCATGCCAGCTTCAGTCCGCGCGTATGCCCGCTTCCTTGATCACTTTTCCCCAACGTGCGACGTCACCCTTGAGGATGGCCAACAGATCCTGCGACGCATTGCCGACCGCTTCCACACCGGCGCTCAGGAGTCGTTCTTTGATCTCGGGCTGGTTCAGAACGCGTACGATTTCCTCGTTCAGCCGCCGCAGTATGGACGCGGACGTACCTGCGGTTGCGAACACCGCATGCAATGCCACGGCTTCATAGCCGGGCAAGCCCGACGCCGCAACCGTGGGCAAACCGGGCGCGAGCGGGGAAGGCTGCAAACTGGTAACCGCCAGTGCCTTCAGCTTTCCCGCCTTGACGTGCGAGGTCACCGAAGCGGCGGTGCCAAATGTCATCTGCACCTGGCCGGAAATCAGATCCAGCACCTCGGTCGCGCCACTCTTGTAAAAGACACGCACGATATTGACGCCCGCCAATGCCTTGAACAATTCACCGGCGAGATGCGTTGAACCGCCGGAGGACGCCGACGAGTAATTGAGCACGCCTGGCCTACCCTTCGCGTATGCAATCAGTTCCTTGACCGAGGTCGCTGGTACGGCGGGATTGACCACCAGTATGTTAGGCGCCCGATCCGCCAACGTAATCGGCGCAAAATCTTTTTCAGGGTCAAATGGCTTTTCGCCGCGCAACAATGGGCCTATCCACAGCGTTGAACTGTACAGCAGCACGGTGTATCCGTCCGGTGTTGCCTGCGCCACGGTCTGCGCCGCGCGTGCACCACCAGCGCCACCGCGATTGTCGACAATCACCGACTGACCCCAATTGGCGGTAAGACCCTGCGCGATCAGTCGCGATACAAAATCATTGCCGCCACCGGTTTCGGCGGTAACGATGCGTACCGGTTTGGTGGGATAAGTTTGAGCATAGGCCATACCTGCCGTTTCCATCGACACCGTAGTGATTACGATCCATGCAGCCATGCGCATCCAATTACTCCTTGTTCGATAGGCCATAGGCTTGACGCAACGGCTCTCAAACCGCATTGGAACCCTGCTCGCCCTGCGGTGCACGCTGCTCCTGCATACGTCCGAGTCCCAGCGCCAGCACCAGCCACCCGATGGCCACCGGCACCGTCACCATCGCGATGGCAGGCAAACTCATCCCCGCGTTGTCACGCAACAAGGCGAACAAGCCTCCGCTCGCCGCGTCGGCGCCGCGAAACACCACACCATCGATGACGTATTTCGCCTTGTATTTTTCCTCGCGCCGCAACACCGTAAACAGTATTTCCCGCGCCGGATTCGAAATCGCGAAATTCGCGGTGCGCTGCAATGCTGAAAAAATCACCACGCCCATTAGCACCGGGCTGGCGGCGAGCATAGCGAAGCCACCGGCAAAGACCAGCGGCAAAAATGCCGCCGCCGGCCCCACGCCGAACCGTGATATCAGTCGCCCGGTTGCGCAAAACTGCACGATCAACGTCAAAACGCCTACTGCGAGATCGATGGTTGCAAAGATACGCGTGCGTACGGCCGGATCGTCCGATGCGGCGGCGACTATGTTGGCCTGGGCAAGATAAAGAAAGGTGCCGGCCAGCGATAGCAGAAACACCCACAAGGCAATTCCCGCGAGATAAGGTGATCGCAACACCAGCAGGAATCCGGCCAGCGATCCACCTCCCAGACCTGACTTTTCGGCTGGCACGGCGGTGTCGGTGGCTATCGGTAGCTCCTGCGCTTGCGGTGCCTCCCGTTCCAGTCGGCGCACGCAAAACACGGCGATCTCCAGGAATATTACCGCGACGATCAGCAAATTGGTCGGTCCGAGTTTGACCGACAGAGCGACCGTCAATGCCGGCCCGGCAAGCGCCCCCACCGAACCACCAGCAGCAATGAATCCGAACAAACGCTTGCTTTGCTCGCTTTTGAACAGGTCGGCCATGAACGACCAGAATACCGAGACCGCGAACAAGTTGAATACGCTGATCCATACGAAAAAAATCTGCGCGACCAGCACCTTGTTGAGTTCCAGCGTCAGCACCAGCCAGAACAACGCGATATTGAAGACGAAGAAGTGATAAACCAGCGGGATGAAGCGCGCGCGTGCCATGCGCGCCACCACCGCGCCAAACACAGGCACGGCAAACAGCATCACCACGAAGGTGGCGGTAAACATCCACGGCAGGTTGCGCACGCCGCCCGCGATGCCCATTTCATCGCGCAAGGGCCGCAGGACGTAATACGCCGCCAACAGACAGAAAAAATACGCGAATGAAAATAGCAGCGCCCGGATTTCCTGTGGACGGACGGCGACCACTCGCGCCAACCAGCGCTGCAGATTGGTCTCGCTATTCATCGGCGGATTTTAACAGCCATGGCGGCGGCATGGGTTTGCCGCCCTATGAACGGGTGCGATTCAAACTGATGTGTAAACTGGCGCAAGCGGACCATTTCGAATCGCTCGCCCAGCACGGGTAGCCCGGAGCCCCCCTCGCTCTTGATTGTCATGTTCCGGGATATCACCTAAGCACTTGCCAGTCTTCGACGCGCAGTCGCGCGACCAAAACGCGACGGCCTTCGAGAATTTGGAAGATCCCCGCTTCCCCTTCCGCCAGGATCGGTGGCCCCGCGAGCGCCACGAAAGCATTTGCCTGCCCAACAATCAGTCGGTTCATCCCGGCGTTGAGCGGCATATCAACGATTTCGGCCAGGCGTTCAAACTTGAATTCGTCCTGCCAGCGCTCCGGATTACGTCCTGCAACTGCCTCCTCTGCCCGGAACCGCCCGATCATAAGGCGCGCGGTATCCATGGTACGGCATAAAGGACTCGCGATCACCTCGCCAACTGGAATATCCAGCCTGCGTATGACTTCGCCGATAGCACGCGACTGCGCGCGCCCCATCCCGCTCAACGGAATCTGAGTAGCGCAATCGACTAACGAGATTTTAGCGTTGCTTTCGATGACTTCCGGCTCGCGTGCGGCATGGCGAAACACCAGCGTATAACCGCCTCCCTTCAACGCGCGCACCAAGGCATCACCCGTTAGGGCGTTCTTGGCATTAGGAGTACCTGTGGATTGGGAAAGCGCGTGCGACGCGGCAACCATGGCTGTAAACCAAATCAGATAACGCATCATTTCACGCACCTCCCTCAACTCCAAAACCCGCATACTGCAGCGCAGCAATGCGACGCTGCGATTGACTTGTCAACTCCACGGACGACGCTACAGTGATCATACTATGAGTATTATGAAGCGCCGCAGCATGAACCGGACAGATATGAGAACCGCCCGCGTTTGCCTGTAAACTGCGCACTCTGTCGAGTTGTAGAAAGAAGCCTGAATGCCGCGTTTTCGTTGGGTAATCCTATTGCTGATGGCGGTGCTGATCACCGGCTGCACCGGATTGCGCTTGGGGTACCGCCATGCGGATACCTATCTGGCTTGGAAGGCTGACTCTTATTTCGACATGGATCCCGGCCAGCGGCGTGATTTCGACGCGCGGCTGGAACGCCTGCTGACGTGGCATCGCTACGAACAATTGCCCGAATACGCGAGTTTCGTGAATACAGCGCTCAAGAAAGCGCAGGACAGTCTC
>CANJQI010000250.1 GCA_947476215.1 Betaproteobacteria bacterium
GGATGCTGCCGGGCGTCTTTCATGATGGTCTCCTGAAGTGGATGGGACCATCACTGGACTCCTACATTGAAATTATGTCTAGAAACTCGCTCGCCAATTCCCCTCGGCATCTGGGTAAATCCGCTCCCAGATCAACGAGCTATACATAATTGAGGTCTATGCATAAGGGTCGTTATGCAAAGCTTTACATAACGACCCATTTGAGACGGTCGGATTTCCCGATAGCGGCCATTCGCTCACTGGCGGTAGTTATGCGGGCTTCCAAATCTCTTCCCTTGAGAGCGATATTCGCCGTCTTTCGTGAATTCCGTCACGTTTAACTTATGCATTAGTCCGAACGGACTATTGACTCAAAGTCGCCTCAAGGTAACATCAAAAAAATGGTGTGTCAGCCTGCTTAAGAAACGCCACCGGTACAGCGTCCGCCGCTGTTGCCGTCCCAATGAAGGGAACCGGAATTCGAAACCGACTATTTAGGAGATAGGATAATGCGAAAAATCTTTGCTGCAATGCTTCTTAGCGCGACGGTTACCTGTGCACAAGCGGCGCCAACGGTAATCGGATTCGAGGATTTTGGCAACGTTGGGGTCAGTGGTCCTGCTGTTACAAATCAATATCCTGGCGTCATTTTTTCCTCCACAGGTGGAAACTCAAATGTTGCCAGTTCGCAAGCGGGAATTGGCTCCGGATTAAATTTTCTGTGCACGGGCAACCCATCTATTAACTGCACAGGAGAAACAATTCTTACGTTTTCATCTGGAGTAAATGGTCTGTCGTTCTTGCAAGTGGGCGACAACGACCCCTCCGGTACACCTGTCGCAAAAGTTGATGTTTTTGTTAATAATGCGTTCGCATCGACCCAAGACATTTTTAGTGACGGTAATTTCAGCAATCCGAATCTGGTGGACTTAACCGCATTCAACAACGTGACGTCGATTCGCATTTACAATATCACCGATGGCGGTGGTTTGGGTTGGGACAATTTTACGTACACTGCCGCCGCCGTACCTGAACCGGAAACCTACGCCATGCTTTTCGCCGGTCTAGGACTGCTTGGATTTGCGTCACGTCGCCGGAAGCAGACGCTCGCAGCCTGATCAAATCATCAATCGTCCTCACACAGACCCGCTTCGGCGGGTTTGTCGTTCTTGGGTGTCTGCTTTCGAACGTCGAAACGTAACAGCCAGCGGCCGGAATTGGCCGAAAGTGTGAATTCGCCGGTGCGCCCGTAACCGGTCACCGGCAAGAAACCCCATATTTTCAAGGTCTGCTTACGGGACGTGCGGGTAATCGTCGCTCCCGACCAGTTCCGACCGTTCGAGCAGTGACCACACAAGGGAAAGAGTTGGCCCTTGAATTGTCGTGGGCGGGCGACGGAAAGCGGACGCCCCGCAGCCATTGACTGCCATAACTATTTGGATAACAGTGTCATGCCGTGTCCAAATGGCGATCCATCCGGCTGGATGGGGTCGCGCAGATCGCGCGTAGCGATCAAAGGCTATCGCAGTGAGGGTGATCAGATTCAAGGTACAGCTCAAATAGTTAACTTGAGATGGGATTTTTACCGAACAGCTAGCCACTCTTATATCGTGAGGAGCAACGATGAACAAATAGAACTTGGTTTGGGGATTCGCGATTTCAGCTTTCACATTGCTGAGTCTTTTGCTCAGCAATTCGGTCTTCTTGGCCGGCACTGGCAATGCCGACGAGGAAAAAAAGGGGGGGGCACGAAGTCGGGTCGATGGGGCCCATGCCCAAGGCCGTGTGTGGCCGCAAGGATCATACTGAGAGTGGATTGCAGGGCCAGACCACGTCGTTGTAACGATTGAGTGGCGACTCGCAACGAGGCTACAACTGCAATCTCGAGCTCGTCGTCCAATTCCGAGGTGAGGGGGCTTTTTCACAGAATGGGCCAGCGTACTTCAAGCACTGCGCCCATATGTCCACGGAAAATAACCCTCGCCAGACCTATCCCGGTGTCGTAGTGATCGATGTTTCGAACCCTGCAAATCCGCGGCCGACGGCGTACCTGAGCGACACTGCAGCGGGGCTCAACCCTCACGAAAAAATCAAAGTGAACCAGACGCGTGGGCTCCTCGGGCTCGCGCAAAGTAATGGGCCGAATTTCGCCGTTTACGACCTGAACGAGGACTGCGCGCATCCGAAACTGGCGTCCAGCATCACCGTGCCCAACAGCCTGGGCCACATGGGGGTGGGCAGAGGACGGCAAGACGTACTACATTGGGCAGAACTTTCGCGGTGTCGGCGGCATCCTGCCGATTATCGACGTCACCAACCCGTACGACGCGAAGTGGCTCCTGAACTGGACGTTCACCGGCGAGGGTCGGCCCCACGACTTCTCCACCAACAAGGAGGGCACGCGGCTGTATGTCGGGCAACCCGGCAACTTCGGCGTGGCACCGAACAATTCCTCGTTTGGGCCGGACGGGCTGTTGATCCTGGACGTGAGCGACATTCAACCGTCGCCCCAATCTGCAGATCCGAATTGTCAGCAGGCTCTTCTGGGATGACCAGGGGCAGGCGGAACAGATGCTCCCGTTCTCATCCCATGGACGCTCGTACCTCATCGGCACCGACGAGTCGGGCGGTCAGGCGGGCGTCGGTGGTCTCGTGGCGGCATGTGCGCGGGGAGCGCCGGCCTACGGCTATTCGAACATCATCGACATCACCGACGAGAAAAATCCCCGGATCGTCTCGAAGATCATGCTGGAAGTGCACGACCCCAAGAACTGCTCTAACTTCCTGAAGGAGCCGCCGGATACCGGAGCCGGGAACCTCGACTATTCCACTGAAAGATGCGCCGTGGACCGCGAGAGGAATCCGGCGCTGCTCGCTTGCGGTTCAAGAGGTACGGGCACCCGCGTTTACGACATTCGTGATCCGCTACACCCCGCGGAGATCGCATACTGGAAGGGCCCCGCACCGCGAACGGCCTTCCTTCCAGGCTCAGGCAGTTGGTCGGCGGGTGTCGATCGAACTGTGGAAAAGCAAGCGGGCTGGGCGCGCTTCGTCAAGGTCCGTGCTGCGCAGGGGAACGGATACGAGCTGAATCTTTGGGTTGTCGGTGACGCCGGAGGTTTTCATGTTCTCCTCTTTACGCGCGACTACTTGCAGACGAACCTCGGCAAAGCTATCCACGCCGATGCTTTGAAGGCCGACTAGGCGACACAATACTCACGGGGCCGGTCGCGTGAAAGCGGCAGTTGAGAACTCGACGCGTCCGCACCCGTCCGCATCAGGTGATTTTTCCCGCGCGTCGCGATGTAGTATCATCATCGTTGCTCTTCCTTACGGCTTCCTATAGGAGAAATAAATATGAGCAAGTCCGCGATGCTCGACAGATACTGGTTCCTGACTGCGCCGGAAGTTCGCTTTCTCGAGGCGGCCGCCGAACGCTTGATACCGACCGACGAACATGGGCCCGGAGGACGCGACGCAGGCGTTGCCGTCTACATCGACCGACAATTGGCTAGCATCTGGGGCGTGCACGGTCGCAACTATCGGTCCGGTCCCTGGCCCGAAGGCACGCCCGAGCAGGGCTTTCAGTCGCCTCTGGTGCCGCAGGAGATATACCGGATAGGAATCGGTGAGATCAATGACTACTGCGTGCGAACTTACGACAGGCCGTTCGATCAACTGGCGGCGGACAGACAGGACGAAGTTCTCACCGCACTGGAAAAAGGCAAAATCGACCTGCCTTCATTGTCCGCTAAGCTTTTCTTCGATTTGCTCCTGCGCAATACGGACGAAGGATACTTTGCGGACCCGATATACGGCGGTAACCGCGACAAAGTCGGGTGGAAGCTGCTTGGATTCCCGGGTTTGCCATCCGCTGCATACCGCGGGCATCTTGATAAAAGTGAGCCCTATCGCGCAGAACCCGTGAGCATGCTCGATGTGCAGCGCAACGAGGCACAGCTCGATGCCGAGGGCTTCGTCAAGCATGTCATGATAAAAACTAGCGGAGGAAAGTAGCATGACAACAATCAAAATGAAACCCGTTGACGCGGTGGTCGTGGGCAGCGGCGTTGTAGGCTCTATCATGTCCATGGAACTGGCGAACGCCGGCTTGCAGGTGCTGTGCCTGGAACGCGGCCGCATGCTGGATCAGCAGACCGACTTCGCCAAGCCGTTTGTATACGACGAGCTCAAATTCGACCGCCACAGCGATGTTTTTCAGAATCTTTCGCGCGAGACCGTAACCGTACGCAATAACGTGAGCCAGACCGCGCTGCCGTTGCGGGAACTGGGCTCGTTCAAACCCGGTGAGGCCGTAGGCGGCGCAGCGTTACATTGGGGCGGCAACGCGCGGCGCTTTCTTCCGCACGACTTCGAGCTGTACTCGAGGACGGTGGAACATTACGGCAAGTCGTTCATACCCAAGGACATGACGATACAGGATTGGGGCGTGACCTGGGACGAGATCGAGCCGTACTACGACCAGTTCGAACAGATCTACGGTGTCGGCGGCAAGGCCGGCAACATTCAAGGTCAGATAATGCCGGGCGGCAATCCGTACGAGGGCCCGCGCTCGCGCGAGTATCCCAATCCGCCCACACGAGCCACGCCGCAGGGCGAGACTTTCGCCAGGGCCGCACGTGAGCTTGGGTATAGTCCGTTTCAGGGGCCCACTGCAAACCAGACTCAGGATTACATCAATCTGTACAAAGTGCAGATGCTGCAATGCCAGAGCGGCGGGTTCTGCAGCAGCCACGTGTGCGCCCAGGGCGCCAAGGCGAACGGCGTGTCAGCCATATTCCCTGCGCTGCTCAAACGCGAGAACTTCGAGCTGCGCCCGCGGAGCAACGTGATCCGGGTCAATACCGACTCGACCGGCAAACAGGCGACTGGGGTCACCTATATGGATGCCCGCGGCCGGCAGGTTGAGCAACCCGCGAGCATCGTGGTGCTGGCGTCATACTGTTTCAACAATACACGCTTGCTGCTGTTGTCCGGCATCGGCACGCCGTACGATCCTGTCACCGGGCGTGGCGTGGTCGGGCGCAACTATTCATATCAGGCCGGAGGCAGGGTGCACGTTTTCTTCGACGACCGCGAGTTCAATCCGTTTATCGGCGGCGGGCAGGTGAACACGTCGATAGACGAGCTCAACGGCGACCTCATCGATCGGGCTAACCTCGGTTTCGTCGGTGGCTTCTACGTCGACACGCCGAGCGCCGGCGCGTTGCCGATCAAATCCAAGTCGGTACCGCACGGAACGCCGCGCTGGGGAGCGCAGTGGAAGAAGGCAGTTGCGCATAACTATCGCCGCTCCCTGGGTATGCACCTGCACGGCTCGTGCATGAGCTATCGCCAGCATTTTCTCGACCTCGATCCGACCTACAAGGACGCCCATGGGCTGCCGCTGCTGCGCATGACTTTCGATTGGAACGAGAACGAGCGCAGAATGCTCAAATGGGGCTATGAGAAAGGCATAGAGATCGCCAAGGCGATGAAGCCCTCGAGCTACGATACGCGCGCGATCCCGGTGAAATACAGCGTGGTTCCCTACCAGAGCACGCACAACATCGGCGGCGCCGTCATGGGCGCCGATCCATCCACGAGCGTTGTGAACAGGTACCTCCAGTCGTGGGACGTTCCCAATCTCTTCGTCGTGGGCGGGAGCGCTTTTCCGCAAAATCCTGCTCAGGGCCCGACTGCGACGATAGGCATGCTCGCATGCTGGGCCGCGGACGGCATTAAGGAGACCTACCTGAAAAAGCCGGGATCGATGATGTAAGCTGCGGCAGCTCCCGGCGCTGCCTTTGAAGGGTTGATTTGGATCGTCTGCTTTTTTCAGACTGCGGCTTTCACCGCGGCAGGAATTGCCTTTTCCGCTGACGTAAGAAACGGCCATAACCCTTGCGCACCGAGGCGGAACACGACACCGCCTATCCAGGCTGACCATTCCGATTCGGATCCGAATTCGTCCCGCCACGACCACAGGCGCCGGGTGCTTCTGTGCAAGGGATATTCCTGCGTGAATCCCATCGCGGCGTGAACCTGGTGTGCGATGCCCGCGGCGATGCCGGCGGCTTCTCCGATGCGCACCTTGGCGGCGGCGATTTCAAAGTCCGCGGAACCTTGGGCTGCGCAGTCGAAAACGGTGTCCGCCGCGGCACTTGCGGCGGCAACCTGCGATGCAAGCATGGCAATCTGGTGTTGGATGGCCTGAAACTTGCCGATGCGTTGTCCGAACTGCTCGCGTTCCAGGGCATAGCTCAGCGTCAGGCTCAGCACACGGGTGAGGGCGCCCGCCATGGCTGCCGAACGAAACAAAGCGCCGAGCGCAATTACCTTTTCGGCCGAGAGGTTGCCGCCGCCTATCGATACTGCGTCCTTGGGCAGACGCAGGGCGTCCAGCCGAATGTCATCACGCGGCTCGTTGGCAAAGTTTGATCCCTGTTCCGTAATCGCGCAGCGATCCACC
>CANJQI010000251.1 GCA_947476215.1 Betaproteobacteria bacterium
AGCCGCCGGCGCTGGGCCGTCAACTCCTGATGCAACTGGTGCTCGCGCGCCGCGCGCGTCATCAGCCATCCGGCCACGCACAACAAAATCAGCGTCGCCAGCGCGGCGGCGAGAATTGGTTGGACGGAATCCCCGCTCATAGCGTTCGGTTCTTTGCCACGGGCAGGTTTTCAGCCCACAATTAGGGATTGTGCAATGCCTTGCGCCACATCAATTACTGGTATTTCTACTTATCAATGCGTTTGAGCGCGGGGCGACGGCGTATCCGCGCGTGACGCTTGGTAAGATCGACCAAACCCGCTGAAAGCTTATTTCTGACGGGCATGGCACCCTACGAAATCAGAGGGCAATTTTAACCTAGAAACGGCAGTTTGACGGGGTGGAGTGTGCAGTTATGGGGGGGCAGAACTGCCGGTGGGTTACGCTGCGCTAACGCACCCTACAAGAACTGGGCCACCAATCCCTCAAACCCGGACCATGCGCTTGCTCATCGAACCGACATTTGCCAGAACCCGTCGCGCAACATCCTGAAGCGGTACGATTTCATCCACGCCGCCGCCGGCAATCGACTCCTTCGACGCGTCGAACACACCACGCCCGGCGCCCCGGGCATGTGAAGTGCAGCTTACTTGCGCAAACGCATCAATTACTGACCAGCTTATCCGCCAGTGCCTTGATTCGATATTCGTGCTGGACGATAGTGGCACGCAAATCAACGCCCGCCAGTCGCGCATCGAGCCGTGAGCGGGACGAGTCTATCAGTTCAAGTATGGAGCCGCGCCCCAGACGGTAGGAGTCCTCGGCCATCTGCTTTAAAGCGGCTATGCGTGTTCCGACGTTGCGTTCCAGCTGTTCCAGCGCCGCGCGCTTCTGCACCAGGGTGTCGAGTACCCGCACCAGATCCACACCCACTTCGGCCTCTATCATCTCGCGCCGGCGCTGCGCCGCACGCAAATCGGCCTTCGCTTTCTCCAGCGGACCCAGGCGCGTATCGAACAGGGGAATCTCGGTAGTAACCCCGATGAGGTTGGCTGCACCGAAAGGATCAGTCGTCCAGCTCCTGCCCAGATTGAGAACGGGCACGGGCCACCGCTCGCGCTCCGCCCGTTTCACCGCAGCCTGCGCCGTGTCTTCTTCGCGCCGCGCTGCCTGTATCCCCGGATTTCGCGCCGCCAGCAACTCACGCCACACCGCGACATCCGTGGCTAACCCGGCAGGTCCCGCGGTACCCACGGCATTGGGGCGCCAGCCCGGCGCGCCTATGAGCGAGGCGATACCCGCCGAAAAGCCCGCGCGGTCGGAACGTGCTTCGTCGACGCGTACCGCGATTGCGGCCAGTTCGAGTTCGACACGCGCCAGATCATAACGGCTCGCCATGCCGCTCTCCATACGGCCGGACACGACGGACACCACGCGTACGATTTCCGCATAAGACTCTTCAAGCAACACGACTTTTTCCTGTGCCGCTTGCAGGCCCACAAACATTTCCGAGGCATGCAGCACCAATTCATTTCCGACCGCGCCGACACGCGCGCGCGCGGCAAGTATTCCCTGGTCCGCCGCCTCGATGCGCGCGCCGCGCTGCCCCGCGATAAGCAGCGGAAAATCGAGTGTAGACTGCTCCTGCCGGCTGCCGTCAAACAGCGTATTCATGCCGCCCGACGGCCGAAAACGGCCGTACGAGACCGAGGGATTGGGCAATACACCGGCGGTGATGCGCTCGGCCTCCGCGGCATTGATGGCCGTGCGCTCGGATGCGAGCCGCGGGCTGCGCTCGGCGACCAGCCGAATCAAGACAGGCAAGGTCAGGCTCTCGGGTAGGGTCTGCGGCGCGTCCTGCGCATGAACGGAAAGCGCGGACACAGCGCTAACCATCATCAGTATCAAGCGCAGGCCGACGCTCATTGCGCGTCCCCCAGCTGTTCGTCCTCTTCCTCGGGCGTGCGCAACCGCCTGGGCGTGATATAGCTGTAAACGGTCGGCAGCAACCACAGCGCTATCACCAGCGTGGTCAGCATGCCACCCACCACCACCAGGGCGAACGGTCGCTGTGTCTCGCTTCCGACGCCGGATGACAACGCCATCGGCAACAACCCCACCAGCGCCAGCATGGATGCCATCAACACCGGGCGCAGGCGTTCGCTCGCGCCCTCTATGATTGCCGGCATCAACGCTTCGCCCTTGTGGCGGCGGATTTCGACCGCGCTCAGCACCAGCAACCCCATCAGCGACATCTGGCCGAGCAGGGCGATAAATCCCACCACCGCGCTCACCGACAGCGGCACGCCCGCGATCAATAACGCAAAAGTACCACCGGTGAGTGCGAATGGAACCGTAAGCAATATCGCCAATGCGCTCAACCCTGAACTCATGGCCGCATACAGCAATCCCAGCACCGCAAGCACGGCAAGCGGCACTATGAGCTTGAGCCGCGCAATGGCCCGCTGCTGATTCTGGAATTCACCGCCCCACACAAAATAGTAGCCCTCGGGCGGTTTCACACTGGCATTCACCGCTGCCATGGCATCCTTGACCACCGATCCCATGTCGCGCCCTTCGATATTGAATTTGAGGGCGAGATAGCGACTGTTGCCTTCCCGGTTAATCGAAGCCACGCCGTTTTCAACCTGCATGGTTGCAAGATCGCGCAACGGTATGCGCGCGCCGGACTCGCCGGGAATAGTAATCGCTCCGATTTTGGTCATGTCTTCGCGTGCGCTGCGCGGCAACATCAATCGTATCGGCACCGGACGCTCCCCTTCCCACATGGTGGTCGTGACACGGCCCGCGAGCGCGGTTTCCAGTGTGCGTTGCGCGTCTTCCATCGCGATCCCCGCGCGCGCAAGCGCCTGCCGGTCGAAGCGCACCTGCAGCTGTGGCGATGTCGTGTCCCGGTATAAATCCAGATCCACGATGCCGGATACGCTCTTGAGCGTTTCCTTGGCCTGTTCCAGCACGGCGCGCATCTGTATCAAATCAGCGCCGAAAATCTTCAGCACCACCTTGCCGCGCACGCCGCTGACGGCCTCCTCGACGTTGTCCTTCATGGGCTGCGAAAAATTGTATTGCACGCCCGGAATCTCGGCCAGGGACACGCGCATTTCGTCTATCAGGCGTTTCTTGTTATAGCCCGCACGCCATTCGCGCACGGGCTTCAGGCGTATGAACGTTTCGCTCATATTGACGCCCTCGTTGTCGGTGCCGTCCTCGGGGCGTCCCTGCTCGCTCATGGTTTTCCTGACCTCGGGAAAGGCCAGTATCCGCTTGCGGACTTCCATCAGGATGTCCTGTCCCTTCTCCAGAGAGATGCTGGACGGCATTTCGACAAACAACTGTATGTCGCCTTCATCCAGTTCGGGCAGGAATTCGGTGCCCAGCTGCGTCAGCGTCAACGAGGCAAGGGCGGGCAAGACAAAAGCCAATGCCACGACCTTTGCCCTGTGATCGAGCAGCCAGGTCAACGAACGCTTGTAGCGCAAGCGCAGGTTTTCTATCCATGCCGGCTCGTGTATACGCGCGTGGCGCGGACGAAACAGCGCACCGCACAATGCCGGCACCAGCGTCAGAGCGAATACCAGCGCCCCCACCAGCGCAAATGAATACGTCAGCGCCAGTGGACGGAATATGCGTCCCTCAACCGACTCAAGCGTGAATATCGGCATCAGCGCGGCGATGATGATCAGCATGGCGTACAAGGTGGGACGCCCTACATCCACCGCCGAGCGCACGACGATGCGCAGCACGCCGCGCCGGTTGGCAGGCTGTTCGTGGCGCAGCGCATGTATGACATTCTCCACCAGCACTATCGCGCCATCGACCAGTATCCCGAAATCGATCGCCCCCATGGAAATCAGATTGGCCGGCAGGCCCATGGCGTGCAGGCCGATAAACGCCACCAGCAGCGACAGCGGAATGACCACGGCAACCACCAGGGAGCCGACGACGCTGCGCAGGAACAGCCATACCACGCCGACCACCAGCAGGAAACCGCTCAACAGATTCTCGTGGACGGTGGACAGCGTAAGCGCGACGAGGTCGCTGCGATCATAGTAGGTCTCGATCTTCATGCCTTTGGGCAGGATGACTTCGTTCAGTTCGTTGACCTTTTTGTGGATGCCGTCGAGCACACGTGACGGATTTTCGCCGCGCCGCATCCACACGAAGCTTTCGACGCCTTCTCTTTCAAGGCCTACGCCGACCGCACCACGCCGCGGCGTATACGACTGAACCACGTTCGCGACATCGCCTATCGTCAGCGCTGATCCATCCTTGCTCTTGAGCAGGATGCGTCTGATATCGGCGGGTGATTCGAGATAACCGATACCGCGTACCGTGAGTTCCTGATCCCCATGGGCGAGGAAACCGCCGCCGACATTGACGTTGGACTTGGCCAATGCCTGCTCGATATCGGCCAGCGTCAGGCCCAGAGAAAAAAGCCGGGCGGGATCAGCCTCAATGTGCACTTCCTTGAGGAAGCCGCCAAAGGGCACGATATCCGCCACGCCGGGCACCTGTCGAAGCACGCGCACGACGTTCCACTGCATGTCCGAGCGTATCTGATAGAGATCGTGTCTATCGCTGGTTACGCGAAACTGATAAACCTCGCCCAGAGGTGTTGCTTCGGGCGCCAGTTCGGGTATGGCCCCCGGAGGAAGGGCGGCCGCCGCGACGCGCTGCAACACCATGGTACGCGCGGGAAAGCTGCTGACATCATCGGAAAACGTCAGCGTAATCAACGAAAGGCCAAACAGGCTTTCACTGCGCATCAGCGTCATGCCGGGCGTGCCGTTCAACTCCCGCTCCAGCGGCACCGTCACACGCCGCTCCATTTCCTCGGGCGCATTGCCGGGCAACTGGGTAATAACGGTGGCCTGGGTATTGGTTACATCCGGATATGCCTCTATCGGCGTATCGAGATACGCATACAATCCGAACGCCGCAATGACGAAGGTTACAAAAACGACCGCGGAGCGTCTATGGACGCAGGTTTCAAGAAATAACCGCATGGCTACAGCAGCAGTTCGGCCTGCGAGTCGAGCAGCAGAGCTCCGCGCACAACAACCTTCTCACCGGCTGCCAATCCCTTCAGTATGACCACGCGGCCCTCAACGTTGCGCCCGATCTGCACATCGCGCACTTCATAGGTTCCGTCCAGACGCTCGACGTAGACCACGCGCCGCTTGCCGTCCTTGATCAGCACCGCCGACACCGGCAGCATGATGTCGGATTCGGTTCCCACGCGCAATGAAATCTGCGCGAGCATGCCGGCGCGCATATCCTTGCCGGGCTTGGCAAGCTCCAGATAGACCTGCGTGCGCCGCGACTCCGGATCGACGCGTGGACTGAAACTCTCGACCTTCGCCGGGAATCGGGTTGCGAGCGCCGGCAATTCCACTTCCGCCTGTTGCCCCAGGCCTATGCGCCGCAAATCGCTTTCCGTGACCTGCGCGACGATCTGCAGCCGCGACGGGTCGCCCAGTTCCACCAACGGTTCTCCGCCCGGCGCAACCGTGGCGCCGACCGCAACGTGTATCGCCATCACCACGCCATTGGAGGGCGCTCTCACGGTCACCCGGTTGCCCTGACCCGCGCCCATCATGGCCACGGTGTGCTGCGCACGCTCATGCTCGGCGCGTGCCTCCTTCAGCTTCGCTTCAGCCTCCTGGCGTTCGACCTCGAGTCCGACGCCCTTTTCAACCATTTCAACCGTGCGTTTGTAAACACTCTCGTTGGCAGCCATCCGGGTGGCGGACTGATCCAGCGTCGCACGCGCGGCGGCGGCGTCCGTACTGTCTATCGTTAACAGCGGGGTGCCCGCCTTGACCACTTCGCCGGCACGCACCAGCAGCGCAACCACGCGTCCGACGGTGGTGGCGCCGACAGCGGACTGAGCCTGAGGGCGAAACGTCACGCGTCCCGGCAAGGAAATCACGTCGACAGCCTGGGAAGCGCCGGCTGCTTCAACCTCAAAGAACTTCTTCTGAGCGGCGGGTATCTCAACGGGCTGTTCAGCTTTGGCTGTTGCGGGCGGCGCCGGACGTTCCGACTTCCCGCAACCGGTGCCCAATGCCGACACGGCTGCCAGCACAATAACAAAAAAATATCTGCGCACTGAAGTTACTGGATGAAGTCTGGGCTTGAGCAGCGCGTGACTCGCGACTGCACTGGATATTCGAAAATCGAACGCGTTAACAATGAAAGGGGATACGGAAATTCGCGTTGTCTAATCGTGAGACTGCAATGTACATGGCACAGCATACTAGAGAACGCAGCTTACGTAAACCTTACTCTGGAGGTTGATTCTTTCACAGCATGCGGACTTTGACAACTTTCAGCCTTGTCCAACGTGGTATGAGCCTGAGCGGGGCCCGTGTTTCCAACGAGGAATGAGCCTGAAACGGTAATTTAGGACTGAATGGGC
>CANJQI010000252.1 GCA_947476215.1 Betaproteobacteria bacterium
AACGATACCGAATTGTTTATTCGTTTGTATCCCGGTTAAGGCGGCGCGTCAGAATTCAGACCGGGAAGGTGAACATACGCTTACCGGACGCGTACCGCCAATGAAAAAAGCCGCGGGCAGCATAACTGGAAGGTAATGAAATGGTCTGGGCCGGTCCGGTCCGGTCCGAATCCAGGGTGCGCAGGCGCGGCGTGATGTAACTTTGCGCCGCACTTACTTTTCGGCGAAAAACAAAATATCATGTGCTCGCTGCAACCATCGTTCACTATTATCAATCAAGCAGGAAAACACAGGAGATTTTTTCATGTTATGGATTATCAGTTGCGTGGACAATCCCAACACCGCGGCGACGCGTGCCGAGGTCATGCAGGCGCATCGCAGCTATATGCAGGCGCATAAGGACAAGGTCGTGTTGGCAGGGCCGACGCAGACGGACGATGGCGCCCAGTCGATAGGCAGCCTGTTCGTCATCAACGTGAACAGCCGCGCGGAAGCCAAGGCCTTTTTCGACGACGATCCGTTTACCAAGGCAGGCATATTCGCGAGTTCGTCCATGGTGCGATTGCTCAAAGGCCAATGGAATCCTCAGGTTGGCGAAAGCGCCTGATCATTTTGAGCACGATGGTGTCTGCACGCCTGATTGGCGTCCGCATATGCAATAGAATACTGCTGCATCTTTAAGGGAGAATCGATTTGGACACAGGACTGAAAGGCAAGACCGTACTGATTACCGGCGCCAGCCGTAACATGGGACGGAAGTCGTCGCTGGCGTTTGCGCAGGAGGGCGCCAATCTGGTGATTTGCGCACACGCAAAGATCAAGGAACTCAATGAAACCGCGGCGGAAGCACGCGCCCTGGGCGTCAAAGTGCTGGCGGAACTGTGCGACGTGACGGATAGCACCGCCGTAAACGCCTTCGTTAAAAAAGCGTGCGATCAGTTTGGCGGCATTGACGTGGCGATCAACCTTGCGGGATATCGTGCCGAGAAGAAGTTTCTCGAAGAGAGCGCCGAAGCCTGGAATCGCGCCATAGCCGTCAATCTGACCGGGCCATTTAATATTTGCCGCGCCGTTATTCCATCGATGAAAGAGCGGCGATGGGGGCGGATCATCAATATCGCCGGCATAGCGCCCTATATAGGCGCCGGAGCGGCAAAGGCCATGGTCAAGCTGGGCACTGTGGGGTTTACGCGCGGTCTCGCGCGCGAATTCGGGGAATTCAACATTACCTGCAACGCGGTCGGACCTGGCGCCATAGGCAGGAAAGTCGAGGCCTATGAAAACGAACATCCACTGGATCCCAATCAACCGATACCCAGATTCGGAACCGCCGAGGAGGCGATATCGCTGCTGGTCTATCTTGCCAGCAGGGACGCCGGCTTTATTACCGGACAGTGCTACCTCGTTAATGGCGGCAGATATTTTCAATAGCAGGCATTGAATTACCGTATCGATTCCGCCAGTCACATAACGTAAGATGAATATCACCATACTCGACGACTTTCAGGATGCCATACGTCACCTGGCGTGCTTTTCCAAACTCGACGGCCACAACGTCCGGATATGGAACGATCATACCCAGGACGAGGATGCGCTTGCCGAACGGCTTAAGGACACTGAAGCCCTGGTGCTGATCCGTGAGCGTACGCAAATACGAGCGCCGCTGATAGCGCGCCTGGGCAAGCTGAAACTGATAAGCCAGCGCGGCGTGCATCCGCATCTCGATGTCGACGCATGCACGCGGCACGGCATTATTGTCTCCTCGGATATGCATCCCGGCGTTCCATCCTATGCCACGGCGGAACTGACGTGGGGACTGATCATCGCGGCCATGCGCAGGATACCGCAGGAAATGGAGAGCCTGAAAAAAGGTGCGTGGCAGTCGACCATCGGTTATGGATTGCGCGGCCGCACGCTGGGCATATACGGCTATGGGCGCATCGGTTCTACCGTTGCGGGCTATGGCAGGGCATTTGGCATGAAGGTTCTGGTGTGGGGGCGCGACACAACCTTGACCAAGGCGCGCGCCGACGGATATTCGAGCCCGGCAAGCAAACAGGATTTTTTCGAGCAGTGCGACGTAGTGTCGCTGCACATGCGTCTGGTCGACGGCACCCGCGGCATCGTCAATGCAACGGATCTTGCGCGCATGAAGCCGACCGCGCTGATGGTGAATACCAGCCGCGCGGGGTTGATAGAGGCCGGTGCTCTGGAAAACGCCTTGCGCGCGGGACGGCCAGGCATGGCCGCCGTCGACGTCTATGATCGCGAGCCCGTGGTTTCCCCGCAGCACCCGTTGCTTGTCATGAACAATGTGGTGTGTACGCCCCACCTCGGATATGTCGAGCATGACGCGTTCGAGACTCAGTTTGGCGGCAGTTTTGAGCAGATACTTGCGTATCATGGCGGAGCACCCATCAATGTCGTGAATCCGGAAGTACTATCTGGGGGCAAGGCATAGACGCTAATCATCATCGGGAGGTATCCATGAAGTCGATCACCACTGCATTCCTTGGCGCTGCGTCGTTGGCATGTATGCTATTGCAGGGCACCATCGCAATTGGGCAAAATTATCCCAGCAAGCCCGTGCGCCTCATCGTTGCATTTCCGCCCGGCGGATCGACCGATATCATCGCGCGCTTGGTTGCAAACAAGCTTACTGAAAGTCTGGGGCAACAGGTCATCGTTGACAATCGGGGCGGGGCAGGGGGTGTAGTAGGGACTGAAACGGCGGCACGCGCCAACCCGGACGGCTACACGCTGACCATGGGTACCACCAGCAGCCATGTCATTAACTTCGGCGTCTATAGCAAGCTCAGTTACGACCCGATCAAGGATTTTGCGCCGATTACGCTGGTGGCATCGACGCCGTATCTGCTGGTGGTGAATCCCAGCGTCAAGGCGAATACGCTCAAGGAATTCGTCGCGCTCGCCAAGTCGCAACCCGGCAAGCTTAATTTTGCTTCGGCAGGGGTGGGTACAACCACGCAGCTGGCGATGGAAATGCTGAAATCCGCCGCCGGCATCGATCTCGTCCACGTGCCCTATAACGGAAACGGCCCGGCCGGCGCGGCCACACTGGGCGGCCAGGTGCAGGCGTTATTCGGTAGCATGCCTGCGGTCTTGCCGCAGGCCAAGGCCGGCAAACTTCGACCGCTGGCGGTCGGCACCGCAAAGCGCTCGCCATCCTTACCGGATGTGCCTACTGTGGCCGAATCCGGATATCCGGGATTCGAAGTGTCGTTGTGGCTCGGATTCTTCGCGCCCGCGCGCACGCCTGCCGCCATCCTCAGTCGACTTCACGCGGATCTGGTAAAGATCGCGCAGTCACCCGATATGAGGGATCAATTTGAGAAAAATGGCGCCGAATCAGTGACCAACAGTCCGGCTGAGTTCGCGAAAATGCTCAAAAGCGACACCGAGAAGTATCTGAAGGTGATCAAGGCCGCCGGCGTCAAGGTCGAGTAGGCCGATCGCGGAAGGCCCTCCACGTTTGGATCAAAGCGAGCGGCGTATGGGGCCTGGTGTTCGTGGCGGCACGGGCGCGCTCGGACTGCCCTTGCGCAACAACATTTCGTTGATTTCCGCGAGCATGAGCAGGTCTTCGATCACTTCAACCGGAAATCCCTGACGTGTGTCACGGTCAACGTTGACGATCAGGTCCTTGATGAGCGTCGCACATGCTTCCGAGGGCCAGATCACCGTAAGTTTTTTCGCGATACGCGGGAAGCGCTGTTCTATCGTGCATTCCGGAAGGCCATCGGTGGGCTTGGGAGGAGGGCGTGCTCCGGCATTGTCCCAGCGATCATTCTCCGCACGATGGAGTTTTTCACGCGCTTTTTGTGCCTGGTCAAACTCGTCGTCGGAGAAAAGTTGCGGCAGATCCGGTTCTTGTGCCATAGGCTCGTCCAGACGTTCGCGTGGTATATCCGCTCCGAGGCCTAAAGTATACTCCCGCGCAGATCACATAGCCGTAAAACCGCCGCGTGGCATACAGACCGGGCAGGCGTCTATAGTCCAGCCACCTCAGCGCAGAAAGATCACCACCGGAAACACCGCCACCGCCAATAACAGTATCAGCCACTCGAGCCTGTTGCGCTGCAGCCAGCCGGTAAAATGCAGGACCAGAATAATCGCCGCTATCACATAAAAAATGTAAAAAGCCATAGTCCCTCTCCTTACCTTCCTGTTCGCTTGCTGATGCCGCAATAAACAGGAGGAATGATACCGCAGGCGCCGAAAAAGAAAAAGCGGCCGTCGCCGTGCTGCATCGGTTTCGACGCGCGCACAAAGCGGATGAGTTTGGTGGAATATACTGCGTGTGCACGACGGGTAAACGTCAGTTCTGCGTCTGGCGGACCGGACTTGCGGCATCGACACCAGCTATCTCGCACATTGGCTAGGCCGCTGGCATTTTCATCGCCCATTGAAAATATTTGACAATTATTCACAATGTTGCTGCTCGCACACAGAGGATTTCACGCGGAGGCTCCGGAAAACACCATGGCCGCGTTTGAGGCGGCCGCGCGCGTGGGCGTCGATGGCATCGAAACCGATGTGCGATTGAGCGCGGACGGAAAACTCGTGATCATTCACGATCGTGTGACAGCGAAGAAACGTGCTGTTTCGGAAATCACCCATGCCGAACTTGAGAGCGACGTGGGACATGCGGTGCCGCTGCTTGCCGAGATGCTCGATGCGTTTCCGGATGTGTTGTGGAATATAGAAATCAAGACGCGCGCGGCATGGCCATCCGCAGCCCGTGTGTTGTCGGATTTTCAGGTGCGGCGGCGCTTGTTCGTGAGCTCGTTCAGGCACGACGTGATCGAGTTGTGCGCGACTGATTTGAAAGTGGACTGCGGCTTGTTAATTGCAAACCGGCCCTTGAATATCGTGGCCGTCATTGCTGCATGCGCTACGCGGCCGCGCATTAGAAGTGTGGTGTGGGACTACAACATTCTGGATCCTGATGTGCTGAGCGTCGTTGCAGCCGCCGGCTGGAATAATTACGTGTATGGGCCAGTGACTCAACACGAACATGCGCACTGTTTGCAGTCGGGTTTCGCCGGGTTGATCACCGACTACCCACTGCAGGTTCTGCGACCGTCACCGCCATGAGCTTTATTCTTGCGCTCGACCAAGGCACGACGAGTTCGCGTGCCATCGTTTTCGATCATGCTGGCGCGATCAGGGCTGTCGCGCAGCAGGAGTTTCAGCAGATTTTTCCACGGCCCGGATGGGTCGAACATGATCCGCTCGAAATTTGGGAAACGCAGCTGGCTGTCGCTAGTGAAGCGCTGGCACGGGCGAATATAAACGCGCACGACATCGCGGGAATAGGCATTACCAATCAACGTGAAACCACCATGGTGTGGGACCGGCACACCGGCCAGCCGATACACAACGCCATCGTGTGGCAGGACAGGCGCACCGCCGCGGCATGCGACACACTCAGGGCGGCTGGGCATGAAGCGCTGTTCAGCGACAGAACCGGACTGCTGCTCGACGCGTATTTCTCGGGCACCAAACTCGCGTGGATACTGGATAACGTCGCCGGTGCACGCGCGCACGCGCTGGCGGGGCGGTTGGCGTTTGGGACGATAGACAGCTGGCTGGTGTGGAAACTATCGGGCGGGGCCGTTCATATCACAGATGCGAGCAATGCGTCGCGCACTTTGTTGTTCAATATCCACACTGGCGATTGGGACGACACGCTGCTCGAACTGCTGGCGATCCCGCGTGCAGTGCTTCCGCGCGTGGTGCCGTCGAGCGCGATGATTGCGGAAACTCAAGCCGCGCTGCTGGGCGCTGCTATTCCTATCGCCGGCATCGCCGGCGATCAGCAGGCGGCGCTGTTCGGGCAGCGTTGCACACCGCCGGGCATGGCCAAGAACACCTATGGCACAGGTTGTTTCATGCTTATGCATACCGGGGGGTCTCCGGTGCATTCTCGTAACAAGTTGTTAACGACAACCGCATGGCGCATCGGAAGCCACGACGAATATGCGCTTGAGGGCAGCGTGTTCATCGCGGGCGCGGCGGTGCAGTGGCTGCGTGACGGACTCGGGATAATCCGCGCTTCGGAAGATGTGGAAGCGCTTGCGAACAGTGTGCCCGACAACGGCGGCGTATATTTCGTACCCGCATTTACCGGTCTGGGCAGTCCGCATTGGGATCCCTATGCGCGCGGCGCGATAGTCGGTCTTACCCGCGGCAGCGGCGCGGCGCATATTGCTCGTGCTGCGCTGGAGAGCATTGCCTATCAGACTGTCGATGTGCTGCGTGCCATGGAGTCGGATGCAGGGATCACGCTACGCGAGTTGCGGGTTGACGGCGGTGCATCGCGTAACGATCTGTTGATGCAGTTTCAGGCC
>CANJQI010000253.1 GCA_947476215.1 Betaproteobacteria bacterium
ATGTCTATAGCCGGAAATTCGGTCGATAGCGCTTGCGTCGCCGATACCACGGAAAGATCCAATGCGCGAACCGTGACTTCCACGGCAAACTGCTCGCGTATCCGGTCCCGTGCGTGCGTCAACGCCGCCACGTCGCGGGCAACAAGAATAAGATTGCACCCCGCCTCCGCGAACTGCCTGGCGACTGCGTAGCCTATGCCTTTGGATCCGCCGGTGATCAGCACAGTCCGCCCTGCAATTCCCAGATTCATGAGTCGCCTCGCGTGTCAGGTCGTGTGGTATTCAAGGACGCAGGAATCAGCGCCGAGTAGGGGCTGTTACCTGCAGAAGAACGGCTATTTAATCACGGTATCAATGCCAATACCATTACGGTGCGCGCTTCCGGTTTTCGGCATCATGTCTGATTTGTCGCACAAGCCGCCACGCCATTGCGATCAATATGACCACCCCCAGCAGCAGTCCGCCCCAAAGGCTCCAGCGCTTCCAGTCGATGACTGGCAGGCGTCGGGATGCGCCACCCAGTTCCTGCTGCGCAAGTGCCTGTGCGCCGCTGACGTTGATCGCCTGTTGCGCACCCGCGCTGGCGGCGCGCACGCCGCCGCCGCGCTCATCGACACGCAACATCCAATAGCGGGAGTTCACCGCGCCGACTGAAATATCAGGACTCGCGATCTCGCCATCGCCATGGCGCATCCGGCCTGTCGCAGACCAGCAATTCAAACTGGATAATCGTATTGGGCTCGGGCAAACCAATACCAACGCGGTCTGTCGGATAGAGTCCGTATCAGATCGAAAAGACACTCACTGGATTTCTCACCCTTGGAGTCACTGGGACTGGAGGCGCTGGAGATACCCACGCACCCGCGCGACGGCATCGCGCTCGACGCGTTGGCGTTCGCGCCGAATGACAACAATCCACTCGGCTACTGCATGGCGGACGACGCCAAGCGCGCACTGATACGTCTGCTCGGCAAGCATAAAGTTCCGCTCATCGAGGACGACGTATATGGCGACGCCTGGATCGGGCATAGTTAACGTTGGCGAAGCTAGTGTAATCGCGTATCGCGAAAACTACTCGCCCTTGATACCAGCTTCGCGTATCACATTGGCCCATCGATCGCTTTCTTCACGCATGGCCGCCGTGAATTCGGCCGGCGTGCTGGCTATGATGTCGGCGCCCACCGTGCTCAAAATGGCTTTCATTTCCGCCGACTGCAGGACACCAACCGAGGCCTTGTTCAGGCGTGCGATGATATCCGGTGGCGTCTTCGCAGCGACCAACAGACCTTGCCACGGACCTGCCGTGTAACCGGGCACGGTTTCCGCCACCGTCGGTATGCCCGGGAGCATCGCGGTGCGATTGAGCGCGGCGATGGCAAGCGCGCGCAGGCGACCGGATTTGACGTGCGGGACCATTCCGAAGGTATCGCCAAAGCTCAAACTGACTTCTCCGGCCAGCACTGCGGTGGCAGCGGGACTGGTGCCGCTATACGGTACGTGCGTCATACGGGTACCGCTTCTGAAATCGAACAGCGCGCCGGCGAGATGGCCGGTGCCGCCGTTGCCCGATGACGAGTAGGTCAACGCGCCGGGCCTGGCTTTCGCGAAGGCGATGAAATCCTTGACCGTTTTCACCGGCAACGAAGGATGCACCGCCATGATCGCCGGCACGACCGTCAGCAAGATCACAGGCGCAAAGTCATTGAATGGATCGTACGGCATGCTTTTATTGAGATGCGGCAGCACCACCATCGGCGAGGGCGAAGCCAGCAACAGCGTGTAACCATCAGGCGTAGACTTGGCCACGTAGTTGGCACCGATAACCCCGCCCGCCCCGGGGCGGTTCTCGACGACCACGTTCTGCCCCAACGCTTTGGTCAGTTCCTGCGCCATCGCGCGTGCCATGACATCGGTCGCACCGCCGGGCGCGTAAGGCGATACCAGCCGTATAACCCGATTCGGATACGGCTGGGCGCCGAGATTTGCAACGCCGAACAAACAGAACGCCATTAACCCTGCGCAGCCCGTTGTTTTCATTTGCGCACCCCGGATGAAAATTAAAACACCGCTACTATTGTGCTTTCCATATTTTCGGGCACACTCGCATAAAGACATCCTCGTCGCGGCGGACGCCGGGACCCAGAAACACTGATGGGAACCTTGATAACCAGACTGGATTCCGGTTTTCACCGGAATGACGAGTAGATGTCATGAATTTGGGGAAGGTCAATATTGAGGCATCGGTAACGAACCTGCCCTGACGCGGGCCGCTAGACCGGCGTTGCTTTTCAGCGCTCCGACTGCGTCGCTGAGTATGTGGACGGCTTCGTTCAGCAATACGTCTTTGGTGTCTTTCCGCTGTTTTTCAATCGCCAGTTGATTACCGATATTGCGTTCGTCAGCCTGAAGACCATCATCCTGACGCGCACGACCGCTCTCCGACGGCCTGCCAGCCGCGTTCCCTTGCAAGTTCTTGCCAGGTTCCGCGCGTGACTCGCGCACCTTAAGCTTGGCCTCCTGCGCGTCGCGTTCCTTGCGTCGTTCGGTTTCGTTCAGTGAAACCTGGGTTTTCCTGCGCTGCAGCTTCAGTTCGGCGATGTCTTCCTGCAGGTACTGAAAGTCCCGGTCCTTTTTCACTCGGGCCTCATGCCGCGGCAAAAGAATCGGGATCAAAGCTTTTACATCGCCGACCGGCGAATAGTCCGCCGCCGTGACCTGCGTCCAGGGCAGCGCATTTTCGAAGCTCGATTCTCCAAAGCTCTCCGCGTCGGAAACCGTGGGAAATGGAATATCCGGGGTCACGCCGCGCAATTGCGTTGTGCCGCCATTGATGCGAAAGAACTGTGCGGTGGTCATCTTCAGTTCACCGAACTGCGACGTATTGTTTCGGGTGACCTGATCGAGATTGACGATGGTTTGCACGGTGCCTTTGCCAAAACTCGGTTCACCGATAATCAGCCCGCGACCATAATCCTGAATGGCGGCGGCAAATATCTCCGACGCCGATGCCGACCCCCGGTTAATCAGCACGCCCAGAGGACCATCCCATGCGACACCCGCCTTAGTGTCGCTCTCCACGACAAGTTCGCCCTTGGCGTTACGCTGCTGAACCACCGGCCCCTTGTCGATAAACAAGCCTGTGAGTTCAATTGCTTCGGCTAACGATCCGCCGCCGTTATTGCGCAAGTCGATCAGCACACTGTCGACCTTTTCCTTCTTGAATGCGTCCAACAGGCGCGCCACGTCACGGGTTGCGCTCTTGTAATCCGGAGCGCCATTTTGTCTGGCGGCAAAGTCGGCATAGAAGGTCGGAAGCGATATCGTGCCGATGCGGCGCGTGGTGTTGCCGTCCACGATGGACTGGATGGATGATTTGGCGGACTGTCCCTCCAGACTGATCGTTTTCCGAATCAGGGAAATCCGTTTGTGCTGACCATCCGGACCGGCATCCGCCGGCAGCACATCGAGCACGACCATCGTATCCGAAGCGCCTCGTATCAGCGCCACCGTGTCGTCAAGGCGCCAGCCGAGAACGTCCCGCATTGCACCGTCCTCGCCTTGAGCGACGCCGACGATACGGTCGCCAACCTTCAGTTGACCCGAAAGGAATGCAGGCCCGCCCGGTATCAGTTCCCTTATCGTCGTGTATTCATCCAACTCCGCCAGCACTGCCCCTATCCCGACCAGGGAAAGTTTCATCGAAATACTAAAATCCTCCGCTGCCCGCGGCCCCATGTAGTTGGTGTGAGGCTCGATGGCCATGGTGTAGGCGTTCATGTAAGTCTGAAAAGCGTCCGCGCTCTTTAGCCGGCTGATGCGCTTGCCAGAATTGTCATAACGCTTGTCCAGTATTTCGGCGATGCTTGAGTCGTCCTTTCCGGCGAGCCTGAGTCGCAGCCAGTCGTTCTTGACCCTCTTGCGCCACAACTCGCGAACCTCAGATTCTGATTTTGCCCAGTTTTCCTTCTCGCGCGCGTATTGGTAGCTTTCGTTCGCACGAAAATCAAATCCACTCTTGAGCACGGCACGAGCGTACGCAAATCGCTCGATCGCACGGCGCTCGTAGAGATTGAAAATGGCATAGGGAATGCTCAGGTCTTCCTTGAGGATCGCGTCGTCGAGCATTTTCCGGGCGCTTGCAAGTTGCTCAATGTCGGACTGAACGAAGAAGAGCTTCTCGGAATCGAGCGCTTTCAGGTACCGGTCGAATATCTTCTCCGACAACGCGTCGTCGAGAGGCATGGGCTTGTAGTGGAAACGGCTCAGCACTTCAGCCGCCACGCGCGCGGCCCGGCTCTCCTGTTGCGCCGCCTTTAGCTCCGGCGGATACGCCATTCCCGCGTTGGGTGTTGCACCGTGCGCGACCGTCGCCCACGCAAGGACTATCCACAGCAGCTTATGCTTCATTCGTGCTCCATTTGAGGCGCCAATATGCGCCGCCATTAGGGTGTTTATAGTAGCGTAAGTTCCCGGCAGAGCCCCATATTGCGAAGAGGCGTCACATCCGGCGGATTGCGCCGCGCTTATCCGCCCTACGGAGTGAGGTCAACTCGCTGCGGTGAGCTGCTTACGCAGAGCGTTGACCGTGTCGGCTTCGCCACGAATGCGAAAGAATGTTCCGGCATCGTCAGCACGCTCTTCCACCACTTCGAACCCCTCGAATATTTTCCCGCGCAGATTCTGCTCCGACCACGGAAGAAATATTTCAGCCTCGATGAGGTCGCGTCTGGCAAATTCCATGATAGACGCATGCAGCTTACTGACATCTCCTGCGCGGCACGCGCTCAACACCATGCAGCCGGGATACTGGACACGCAGCTTCTCTGCCAAGGCGGATTGCGCGTGCGCGTCGCCGACGCAGTCGATCTTGTTGAAGACGTGTGTGCGCGGCACGGTCTGCGCACCGATCTCGTCCAGCACCTTGTCGGTGACCGCAAGTTGCCCTTCAAACCCGGGATCGCTGGCGTCGATAACGTGCAGGAGCAACGACGCCTCCGCAGCCTCCTCCAGCGTAGACTTGAACGAGGCGACGAGGTCATGCGGCAGGTTCTTGATAAACCCGACCGTGTCACTGACCAGCACTCTAGGCACGCTATCGGGATGGAGCGCACGCACGGTGGTATCGAGTGTCGCGAACAGCTTGTCGGCGACCAGCACCTCGCTGCCGGTGAGCGCACGCATGAGCGTGGACTTGCCGGCGTTGGTGTAGCCCACCAGCGCGACGCGCGCCAGACCTTGCCGGCCTTGCCGCCGCGCGCGTTGCGTTTTGCGCTCGACATCCATCGCGGCAATTTCCTGCTGCAACTCTTTGATGCGATCACGGATCTTTTGTCGGTCGAGTTCGCTATGCGCCTCGCCGGCGCCCCGCCCGCCGGTGCCGCTGCGCTGCCGCCCCTTCGGTCCCGCCAGTTTGGCTGCTTCACGCAGCCTCGGGCCCATGTAGCCCAGGCGCGCAATCTCCACCTGCGCGCGCGCCGCGGGCGAACGCGCGTGGCGATGAAAGATTTCAAGTATGACCATGGTGCGATCCATGACTTCGCAACCAGCTTCTATTTCGAGGTTGCGCGCCTGCGACGGGGAAATCTCGTGGTCGACGAGTATGATATCGGCGCGGCGCGTATCGGGATCGGCCGCGGACTGTGCCGCCTCTTTCGCTCGCGCCGCCCCGCTCTTGGCCGATTTCTTTATTGCGACCGGCTCTATGGAAGCATCCTGTGCCGGTGCGCTGTCCACGAAGAGGCGCATCTCCTGCCGCTTGCCGATACCCACATAGGCCGTGGTGTCGAACCTGGCGCGTTTTTGTGTGAACGTTGCCACGACTTCGTAACCCAGCGTTTTCGCGAGCCCGCGCAACTCGTTGACGGACAGCTCGAATTCGATATCGCTCACGCCGGACAGTTGTACGGCAGCCACGACGGCCCGCAAGGGTTTTTCCTTGGTTTCACTCTGCATGCGGGAATTACTTTCTGTTTGGATACTGCAAATGCACTCCAGGGAGTCGGCACTGGATCAGTCCATCGCAAATCGGCGGCCGGCCGCCTGACATTACTCAGCGCGGATGCCAGTGTCCTTGATGAGCTTACCCCACTTTGCCATGTCGGATTTGATAATCACCGAAAACTTCTCGGGCGAGCTGCCGACGAGCTCCACGCCGCCGCTCAGCAGCCTGTCCCACACGTCCTCCGCGGACACATGGTATCCTCTGCCATTATGAAAAAGCCCAAGCTAATTTACTTCGACGCCCCCGTGAGCCGCGGAGAGGAGTGCCGACTCGCGCTGCGTCTTGCCGGTATCGATTTCGAGGACGATCGTATCAACCCTGCAGCCTGGCCGGCGATGAAAGCGCAAACCCCGTACGG
>CANJQI010000254.1 GCA_947476215.1 Betaproteobacteria bacterium
ATTGCCACCGGATTCAGCGGCGTATTGCTCATCGTATGGCACAAAATAGAGGTGCATGAAATGACGGCCGTGAGCCTGCTGGCGATCGTGGTTTCACTGCTGTCCATCACCAGCGGCACGCTCTATCAACGCGTTTTCTGCCCGCGCGTCGATCTGCGCAGTTCGGCGCTGATTCAGTTCCTGGCATCGGCGCTGGTGGTCGCGCCGCTGGCGTGGGCGATCGAGGATTTCCGTATCGTCTGGGCCTGGCCGATGCTGGGTGCGATCGCGTTTCTGGTCATCGCCGGCTCCATACTTGCGGTCAATGCACTGCACACACTGATGCGCAAGGGCAAGGCCACACGCGTGACCAGCCTTATCTTCCTGACGCCGGTGATCGCCGTGATACTGGAGTTTGCATGGTTCCGCGTGGTGCCATCCACCGCATCCGTGTGCGGCATAGCCGTCACCTGTGTCGGCGTCGCGCTGGTGACGTGGACGCAAGGCACGCCACGCGTAAAACAAACGTAAAATCAAGCACCTGCGTATACCTGCCGGACCGCTATGCGGTTCATGGCTGTGACCTGTATAACTACCCGTGCACGACTGTCCCGGACTCGCCATTGATTCTTTACCTGATCGTATTACCTACCGTTCTACTGCATATCGCATATGCGGGATGCCGGGTGCTGATGTCGCTGTTTGCGCTGCAACTCGGTGCCTCACCGTTCACCGTCGGCATCATACTGTCGCTGATCGGCGTGCTGCCGATACTGTTCGCCATCACCGCCGGCCAGAGTATCGATCGCATCGGCGTGCGCATACCCATGCTGGCCGGCGCCGGCATGGTGAGTGCGTCGTTGTTGCTCGCGGTAGCCGTTCCGCGCGTGGAGATTTTATTTATCGTAAGCCCGTTGGTCGGCGCGGGCTTCGTGATCTATCACATTGCCGTCAATCACGCGGCGGGCGTGCTCGGACTTCCGGAAGATCGCGTCAAGAACTTCAGTCTCATGGCGCTCACGTTTTCCACTTCGGGTTTCCTCGGGCCCACGATTACCGGATTCGCAATCGATCTGATCGGATACCGTTATACGTTTCTGTTGCTCGCCACAAGCGCCGCCATACCGCTGGCCATGTTGCTCATGATGAATCTGGAGACGCCGCGATACGCGCCAGGGAAAACACATGGCAAGAGCCTGCACGTCATGGATCTGCTGCGCGACCGTACCATGCGGCGTGTATTTATCATCAGCAGCGCACTATCAGTCGGATGGGACCTGTTTACGTTCGTGGTTCCGATACACGGTTCCCACATCGGGCTGTCCGCTTCCCAGATCGGCCTCATCCTCGGCGCGTTTGGCGTCGCCGTATTCGCCGTGCGCCTGGCATTGCCGCTGTTCGCGCACCGCGTCAGCGAATGGCAGATGATGGTCACGGCGATGATCACCACGGGCGTGATGCTCTTCCTGTTTCCGCTGACGCACCACGTGCCGCTGCTGGTGCTGATGGCCTTTCTGCTCGGCATAGGGCTAGGCGGCGCACAGCCCATGATCATGACCCTGCTCTACCAACACGCCCCTCCCGGGCGCGGCGGCGAGGCAGTCGGCATGCGCACGTTGCTGATCAACATCAACCAGACCGGCATCCCGCTCATGTTTGGCGCGCTGGGCGCGGCGCTGGGCATGACGCCGGTTTTCTGGACCATGGCAATACTACTCGCGGGTAGCGGGTACCTGATGCGTAAGCCCTGATTACCCCTTGAATTCGCCGCGTACGGTACCATATAGAGGTGGAAACCTATCACTGTGGGAAGCGTCAAAAATCCGCCTCACATCAACCTGGGAGTGTCAAGTATATGAGACGTATCGCGTTGTTCCTGATCACAAATGTCGCCGTGATGCTGTTGCTGTCGGTGGTCATGAGCGTGCTTGGTGTCGACCGCTACCTGACCGAGTCCGGCCTCAACGTACCCATGCTGCTGGTGGCGTCCATGGTCATGGGATTCGGCGGCGCCATCATCTCGCTGTTGATGTCCAAACCCATGGCGAAGTGGTCAACCGGCGCGCAGGTCATCGACGGCAGCGAGGGCCCTGAGCAGCGCTGGCTGGTGGACACAGTGCGCAAACTCGCCGACAAGGCGGGGATAGGCATGCCGGAAGTGGCGTACTACGAAGGCGAAGCCAATGCGTTCGCGACCGGCGCATTCAAGAACTCGGCTCTGGTCGCGGTATCGACCGGGTTGCTTCAATCGATGAGCCGGGACGAAGTCGAGGCCGTGCTGGGACACGAAGTGGCGCACGTCGCCAACGGCGACATGGTGACGCTTACGCTGATTCAGGGCGTGGTCAATACGTTTGTCGTGTTCCTGTCGCGCATTGTTGGCTACTTCGTCGACAAAATGGTGTTCCGCACCGAGCGCGGCGTCGGTCCCGGCTACTACATTACGTCTATGATTTGCCAGATTGTATTTTCGATACTGGCATCCATGGTCGTGGCATGGTTTTCACGCCAGCGCGAATTTCGCGCCGATGCGGGGTCGGCGCAGCTGCTGGGCTCCGGACGTCCGATGATCAACGCGCTGGCACGTCTGGGAAATCTTCAACCCGGCGCTCTTCCGCAATCAATAGCGAGCGCCGGCATCAACGACAAACCGGGCTGGATGCATCTGTTCTCCTCGCATCCTCCGATCGAGGAACGCATCGCGGCGCTACAAGCACAAAAATAGCTTTTACAAAAACAGAAGGCCGGCACCACGAACGCGGTGCCGGCCTCTCTTTTTTTTCTAGCCAGTCCGACGACGGACCGACGTGATTACTTGAGCTGCTTGCTGACCAATTTTGTCATGTCGAACATCGATACCTGTTTCTTGCCGCCGAACACGACTTTCAGATTGTCATCGGCATTGATGTTGCGGCGATTCTTGCTGTCCTGCAGGTCGTGCTTCTTGATGTAGGCCCACAATTTCTTGGTAACTTCAGTGCGCGGATACGGTCCGTTGCCTATGACTGCGGCGAGTGCCGGGCTGATCTGCATGGGCTTCATGAATGCAGCACTTGGTTTACGTGCTGACTTTTTCTTGGCGGTTTTTTTCGCTGCTTTTTTCTTTGCGGCCATCTTTCGTTCTCCTTGACTATGAAAACCGGGATCTCCCCAAACGATTGGGTTGACAGGATTTTAATCCAAACATCCCGTGATGGTGCAAGTGTTTGGTGAAAAAATTGAGGTGTTTTGGCAGGGAAGATGCCATGTTTGAGCCGCCACGCCACGCCCCCTGCAGGGGGGGTGTCCGATGAGCGTGCCACCTTCAACAAGCGTCGGCCGATCGCTGCTTGTCCGCGCCGAAATCAGCTCGTGTTTACCGGCTGTGATCTTGTTGCTCCCGGCAGCGGTTGTGCGCCGATACGCCGGCGCATCCGATGATCAGGCAGCGCCGCGGCCCGGCATCCATTTAGACTTCGGAAAAAGAATGCGAATCCATCATTAACGGCATGATCAATCACGGAAAAGCGACTATTCAAACAGTCGCGCATTGCGTGCATTCTTGCGCTAAATCATTAAAATACGCCGAGGAGCCTGTCGGGCTTAATTTCGCGAGTGCGACGGAGCGGATTTTGGTTCAGGGCGCGAAGCGAGCCGCAGCCAATGGTCATTCCCTTGGCAAGGCGAGCGACAAAGCCATGGACCAAAAGCGGCCCGTCCCGAAGGGTTGAGGTCAGAAAGGCCGCATGCGGCGTTGCTCGGCTTGCGAATATGAATAACTATTCGACTGCGCCGAGCGCCTTGCCTGCGACCTTTCTGACCTCAACGCACACGTGAAATTAAGCCCGACAGGCTCCCAGCCCGGGACGCGACGCAGACTGACGCGACGCCTTAGAAAGGAACACCATGCTGGTCAGCTGCTTTGCGTATCAGGATGGCAAGAGAATCGCTGAAATCCAGGCGGACGATATCAGCAACTATATCAGCCGCCCGGAATGCTTCGTCTGGGTGGCGCTCAAGGATCCGGGGCCGGGCGAACTCGCTGCCATGCAGCACGAGTTCAGCCTGCACGAGCTTGCAGTAGAGGACGCGCGCCACGGCCACCAGCGCCCCAAGATCGAGGAATACGAAGATTCACTGTTCGTCGTGATGCACATGATAGAGATCGCCGACGGAGATTTGAAGGTTGGCGAAGTGGATATTTTTGCCGGCCCCAACTATATTCTATCGGTCAGAAGCGGCGCGGAAAAGGGTTTCCGTGACGTGCGCGCGCGCTGCGAACGCGAGCCTGCGCTGCTGCGCCATGGTTCGGGATTCGTGCTGTACGCGCTGATGGATGCCGTGGTCGACCGGTATTTCCCGGTTATAGATGCCCTGGAAACGGAACTGGAACGCCTCGAAGAGCGCATGTTTGGCGGCGGTTCATCGCGCGCCAACATCGAAGATATGTATGAATTAAAACAGAAACTGATGCATCTGAAGCACGCCGTCAGTCCACTGGTCGAAGGTGTCGGCAAGCTCTTTGGCGGCAGAGTGCCGCAGCTATGCGTAGACTCGCAGAAATACTATCGCGACGTTTACGACCATCTGTCACGCCTCAACCAGACGATAGATTCGTTACGCGACATGGTGACCACCGCCCTGTCGGTGAATCTGTCGCTGATCACGGTGCAGGAAAACGAAACCACCAAACGCCTCGCGGGTTGCGCCGCATTGGTCGCGGTGCCTACGCTGATCGCCGGCATCTACGGCATGAACTTTCGGCACATGCCCGAACTCGATTGGATCTTCGGATATCCGCTGGCGATAGGTAGCATGCTTGGCATAGACGCTTACCTGTTTTACCGATTCCGGAAAGCCGGGTGGCTGTAGGTAGTTTATGATAACTGATGCTGTCATTATTCCGCACTGCCCCATCACCGGAAATCAACTGTGCTCGATAAGAGAGTAAAACCCAGTTTCATAGTGAAATACCTCGATCAGTACGTGATCGGGCAGGATGAAGCCAAGAAAATATTGGCGGTCGCGGTGTATTCGCACTACAAGAAGATAGCGAAGTCGCAGAAGGATGCCATTGAAATCGCCAAGAGCAACGTGCTCCTGATAGGGCCATCCGGCACCGGCAAGACCCTGCTGTGCGAAACGCTGTCACGTGTGATCAGCGTGCCGTTCGTCACCGCGGACGCGACGTCGCTGGCACAGACCCGCTACGTCAACGAGGAGATCGAAGCCATCCTGCGCAGACTCGTCGACAAGGCGGATGGCAGTGTCACGCGCGCCCAGCACGGCATTGTCTTTATCGACGAAATCGACAAACTCAAGAGTGCCGACGGCCAGTCGCGCAGCACATCGGGAGAAAGCGTGCAGCACGCGCTGCTCAAGATCATGGAAGGTTCGCCCGTCAAACTGGCTACGGATCAGTACATAGACACGACCAATATACTTTTTATCTGTGGCGGCGCGTTTGTCGGCCTCGACAGCATCATGGCCAAGAGCCATGGCTACGGTTTCATCTCAACCTCGGGCGGCGACGATCAAAGCATACTGGACCGACTGAACACGCGCGTGAAACCGACCGATCTTTTTACCTTCGGACTTATCCCCGAATTCACCGGCAGACTGCCCATCATTGCGAAGTTCCAGGATCTGACGCGGCAGATGCTGGTCCGTATCATGGTCGAGCCCCGCAACTGCATTTACAATCAGTTCAGGGAAATCTTCCGCACCGAAGGCGTGGAACTCAGCATAGGCCAGAAGGTATTCGAGCAGATCGCTGAATTGGCGTTCGAATACAAGACTGGCGCCCGCAGCCTGCGCGGCATCTTCGAGGAAATGATCACACCGATACTCTACACGGTGCCGGACAGCGCCGATGTGCGGACAGTTGAAATCAACTCATTGTTCACGGACCCGGTCTTTACCAGGGCACAGCCGGGCATAGGCATCGACGAGCCTAAATAGACGGAGAGAGTATCGTCCCTGACTCAGTTCATTGTGCGCAACAGCGACCACGACATGGCCACGGCGACGCTCACACACAGTATCGCGAATGACTTCTGCAGCTTTGGTCCGTCCAGCCTTGCGCTGAAGTAGCGTCCCACCATCATTCCGGCGATCGCGCCGACGACGAATGGCGCACCCACGCTCAGATTGAGTGGGGCATGCCCCACGGATGCGACCACGCCGGTAAGAGAAACCAGCGTCAGCACGCCCATGGACGTCGCGACGCAGGCGTTCATCGACAGATCCGTATTACGCCGCAGCGCTGGGACAATAATGAATCCGCCACCCACGCCCAGAAGACCCGATACAAAAC
>CANJQI010000255.1 GCA_947476215.1 Betaproteobacteria bacterium
CTAGGTTCCTGAGCAACTCCGAAGCTCTCAACAGGTCGCCGTTCAGTGTGTGACCGAATTCAGCAGGTGTACTCGCTACCGAGATATAACCCATGTCGGCCAATGCCCGTTGCGCACCAGGCGACCTTATGACCGCCACGATGTCACCGTGCAGCTTGCGTATAAGCTCCTTGCCGGTGGATGAAGGCGCAAGCGCTCCGTTCCATGCGCCGGTCTCCTCGAATCCTGTCAGGCCCGCGGCATCCAACATGGTCGGCACCTCAGGCATCAATGGTGAACGCACCTTCCCGGTAATCGCCAACGCCTTGAGTTTGCCAGCCTTTACCTGCGCCACGGATGTAGTCACCGTGCTGAACATAAGCTGCGTTTCACCGCCCAGCAACGCGACGAGCGCCGGGCCACCGCCCTTGTACGTGACATTCACCATATCGATGCCCGCCTTGCTCATCAGCAGCAGCATTTCCAGAAAGGTCGGTGAACCGGTGCCGCTCGATCCAAAATTGAGCTGACCAGGCTTGGATTTTGCCAGTGCAATCAGTTCTTTCACAGAACTGACCGGGACTACCGAAGGATTGACCAGCAATATGCTGGGCACGTAGCCCATGAGCGTGAGCGGACTGAAGCTCTTGATCGCATCATAAGTCTGCTTGTTTTGACTGGCCGTAATCGTGTGGGCGTTTGATGTCCAGAGGATCGTATATCCATCGGGCGTGGCACGAGCAACCATGTCCGCGGCGATGGTGCTGTCACCACCGGGCCGGTTGTCGACCACCACCGGCTGACCCCATTTCTCTGCTAGTCCCCTGGCAACAAGACGGGCTGATGCATCGGTGCTGCCTCCTGGGGCGAAGCCGACAATGAGACGCACTGATCTCTCCGGAAAAGATGCCGCACCAGAACCGGTCGAGAGTACGATCAACCAGCAGGATAGGAAATGGCAAATTAGGTATCTGATATTCATTCGGGTTTGACGCCTGCGGTCTTGATGACTCGGGTCCAGCGTTGCAGTTCGCTCTTGAGATAGGCGCCGTATTGCTCGGGGGTCGAGCCCAGGGGTTCGATGCCATCCTGTGCAAGGCGCGCCTTCATGTCCGGGTCCTGCAAGACTTTCATGATTTCGCCGTGCAACCGTTTGACGATGGCCGGTGGTGTGCCGGCCGGCAGCATTACGCCGGTCCACGAGCCGATCTCAAACCCTGGCATGACGGTTTCGGTCAGCGTCGGCAGATCGGGCAGCAGCGCAGAACGTTTTAGACTGGCGATCGCCAGCGCCCTGACTCGCTTGTCCTTGACCATCGGCAGCACGGTGGTCGTACTCTGCATCGTAAACTGTATGCGTCCTCCTACAAGATCGACCATCGCCGGGCCGCCCCCTTTGTAAGGCACATGCAATGCGGACAAATTATTTAACTGCAGAAACAGCAATGCGCCCAAATGAATAATGCTGCCCGTTCCCGCCGATCCGTACGCAAGCTTGTCGGGATTGACCTTGAGGTGCGCGATGAGTTCCGCCGCGCTGTTGGCGGGTATCGAAGGATGAACAACCAGCACCTGCGGTGCAGTGGCGAAGAGCGCGAGCGGCGCGAGGTCCTTGAACAGGTCATATCCGAGCGTCTCGCCGAACGCCCGGCTCAGAATCTGGCTGGGTGGATTGAACAACAGTGTATAGCCGTCGGGTCTGGCCTTGGCCACCATGTCGGCGGCGATGTTGGTGTTGGCGCCGACCCGGTTGTCCACAACGACGTTGGTGTTCATCTGCGTGGAGAGTTTCTGCGCCAGCAAACGGGCGATCAAATCGGTCGATCCGCCGGGCGCGAATCCGACCAGCAGTCTCAGTGGGCGCGATGGGTAATCGTTCTGGGCTGACGCGTGCGGGGACATCGCGGCGAACGCCAAAACCACTATGTGGAGCAACATGTTTCTTGCCTGCTTCATGTTAGATCACCTTTCCCTTATTCGCGGTAACGCATGTCACAAGCCAATGCGACGCTAGGCTATCCCTTATGTAACGTGGCACAGCAACTATTGTCAACCAATCCAGTGGGCCGATTCGCATATTCCGGAACATGGTAAAATTTGAGCCCTGCAGTTTCCTTAAACGCCGCAATCTCTTTGCCGGTGACATTCAAGTGCGCTATTCACGATGAATCAACGTCTTGCGAGACAGTATGCGTATGCGGAGAATTAGCTCGCGCTCATTGACTGCGTCGGCGCTTGCCGCTGGCGTGTCGGTTCTCGCTGGAAGTAGCGCATCCGCCCAGGACTTTCCCGTCAAGCCGATACGCATGCTGACGTCCGCCGTCGGCAGTGGCAGCGACGTGGTGGGGCGCATCGTCGCCGATATGCTGCCCGCCAGACTGGGGCAGCGCGGCATTATCGACAACCGCGGCATACTCGCACCTGAACTCGCGGCCAAAGCAGCACCCGACGGCTACACCATCGTGCTCTACAGCACGCCGTTGTGGGTCTCGCCATTTCTGCGTAACAACGTGCCGTGGGATCCGATCAAGGACTTCGCCCCGATCACGCTCGCGGTCGATGCGCCGAACGTCATCGTTGTGCATCCGTCGGTGCCGGTTAAGTCGACCAAAGAACTCATCGCACTGGCGCGTGCCAAACCCGGGCAACTCAACTTTGGCACGGGATCATCCGGTTCGACGTCTCACCTGGCGGCGGAGCTTTTCAGTGCCATGGCCAGTGTCAGTTTGACGCGCATTCCTTACAAGGGCGTCGGGCCCGCGACCATAGGTTTGCTGGGCGGGGAAGTCGACATCGTGTTTGCAGCCGGCAGTGCGGTCGGGAGTCACATCAAGTCCGGCAGATTGCGGGCGTTGGCTGTGACCAGTCTGAAACCCTCCGCGCTTTTTCCCGGCATGCCCACGGTAACCACCAGCGGCGTACCCGGATACGAAGCCGGAACGCCGCTGGGGATCTTCGCGCCGGCCGGGACCCCCGCTGCCATTATCAACCGGCTGCAGCAGGCGATAGTCAGCGTAATCAATAGCGAAGAAGTCAGGAAACGCGTGCTCGACACCGGCGCGGATATCATAGGCAGCACGCCGGAAGAATTCGCTGCCTACCTGAAGACGGATATCGCCAAATGGGGCAAGCTCATCAAGCAAAAAAGCATACGGGAATAATCACCCGGCAAGTTTCACACTCCACAACCACACACGGATATTTCAACCTATCATGTCAGCACACGGTAAAAGCAAACGTCCTGCTCCGGACCAACTATTTGTAGACATCGCGAAATACGTAACCCGCAAAACGGTCGGCACTCGCGCCGCCTATCTGACGGCGCGCTATTGCCTGATGGACGCGATCAGTTGCGCGCTGGACGCGCTGGATTCTCCCGAGTGCATGAGCCTCGTCGGACCACTTGTTCCGGGCGCCACCATGAAAGGCGGCGCGCGCGTGCCGGGCACGCGCCTCGAACTGGACCCCGTCGCCGCCGCATTCAACACCGGCTGCCTGATCCGCTGGCTGGATTTCAATGACACGTGGTGGGCCGGCGGACACCCATCCGACAACTATTCGGCCATCCTGTCGGTAGCCGATTATGTGAGCCGCGCACGTATTGCCGCGCGGCAAAAACCGTTGAGCATGGTGGAGGCACTGACCGCCGCCATACAGGCTTATGAAATACAGGGCGTGCTCGCGATGGGCACCGATTTCGACGACATCGGACTTGACCATGTCATGCTGATCAAAATGGCGTCCGCCGCGGTATGCACGCGACTGCTGGGCGGCAGCGTCGCGCAGATTGTCAGCGCCGTATCCAATGCAGTGATCGAAGGCGGCACGCTGGTCACCTATCGAAAATCGCCCAACTCCGGCCCGCGCAAATCGTGGGCGGCGGGCGACGCCACCAGCCGTGCGGTGCGGCTTGCACTGCTGGCGTTGCGCGGCGAGATAGGCTATCCGACGGCGCTGAGCGTCAAAACCTGGGGGTTCAATGACGTCCTGAATCGCGGCGAACCGTTGAAGGTTCCGCGTGCATTCGGTTCCTACGTAATCGAAAACATACGTTACAAGATCGCCTTCCCGGCGCAGCGCCATGCGCAAACCGGCGCCGAGTGCGCAGTACGCCTGCATCCCAAAGTGCAAGGACGCGTGAACGACATCGAAAAAATCGTCGTGCATACGCACAAAGTCACCTTGTCGAAAATATGCGCCACCGGACCGCTCAATACCGCCGCGGCACGCGATCATTCGCTGCAATACATCATTGCAGTGGGCCTGATATTTGGCGACATTACCGGAACGAGTTACGAAGACGAATTCGCCGCCGACCCGCGCATCGATCAGGTTCGCGGCAAGATGAAGGTCGTCGAGGATCCGCGATATACGCACGGCTTTAACAGTGCCGATCGCTCGGACGCCAATTCGGTTCAGGTGTTTTTCAAGGACGGCACGAAAACGGAACGGCTTGAAATCCTGTACCTGCTCGGCGATCCCAAACGCCGCAAAGAGGGCCTGCCATTGCTGGAGCGCAAGTTCAAGAACAGTCTGGCACGGCGTTTCTCGCCGGCACGGCAGCGTATGATATGGAACATGGTGTCCAACCAGTCCAGGTTGGAGAAGACACCGGTTTCGGATTTCATGAGTCTGCTGGTAGAGGAAACTGCAAAGGGTGCACGTAACAGGTCCGCTAAATAACCGACCCATCCCATCGTTTCATACTTTATAACCATTTTTTTTAATTAACTTTTTTAAGACTACATCATGACGACACACGCTGCGCAGGTGCTGGGAAAATACGCTTCCGAACTCAAGTTTTCAGATATTCCGGCTCACGTGGTTGAGCGCGCCAAGGACTGCATCGCGGATACTGTCGCCGCGGCAGCGTTCGGCTCGCGGTTTCCGTGGAGCCGCATGGTAGCCGAGTATGCGCGCATGTACGGCAGCGGCGGTCCATGCGCGCTGATCGGTTTACCGGGCGCAAAAGTACACGCACCCTACGCGGCCCTTGCCAATGGCGTTTTCTCGCACGCTTTTGAACAGGATGCAGTGCGCGATCCGGGTGTGGGTTGCCACGCCGGTGCGACCCTGATGCCGACGCTGCTGGCGCTTGCAGAAGAAACCAAAGCCAGCGGCAAGGACGTGGTCACGGCGTTCGTGGCGGCATGCGAAATGATGATACGCATCGGACTGGCGTCCCATCACAGCCCCGAAAAAGTAGGCTTTCACGCTCCCGGACTGACCGGACCCTACGGCTCGGCCGTAGCTGCGGGCTATCTGTTGAAGCTCGACCCGGAACGCATGGCCAATGCCATCGGCATCGCCGGATCGCTGTCGTCGGGGCTACTGGCGTTTAGCAAGTCCAAAACCGGCGGCATGATCAAGCGACTGCATCTGGGACGATCCGCTGAATCCGGCGTGCTCGCCGCAAAACTCGCGGCCTCGGGCTACACCGGCCCCGAGACCATACTCGAAGGAAAGTTCGGCTTCCTCGACGCATACTGCCTTAAAGAGGATTGCGAACCGGCGTTGCTGACCAAAGATCTGGGCAAACACTGGGAAACCATGTCGCTGTGCCTGAAGCGCTACGCGTGCCACATCAATGCACACACCTCCGTGCAAACCGCGCGCGACCTGGCGGTCAAGCATGGCTTCAAGAGTGACGAAATTGCCAAGGTCGTACTGGAAGGTCACGAGCGCCTCGCCTCGCATCACAACATACTTGAACCCGGCGACATCATGCAGGGTCAATACAGCCTGCCGTTCTGTGTTGCTCTTGCGTTGACGCTGGATCCCGAGAATCCGAAATCATTTGACGACAAGGCTTTGGCCGACCCGGGCATACGCGCCTTGTGTCGCAAGGTGGAGTTGCGTTCGCGTGACGTGGACTCGCTGCGCAAGATCACTCTGACGGTGCATCTGCAAGACAACCGCCAGTTCTCCGCCGAATGCTCTGCGTACAAGGGCATGCCCGTCAATCCGCTGACGCGCGACGAACTGCGTCACAAGTTCATGCTGCTGACGGCCGATCTCGGTGAGGCGACCGCTGCAAAAATGTTCGACCATCTTGCGACGCTGGAAAAGCAGCCCGGGTTCACTTTCGGCTGAGAATTAACATCTCCGACGTCTATTCAATAACGACCTGACCGGGTTCGAACATGGCACTAGCCATCAGTTACGCAGTTGCCAACAAGGCGCGCCGCACCGGCACTAGCAGTAACGGCCAGCGACGCTGGTACGTGGATTACTTCGGCAAGCTCGTGAACAAGGTCGAGGA
>CANJQI010000256.1 GCA_947476215.1 Betaproteobacteria bacterium
GATGAAGTATGACGTTATCGTGGTCGGCAAGGGCAACGCGGCTTTATGCGCGGCATTATCGGCACGCGAAAATGGCGCCAGCGTTTTGGTGCTGGAGACGGCGGGGGAAGCGGATTCCGGAGGTAACAGCCGCTTTTCCGGCGGATCGTTCCGGTTTGCGTACTCATCGGCCGGGGATTTGAGGCGCGTCGCCGAACTGACAGATGAGGAGATAGCCACCAGCGATTTCGGCACCAACACCGAAAAAGAATTCCTGGATGATCTGCATGAGGTGACGGACTATCGTACCGATCCGGAATTGTCGGAGATTCTGGTAACGCAGAGTCTGGATGCCGTGGTCTGGCTGCGCTCCAAGGGGGTGCGCTTCCTGCCCAACTATGGTGAACGCTCAGGCACCATCAATGGCATACGCAAATTTTTCGGACGGCTACCGATGGAAGTCTCGGGCGGCGGCGCCGGTCTGGTTCAGTTCCTGGATATCGCGGCAAAGAAAGCAGGAATCGAAATATTGTATGAGACACGCGCCGTGTCACTGATATATGACGGCGAACGCGTGCACGGCGTGCGGGCGCAGAGCCAAGGCAAGGCGGTCGACTATCACGCCGGCTCCGTGGTGCTGGGTTGCGGCGGGTTCGAGGCCAATGTCGAGTGGCGGGCGCGCTATCTTGGTCCTGGTTGGGACCTTGCGAAGGTCAGAGGCACGCGCTTCAATGTCGGTGATGGTCTGCGCATGTCGTTGGACATCGGCGCCGCACCTTATGGCCAGTGGAGCAGGGCTCATGCGTGTGAATGGGATCGTTATGCGCCGGAGTACGGTGACCTCGAGGTGGGTGATCAGTTCGAGAAGCACAGCTATCCTTTTAGCGTCATGATCAACACCCATGGGCAGCGTTTCGTGGACGAAGGTGCGGATTTTCACCTGATGACGTATGCCAAGTATGGCGGCGTGCTGTTGCAGCAACCAAATCAGTTTTCTTGGCAAGTATTTGATTCAAAAGTAAAAAATATCCTACGCGCCGAGTATCGTATCAAGTTTGTGACCAAAGTGACGGCCAATACGCTGGAGGAACTGGCGGCGCGCATGGAGGGCATGAACACGGCGGCGTTTCTGAAGACGCTTGGTGATTACAACGCCGCAGTCCGCAATGATGTAGCCTTCGATCGCACCATCAAGGACGGGAAATGCACCGTCGGCATCGAGCCTCCCAAATCAAACTGGGCTCAGACAATCGACACGCCGCCTTTCGAGGCCTATGCAACAACTTGTGGGATTACGTTTTCCTTTGGTGGTTTGCGGATTGACGGCAAGACCGGTCAAGTCATCAATCAGCAGTTCCGGCCGATTCCCGGTCTTTATTGCTGTGGTGAAATGGTTGGAGGGTTGTTCTATTTCAACTACCCGGGAGGCTCCGGTCTTACATCGGGTGCGGTGTTCGGTCGGATTGCAGGGCGCACCGCCGCTGCACAGTCAAAGGTGTAATCGCGCAGTCAAATCCTGAATTCATCTGCTCCGCGTGGATTTTCATGACTGCATCGCGTCCGCAACTGCGCTTTCTGTCGCACCATCGGAAGATCTCTTCGATCGTCAGGTTGGGCAAGATTTCCGTATACTATGCAGTCGGTTGACCGACGTTCTGGAGCGTAGCATGCCGCTTTCCGTTAAAAATATTGATTTGCCCCTGGGCGCCGTTATTAGCGGCGCCGATTTGTCGTCTGATCTCGATGAGCCGACTTTCTCCCTGATCAGGAACACGCTGGACGAGCGTTCCGTCGTCGTTCTCAAGGGGCAACGAATCCGTCCCGAACACCAAACGCGCTTCGCCGCCCGCTTCGGCAAACTGCTGGTTCATGAGCACAGCAAGAATGTCCTGCGCGAACATCCTTCCGTGTCGGTACTGTCTAACATCCAGGAACAAGGCAAGAATATAGGTGTTCCCGATGCCGGCATGGTGTGGCATACCGATGGTTCCTATCTGGACACGCCGGACATGTACACGTTTTTATATGGCATTGAGATTCCGGTCAAGGACGGCACGCCGATCGGCAATACACTATATGCCAGCACAACGGCTGCATACGACGCGCTGACGGAGGCCACAAAGCGGCGAATTGCTGCACTTCGGGCGGTGCACAGCTTCGAATATCACTCCATCAATCGCGTGCGTGCCGGCGGCACAAAAATCGAGATAACCGAACAGATCCGCAAAAAAATTCCGGACATGGCTCAACCGGTGGTACGCACCCATCCAGTCACCGGACGCAAGTGCATTTACGTAAGCGAAGGCCACACCACGCACATCGCGGGAATGGATGCGAAGGAAAGCGCGGCGTTGCTGCGCGAGCTCTGGGATCACACGCGCAAGCCGGAATTTGTCTATTCGCACAGTTGGGAACCTGGCGACCTGGTGGTTTGGGATAACGCCGCGACCCAGCATCGGGCGACGGGAGATTATGCGCTGCCACTGCGCCGTCTCATGCACCGTGTTGCCACGGAGGGGCCTGCGCCTTATTAGACGGGCCCGTCCGCGAATGCAGGTCCAGTTACATGGAATACATCGCAAACGTTTCGACTGACGACCGCCTTTGAGCGCGGCGATAAAGTGCGAATCCCTGAAAGAGATGGTTTGAATTACTCATCCTCTGACAATCGTCCGGGAGTAGTGGGCCGAGATACTGACGGCTTGGGCGAGAACGAAGCAATGCAACCAGGAAACCAGAATCCAATGAAAGTTATCGCCCGACTTGTTTTCCTTGCGCTGTCGCTGACTTGTGCCGAGATCGCATTTGCTGCAGAGGCATATCCCTCGCGTCCGTTACGCCTGGTGGTGCCTTTTCCGCCGGGTGGCGGTACTGACATCATGGGCCGGCTTGTCGCTGCTCATCTCACCGATAAACTTGGCGTGCAGACCGTCGTCGACAATCGCGGTGGCGCCGGCGGCATACTCGGCACCGAACTCGCGGCCAGAGCGAATGCCGACGGACACACCTTGCTCATAGGCTCGGTCAGCACGATCAGCATCAACCCGAGTCTTTATCCCAAGCTGCCGTTCGATACCGTCAAGGACTTTGCGCCGGTGTCATTGATCGCGTCCACGCCCAGTGTGCTGGTGGTGACCGCAAATCTTGCGGCACGCTCGGTCAAGGACCTCATCGCCATGGCGAAAGCGAAGCCGGGGCAGATCAACTTCGGATCGGCTGGCAGTGGCACTTCTCATCATCTGGGCGGCGAGCTATTTCGGCTTAGAGCAGGTATCGACATTGTGCATGTGCCCTACAAGGGGACGGCGCCGGCGATTACCGATCTGATCAGCGGGCAGGTGTCCATGATGATCGCGAACATGCCGTCGGTACTGCCCATGGTCAAGGCCGGACGCTTGCGCGCAATCGCGGTAACCAGTCTAAGCCGCTCATCTTTCATGCCGGAACTGGCCACGGTTGCGGAAGCCGGGCTACCTGGCTTCGAAGTCATCGTGTGGTACGGCGTGCTTGCGCCGGCGGCAACGCCCAGGCCCATCATTGCCAGACTGAATGGTTATCTTACGCAAATGGCCACTCTGCCGGAAGTCAAGGAACGACTGGCCGGTCAAGGTGCGGAGGCAATCAGCAGTACGCCGGAAGCGTTCGCGCACAAAATTCGTGAAGACATTGCGATATGGGCCAAGGTGGTGCAGGTGTCCGGTGCGCGGGCAGATGGCCCGTGAGCCGGCATGAAAAGGAGCGGTGAAATGCGTTTCAGGGAATTGGCGGTAAGCGAAATGACGGATGCGCAGCGGGCTGTCCACCGCGATGTTTGCGCAGGCCCCAGAGGCCGGCTTGGCGTCCCTACCAACGTTCTGCTGCGTTGCGCGGGGCTCGCCGGCGCGACACAGAAAATTGGCGAGTACGTGCGGTTCAAGAGCTCGCTTCCCAACCGAATATCCGAGTTCGCCATCATGATGACCGCCCGTTACTGGACGGCGCAATATGAGTGGCACGCGCATTGCCCGCTTGCCATCAAGGCGGGCTTGAGTCAGGACGTGGCGAATCAGCTTGCTAGAGGGAAGCGGCCCGACGGCATGCGGGACGATGAATCTGCAGCGTATCAGTTTTGCACCGAACTGCACCGCGACAAATCCGTGAGCGATGCCGCCTATGCGGCCGCGCTGCAGCAGTTCGGCGAAAACGGCGTGGTCGATCTCATCGGCGTATCGGGTTACTACACGCTGATATCAATGTGCCTGATCGTCAACCAGATGACGGTTCCGTCTGGGTTGCCTGATCCGCTGCCGATACTTGATCACGCCCATGGTGTTCTACTTGATACCGCTGCGACCGCCAAAAATGCGGAGTCTGAGGAGAACATCGGGCCTGTGCGTTTAGGCGAGTTGCGTGAAGATCAAATGTCGGAAGCCCAGCGCGCAGTATGTCGCGAGTTGTTGTCAGGTCCCGGCAACAGTATCAGCACGCCCATGAAAGTGCTGCTGCGTTCGCCGGAGCTGGCGCGGCGCGCGCAGAAAGTAAGCGAGTACCTGCGGTTTGAGGGCAAACTGCCCGCGCGCCTCGTTCAGTTTGCGATTGTGATCGCGGCGCGCTACTGGCGCGCCGAGACCATGTGGCACTCGCATACACTTCAGGCTATAGCGGCGGGTCTCGGTGCCACGACCGTTTCCGACCTGGCGCGGGAAAAGCGGCCTGCGGGGATGCAGGCGGATGAGGAAGTCGCCTATCAGTTTTGCACTGAGTTGCATGGCGACAAGAACCTGTCTGACGGCACCTTCGATACGGCTATTAAACAATTTGGAGAGCAAGGGACGGTCGAACTGATCGGCGTGTCGGGCTACTACACGCTGGCCGCGATGGCGTTAAAGGTTGCGCGGATGTCACTTCCGGCGGGAACGCCATCTCCGTTTGCGGCACGGACATAGCGGTGCCGACTATCGCGCATGCGGCTGCACCGTAGTTGAATTCTGATCTGGCAGTATGACAGGAGAACTTATGAAGGGACGCGATATATTGAGACTGGGCTGGACCATCGTCGCCGGACTAGTGTGCGGCGCTTGGAGCTATGCAATTGCGCAGAACGCGTATCCGGAACGTCCGATACGCATGGTAATTCCATTTGCTTCAGGCGGCGCGACCGACTTGCATGGTCGCATGCTCGCGCAGCGAATGTCCGTGTTGCTGGGTCAGAATATCGTCGTTGACGCCCGGCCCGGCGCCAGTGGCATCGTCGGCACAGACATGGTTGTACGCGCCAGGCCGGATGGCTACACAGTGCTGCTCGGCACGTCGTCGACCTTGATTATCGCGCCAATGGCGGTCAAGAAACCGCCGTACAACGCTTTGAAAGATCTGATCAACATAGCCATCATCGGTGTTCAGCCCGTCATGATCGTCGCCACTCCTGGATTGCCGGTCAAGACGCTGCGCGAGCTCACCGACCTGCTGAAAGCCAACCCCGGCAAGTACAACTACGCCACTTCCGGCAGCCTGTCAGTCAACCAGCTGATGATGGAGATGTACAAGAAGCAGGCGGGAAATCTGGACGTTACCCTGATACCCTATAGTGGCACCAATGAGGTGGCGCGCGATCTGTTGAGCGGTCGCGTACATCTTGCGGCCCTCACCGCCACAGGCGCGCTTGACCTTTATCGCGCCGGCAGACTGCGGGTGCTGGCGGTGTGCGCCGAGACCCGTCTACGCTCCGCACCGGAAATACCGACGTCCGTCGAATCGGGCATGCCTGATCTGCTGGTGTCTACATTTAATGCCATCAGTGTTCCGGCAGGCACGCCCAAACGGGTCGTAGACCGCCTTAGCCAGACCCTCGCGAAAATCATGGCATCGGATGACTACGTCAAGGATCTCGATAAATTGGGCATGGATCTGTTTGCCGGCTCTACTCCGGAAAAGACTTCGAAATTCATAAGCGATCTGCTTTTGAAATGGGCGCCGCAGATCAAGGAGCTAGCCGCGCAACAAGGTGGATGAATCTGATTGCAGTCTAAGGAGAAGGTGAAATGCGGTTTCTAGTAAAAGTCCTGAGGTATTGTGCATTACCGGTCGGGATTGCGTGCACGCTGCCGGCGTACTCGCAGTCGGACTACCCAACGCGGTCGATCAGGCTGGTCGTGCCGTTTGCACCCGGTGGATCGACTGACCAGGCGTCGCGCGTGCTGGCGCAGAAACTCAGCGAGC
>CANJQI010000257.1 GCA_947476215.1 Betaproteobacteria bacterium
ATAGCCGAGGTGGAACGGCTGGAAACGCTGCCGAATGTTGGGGAAATCATGGACATTGCGCGGTGTGAGGGCTAGCCTCTTGGAGAAATTCGAAACGTCTTCGATAACACCACGAACAAACCAACCTCCCAACGCGGAGGACGCAGAGGTGCGCGGGGTAGAGCAACAATCTGACCAAACTATATGCTTTCCCCTGCGCACCTCTGCGTCCTCCGCGTCCCCTGCGTTGAGCGTTTCACTCTTCCGACTGGATTGCTCGTCATTCGAAAGGTCGAGATTATGAAAAAATTACCTCGCCGGATGTCGTGGTTCATGCTACTGACATTTAGGTTCGTAAGTACTTTCATACCGGCTGTCGCGACGTGCGCCGCATTGACGATACCAAATGCCGTCGCCGCCGAGTACCCGACCAAACCGATCCGCATGGTGGTACCGTTCGCGCCGGGTGGTCCGGCGGATATCTTCGGCCGTGCGGTGGGCCAGCGTCTTACCGACCGCCTCGGGCAACTTGTGGTGATAGACAACCGCGGTGGCGGCGGTGGAAACATAGGCGCGGAAATCGTTTCCCGCTCGCTTCCCGACGGATACACGATATTCCTCGGCACGCCGGGCGTGTTGATCTCCAATCCGGCGATGGGCAAGGTCGCATTCGATACCATGCGCGATTTCGCGCCCGTGGTATTGGCGGCGAACATGTCTAGCCTGATGGTGCTGCATCCGTCGGTTCCGGCGCGCAACGTTAAGGAGTTTATCGACTACGCGCGTGCCAGACCCGCGCAACTGACCTACGGGTCATCGGGCAACGGTTCGGCCAGCCATCTCGCCTCGGAACTCTTCAAGCTCACGGCGAAAGTGAACATGTCGCACGTGCCCTATAAGGGCGCCGCGCCTGCCGTCACCGACCTGCTCGCGGGCAATATCAATGTGATGGTGATAGGCGTGCCGGCAGCGCTGCCCTTTGTGCGCGCCGGCCGGCTGACGGCACTTGGTGTCGCGAGTCCGCAGCGTCATCCCAGCGCGATGGACCTGCCGACGATTGCGGAATCGGGATTGCCGGGATTCGAAATTGCCAACTGGTTTGCGGTACTGGCGCCTAAGGGAACGCCTGCGGCGATCGTGTCGCGGCTCAATACCGAGCTCAATTCCATCCTGCGTGCCGCGGAAACCCGCGAACGTTTTCTGCAGCAAGGCTTCGAGAATGTCGGCGGAACACCCGATCAGTTAGGCTCCTATTTGCGCACCGAGAACGACAAATGGACCAAGGTGGTACGCGAAGCGCACATACGCGCGGACTGACGGAAAACGATGTCTCTCACACGAAATCCTTGATGAATTCGTAATATCCCCTGGTGCCATACGCCGAGTGCCGTTTCACGGACCGCTTAACTTTTTCGATTCTGGTGAGAAAATCCTGAAGCGTCAGGTCGTTCACTTTGCCGATACGCTCCACTCCAATTGCAATACACCATTCGATAATGCCCTTCGCAAGTGGGTGGTCGCAGGCCTTCTCATTCTTGGCGTAGCCGAAGTGTTTCTTGATGGCTGTTTTCGCGCCCTCCAGCGCGAATACGCACAGGATGTCCGACATTTCGGGATGGAGTTCATATTCTCGTTTGAGTCCCACCTCGATATTCTGGCAAACATCTATATGCTCATCGTCTCCGAAATCCACGGCAAGGTCCCTTTATCAAGCGTAACGAAATGCATAAGTTTAATGCGCGATTACCCCGTCGCCAATAACCGCCCCAGACGTGCCGTATCCTTGACGTTCTCCAGATCGAGCACGGTATCGCGCAGCTCCTGCATCTGTTTCTCGGGTAATGCGTGGCGCACGAGTTTCTCGAACTTGTCGACGATATCTTTGTCGGTGAGAAACCATTCGGCCATGCCACGCGCCGTGTCCTGCATCTGTTTGAGTACGGTTCCATCCTTGAGAGTAACCTCGACGCGCACGCGATGGCGGAACTTGCCGCCCAGCGCGGTAATTTCGGGATCGTGCCTGGGCTCGACTTTTTTCAGCAGCGCAAGGCGCGCGGGATCGTCGATTTTGTCATCGGTCATCTGGTCGACAAATATGTCGCCTTCGAGCAGCAGGGTTGCGACACAGTAGCTGACATTGAGCTGCGCCCCGGTTACGCCTTGCGGGCGATAATCCCATCCGCAATGATCCATCGAAACCTGCGACATATAGACCACGACTTTTTCCACTTCTTCGGCGGCAAACGGCCGTTTTGCGCGCAGCTCGCGTATCGCTTCCACGGTGGTGTGATTGCTGCGCACACAGGAGTAGAACTTGAGCGCGACATTCATGGTTTCCCAGGCCGAGCCCAGTCCGGCGGTAAGTTCTTCCATTCTGAAACGGTCATTCGAGCGCGAAAACGTGGTGCAGAATCCACCGTATTCGCTTTCGAACACATTGACGATGCCGGTAAATCCCTGTTCGGCAAGCAGGGCGCCATAAAGTCCGCTTTGCGAACTGCGTCCCGCATGCATGCGCTTGACCATGGCGCCGTACTGCGCCGCCATCAGGCCGGCTGCCTGCGTGCCGGCGATGCCCAGCGCATGCACCGTCTTGTCAGCATTGAGTTTGAGTGCGCGCGCCGCACCGCTCGCGGCGCCGAATACGCCGACCGTGCCCGCGGAATGCCAGCCCTGTCCCAGGTGTTCCGGATTCATGCACAGGCCTACGCGCGGCGCTATCTCATAGCCTGCCACCGCGGCGGTCATGAACTCCCTGCCATTGATCCCGGGACGCGATTCGCAAACGGCAACCAGCGCTGGAAATATCACCGAAGCTGGATGTAACACGCCGCGCCTATGCCCGTCATCGATTTCGAAGCCCTGCAACTGCGTGCCATTCACCAATGCCGCGTGCGGTGCGGATAGGCGCTGATTCGTGCCCCACACACAGCACTCCGCGGTCCGATCCAACGCCGCCAGCGTGCGCTGCATGATACGGCTCCATTCGAGATGCGCTGCGTACAATCCGCAGCCCAGTGCATCGAGGGTCAAAAGTTTGACGCGTTGCCTGACTTCGGCGGGTATGGCTTCAAAAGTCAGGCCAGAGACGAAGTCGGCGATGCCGCGCGTATATTTGTTGTCGGTATTTTGATTCGACATCAGGCGTTCTCCGTGCGAATTGAACCAGCGCCGGGCAGGATTTCCAAAGTGGCCCGCTACAATACACGCTGATTAATAATGGATGGGGACACCGGCAGCGACAAGCCGGGTGAATCTGGATAGAATTTTAGGTGCGGCGTACGTAACACGCAAGCACAACTGCTATCATTGATTTTCGCTCACGAGCATCGTATGCGTCGAGGAATACAACCATGACTCATCTATTCGCAAGCCGCTGCAGGACACGTCTGCACGCGGTGACGCATCTATGTTCGATGTTGACTCTGATCCTAGTTATGAGTCCCGCGTGTGCACAAAGCTACCCGAACAAACCGGTGCGCATGGTCACCGCCGGAGTCGGTGGTGGCAACGACGTTGTGACACGCATAGTAGCGCAGGGTCTTGCGACCAATCTCGGACAGCAGATCATCGTCGACAATCGCGCCTCCAGCATTGTGCCGGCGGAGATCGTGTCGCGGGCGCCTGCCGATGGGTACACGCTGCTTTCTTACGGTAACAGCATCTGGGTCGGGCAACTGGTGCGCGGTGAAATGACCCACGACCCGATCCGGGATTTTTCACCGGTTGCAGCGACCGGCAAAGCCCCCAATATTCTGGTCGTGCATCCCGCCGTCGCCGCAAAGTCGGTTCAGGAATTGATCGCGCTGTCCAAGGCCAAACCGGGCGCGCTCAACTACTCCTCGGGCGCGACCGGCGCGTCGTCGCACCTGGCGGCGGAATTGTTCAAAAGCATGGCAGGTGTCAACATTGTGCGCATTCCTTACAAGAGCGGCGCGACGGAGATGACTGATCTGGTTGGCGGGCAAGTTCAGTTGACCTTCGGCACCGCCTCGGTCATGCCGCACGTCAAGTCTGGCCGCTTGCGGGCGCTGGCGGTAACCAGCCTGACTCCTTCGGTGCTCTATCCCGGTGTGCCGACAATGACGGCGTCCGGTCTGGCCGGTTATGAATCCGGGTCGGCGTATGGCGTGTTCGGCCCTGCAAAGATGCCGCCCGCCATCATCGCGCGCCTGAATCAGGAAATCATTCGTATCCTCAGCGTGCCGGAAATGCAGGAAAGATTTTTGAATGCCGGCATAGAAATTGTCACCGGCACACCCGCGCAGTTCGTGGCCGAAGTACAATCCGACATGGCGCGCTGGGGGAAAGTCATCAAGGATTCCGGCATACGCGCTGATTAGCTCATCTGGTTTTAGCGTAGGCAGCACTCATCAAGGAGTTACACATGGCTCAAAACAACAAACCCTGGTACGAAGCGGGCAAATGGCTGGTCAATCCCTCGTACTGGGACGACGACGTGCTCAAGGAGCGCGCAGCCGCGCCCAAAAGCATCAAATTCATCGACTGCACACTCAGCGAAGGCGATGACTGCGTCGGCCACCAGTTGAACTGGAACACGCGGCTGGGCCTGATCGAGCGGCTCGATGCGATTGGTGTCGGCGAAATCACCATGCCCAGCCACGCCACCTACAGCGAAGAGCGCGACATGATCAAAGCGTGCCGCCGCATGGGCATACGCACGCGGTTGGTCGCCAAAGGCCCGGGCGTAACGCCGCCGCTCAAAGGCGACTGGAAGGGCGCGATCGACCGCCATATCGATCTCGGCGCCGAAGTGATCAGCCCGATCTTCAAGTGGGATTACGAACACACGCTGTCGGATTTCGCGGGCTCCCTCAGCAAACAACAGGTGGTGGACTCGATCAACGAGAGCATCGCGTACATGAAACAGCGCGAAGTGCGGATTATTCCGTGGATCGTCGATGCCATGCGCGGCCCGGTGGAAACTTCATGCTTGTTCTTCAAGGCCATGGCCGAGGCCGGCGTCGACGGCGTATACGTGGTGGACAGCCGCGGCAACAGCACGCCGCTTGCGACACGCAGTTTCATCCGCAAGATCCGGCAGGCGATAGGACCGAAGTGCGACCTCTACGTGCAACATCACAATGACCTCGGCGTAGCCACCGCCAACGCGATGGCGGACGTCGAGGGCGGCGCCAACTGGATAGATTGCTCGGTGATCGGCATCGGCGACCGCGGCGGTTGCGTGGCGCTCGAAGAAGCGGCTGCATTGTTCGAGATGTACGGGATTTCCACCGGCATCAAGCTCGATGGTCTGTACGAGTTGTGCCGCTACGTGCAGAAAGCCTACGGCATCCAGTTGCCGCCGTGGAAGCCCATCGTCGGCAAGAACTGGAACAAGGAAGAAGGCGTTGGACACCTTGAGGGCAGCGACGAAGCGGAAGCGACCATAGGCATAGCACCCAAGGTCATCGGACGTGAGTTCGAGGCGGTCATCGGCGGCAAAATACTCTTCGGCCGCGAACGCAGCAGCGCGCACAGTGACGATCCGCTGTTCGTGCGCAGCATGCTGAAGAAATTCGGCATGGAAGCGACCGAGGAGCAGTTCCAGCGCATCCTGCTGCGCTCGCGCGCGGCGGTGGCCAGCAACTATGACGACCATTACATTACGTTCAAGGATTTCGAAGCGATCTGCCGCGGCGTCATGCTGGAGAACGGGGAGTAATCAACAACTCGTGCAGTGCGACGAGGTAGGGCGGAAGGCGCTGCGCTTTTCCGCCCTACTATACTGAAAATCTGTGCAGGGTCATACCTCGCAGGTCTACAGTTGTCTATATTAATCAAATAGTTAATGCATAGTCGAAATTATTTCGGGCTGTTTGCCTCTGCGCTGACAGGACTTGCAAACGGGGCCATGCATGCCCAGGATTATCCCCACAAACCGGTGCGCATCGTCGCATCCGGCACGGGTGGCGGTGGAGATTTTGCGTCGCGCGTGATCGCGCAGGGGCTGACTTCCAATCTCGGCCAGCAGGTCGTCGTCGAAAACCGCGGCGGCGGCATCGGTGCGGCGGAAGTGGTGGCGCGAGCGCAGCCGGACGGCTACACGCTGATGTTCTATGGCAGCACGATCTGGGTTTCGCCTTTCATGCGCAGCAATCTGCCCTAC